>CANGJI010000103.1 GCA_947454135.1 Sphingomonadaceae bacterium
CTTCGATGGTCAGCACGCGCTCGCCCGGATCGATCATCTTCGAGAGGGCGTTGAGCATGGTGGTTTTACCCGAACCCGTACCGCCCGAGATGACGACGTTCATCCGGCAAGCGCCCGCGATCTTGAGCGCGGTGCACATCTTGTCCGACATCGACCCGAAGTCGCGCAGCATGTCGAGCGTGATCGGTTTCTCGGAAAACTTACGAATCGAGATCGCGGTGCCGCGCAGGGAGAGCGGCGGCACGATCACGTTGACGCGGCTGCCGTCCTTCAGGCGGGCGTCGGCCAGCGGCGTGGTCTGGTCGACGCGGCGGCCGACCTGGTTCACGATGCGCTGCGCGATCTGGAACAGGTGGCTTTCATCGCGGAACCGGATCGGCGCGATGACCAGCTTGCCCTTCTTTTCGATGTAGGTCTGCTCAGGCCCGTTGACCATGATATCGGAGATTTCAGGGTCGTTGAGCAGTTCCTCGAGCGGACCGAAGCCCAAGAGTTCGTCGATCAGCACCTTTTCCAGCGCGAACTGTTCGCGCCGGTTGAGCGTGACCTTCAGTTCGGCCAGCACTTCCATGATGATCGGGCGGAATTCCTCGGACAGCTCTTCCTTGGTCAGCGTGGCCGCCGCTTCGGGATCCACGCGTTCGAGCAGGCGCGGGAGCACCTGTTCCTTGATCTTGTGGACCGAGGCTTCGAAGCCTTCTGCCTGATAGTTGGGTTCGTTGACCCCGTTGATGCGATCAGCCAGACGCGTCATCGCGTCCGACTTGTCCTTCGAACCGTTGTCAGCATCCATGTTCGGGAGGGGCGGGAATTGCTCGCCACCCGCTGGCACCGGAATTGGTGCAACCGAACCGTCGCCCGACTTCATCGGACGCGCCACGCCGAACGACGGGCGCATCGCAGTGCTGCCCCCGCTGACTCCGGACTTGCGGCCAAATGCGTTCATGCAGATTTCCCTGTTCTCTTGGCGGAAGGGATGAACCGACAATGGTCAGCACACTCTTCCGATGCGTGGTGAATATCGCCGAAACCTTCAGGAAATCTAAATCACGATGCGGATGATACGGATCGCCCGGAATTTGGGCATTTTCGCGCCTTTGGCGGCTGTGCAGGTTACCAATGATTAACTACAGTTGCATAGAGTTGAACGCGGAGTAGACAGAACGATGCAGCTTTCCATCATCATCCCCGTGTTCAATGAAGAGGATAGCATCGGCAGCTTTGTCGAGGCGATCCAGCCGCATCTGGAACGGGCGCTTGCCTTGATCGGAGCGGGGGCCAAGGCAGAGCTGTTGTTTGTCGATGACGGCAGCAGCGATCGCACGCCCGAGATACTGAAGGCGCTTGCAGCACGCGATCCGCAGATCCGCTTCGTGCGCCTTTCCCGCAACTTCGGGAAGGAAGCCGCGCTTGCCGCCGGCATGCGCCGCGCCCGCGGGGACGCGGTCGTGCCGATGGACGTCGATCTTCAGGATCCGCCCGAAGTGCTGCCGCAGCTGGTGCGCGAATGGCTGGCTGGCGCCAAGGTGGTCAACGCCCGCCGGATCGACCGTTCGACGGATGGCCGCTTCAAGCGTCTGACCGCCAACGGCTTTTACCGCGCGATAAACATGGTTTCGGAAACCCCGATCCCGGAGAACGTCGGCGATTTTCGCCTGCTGGACCGGACGGTGGTCGATGCTGTCAACAGCCTCGGCGAAACGGCGCGCTTCAACAAGGGCCTGTTCGCCTGGGTGGGTTTCAAGGTCGCGACGGTCGATTATTCGCGCGCCTCGCGCCACGCTGGCGAAACCAAGTGGCGCTTCCGCCGCCTGTGGGGCCTCGCCATCGACGGGATCACGGCCTCGACCACGGCGCCCTTGCGGATCTGGACTTATGTCGGCGGGGTGACCGCGCTGATCGCGTTTGCCTATGCTGCGTTCCTGATCTTTCACACGCTCAGCACCGGCATCGATGTGCCGGGCTATGCCTCGATCATGGTCAGCGTGCTGATGCTCGGTGGCATCCAGTTGCTCAGCATCGGCATTCTGGGCGAATACGTCGGCCGCATCGCCAAGGAAGTGCGCCAGCGGCCGCTCTATATTGTCGAAGGCGAAAGCGGATCAGAGGGAGCCGGCGGAAATCCGGGCCCTTCGGACATGACACATGAGGACACTTCGTGGACCCCACAGCGTATGAGAGCATGAGCGCAATCGAGGACAAACACTGGTGGTTTGTCGCTCGTCGTCGCATCATTGCCAGCCTGATCGAACGGTTCGCCTGTCCTCCTGCTGGCGCGAAAGTGCTCGAGGCCGGCTGCGGCACGGGGGGCAATCTTGCGCTGCTGGCCCGGTACGGCAAGCTCGATGCGTTCGAATATGATCCTGCCGCGCGCGCCAAGGCGGCGGCGAAGCAATTGGCCGAGATCGATTTCGGCGCGCTGCCCGATCAGGTCGCGCGCGAGAACGGCAGCTATGACCTCATCGCTCTGCTCGATGTGCTGGAGCATATCGAGGACGACGATGCCTCGTTGCAGCGGCTTGGCGCCCTGCTGCGCGATAAGGGCAAGCTGGTGCTCACCGTGCCGGCAGTGCCTTCGCTATGGTCGGAGCATGACGTCATCCACCACCACCACCGGCGCTATACCCGGCGCTCGCTGGAGCAGTGCATCGCGAAAGCGGGCCTCAAGGTCGAGCGGATCGGCTATTTCAACAGCCTGCTGTTTCCGGTGGCGTGGTTGCAACGCCAGGCGCAGCGCCTGACCGGGCGACATGCCGCGCTCGATGCCATTCCCGGCAAGCTGCTGAACGGCGCGCTGGAGCGTGTGTTCGGGCTGGAGCGGCATATCCTGGGCAAAGTCCAGATGCCGATCGGGCTGTCGCTGTTCGCCGTGGTTTCGCGCCGGAGCTAGACGCCCAGCGGCCTGATCCAGTGCCGCTCCCAGCACTGTGCAGGCTCCCTGACCGGCACGAGCGTGAGGTTAGGCCCGATCAGCCAGGGCGATACCTTGGGCAGGGGCGCGAGGTAGCTGCCCTTGGGGTAATGCGCGAATTCCTGGTCCCACGCCTTGAAGAAGGTGCAGGTGCCGCCGCCGACCGCCGGTAAGGTAATCGCGCGGCGGATTTCGTGAAGGCCGGTGACCGAAGCAAGGCACAGCATCACCGCGATGAACCAGTGCCAGCCGCGCGTTCGCCAATGAGGGGTGCGCGCGAGGCTGTCCGCCATGATCAGGCCGAGCACCGTCTGCGAGGGGATGCTGCCGCGCATCATGAAGTCGATCGACCAGCCGATCTGGACGAACGGGATCGCGACGAGCACGGCGGTCGCGAGCACTGGCGCCGCCACACCGAAGGGCGAACGCGCGCGCAGGGCCAAGGCCGGGAACATCCACGGCAGGACTTCCATCTCGATGCACAGCAGATAAAGCCGGGGATTGATGAAGTAGGGCCGGATGCCAACGTCATCGCCCGCCGCCGCGAGAAAGGCTAGGCCGGGGATGACCAGCAGCGTGGCGAGTACCGGGACAAGGATGTCCGCTGCGCGCAGTTGCCGTTGCATCAGGGTCTGCACGCCGGCCAGCGCCGCCCACGGCAGCGCGCCGATCATCGCTAGCGGCGACCACAGCGCGGTGAGCGGGATGATCGCGAGGAACGTGCCCAGCCTGATCCGGTCCGTGCGGTGGAGCATGTAGAGCAGCCCGGCGATCCACCCCGCAAAGGCATGCTGCGGCACCCAGAAAGCGAGCGTCATCGTCGAGCTGAACTGAAGTCCCGGGCTCCAGCCATCGAGGTGGTCGATCATCGGATGACGGCTGAGGATATTGCCGACAACATCGAGCCCGCCGAACGCAAGCATCGTGACGAGACCGAGCAGGCGGTCGCGCGCCGTTTCGAACAATACCGATCCGAGCGCGAGGAGGCCGCCGATGAGGGCCGTGTTCTGCAGGATGAGGACAGCGGTTCCTGCGGTCGTGCCCCCGGCCTTCCACGCGAGCGCGGGGAGGAGGTACATGCCGATCGGCGCACGCAGCAGGGTCGGCGTGCCGTCTGCCACATAGGCGAACGGCCACGGGTTGACCGCCATGTCGCGCAGCACGGCATCGCGGACCTGCCAATCGATGTTGGCGTAGAACAGCCGGCCTTCGCCGCCGAGCACGAGCACGATGAAGGCGGCGAGCAGGCACAGGGCGAGCCGGGTGAGGGGGATGGCGCCTAGCCCGGCTGCGCCGCGGCGCACCAGCAAGGCCAGCCAGATCGTGCCGGCCAGCCCCGGAATGACCAGCATGGGCGCGGCGATGCCCAGATATACGAGGAGCAGCAACTGATCGAGGGCCAGCAGAGCCGCAATCGCCCCAAGCACGCTGCCGCCGCTGACCGCCAGCGCCTGCCCGTCCGCGAGGTGCAGAGGCGTGCCTGAATCGGGCATGGCGGCTGCCCCTGTCGTCGAGCCCTTCATACTCTTGGCCTAACCTAACGGTTTTTACCTTGCCAGAGAGCGCTTTGAAGTTTTGACGGATAACTGGCCGGCGCAGTTCCGCGCTCGCGATGCAATTTGAAACCTTGCGCAATGCCGCGTTGACAAGGCAGCCACCCGCGCACAACCGTCAGTCTGGATCAGGGGGGCTTGAGAGACTTGGCAGAAAACCGCAGCGAAGCGGCCGCATTGCTGTTTGCCCTTGGCGGTTTTGCGCTTCTCACCACGGGTGACACATTGGTGAAGTCGATGGCCGGGCTCTGGCCCGGGCCGGCGATCGGAGCGCTGCGCTACGTCGCCGGAACCATCGGGCTCGGCGCGATCCTGCTCTGGCGTGAAGGCTGGGCCGGTTTCCGGATGGACAAGGTGGGCTGGCATGCCGCGCGCGGCTTCGGTGTCGCGTTTTCTGCTACCACGTTCTTTACCGCCGTGCAGATCATGCCGATTGCCGAGGCGGTAGCAATCTCGTTTACCAGCCCGATGGTGACGGCGCTGCTGGCATCCTTGCTGATCGGTGAGCCGATGCGGCGCGAGACGTGGATCGCCAGCGTGGTCGCGTTCGTCGGCGTGCTGATCGTGCTGCGGCCCAACTTCGTCGTGATTGGCCCGGCTGCGCTGCTGCCGCTGCTCGCCGCGATGGGCATGTCGCTCCTCATCATCGGCAACCGCGCGGTGCAGGGATACGGCTCGGCGCTTTCGATGCAGGTCAATGTCGCGATCTTTGCGACGCTGTTCCTGATCTTGTTCACCGTGATCGGCCATTTCAGCGGCATCACGATCCTGCATGTCGGCGTGCCGCCGGCCAGCGTCGTCATCAAGAGTGCGATCATCGCGGTGACCGGCAGCAGCGCCCATGCGCTGATCTACATGGCAACCTCGCGCGCAGGCGCGGCGACGGTGGCGCCGATGACCTATTTCCAGCTGATCGTCGCCGGCTTCTATGGCTGGCTGCTGTTCCGCGAAACGCCCGATGCAACGGCCTTGCTCGGCGCTGCGGTCATCATCGCCGCTGGCCTTTACCTCTGGCGCGCAGGCCAGGTTACCGACGAGCCGCAGGGCACCGAGTAGGCGGGATGGCAGAGTCGTCGGCGCAGCAGTGCTGGCTCTGCGAGCGGGCGCTGGGACGCCGCGTGGAATGGCACCATCCAGTGCCGAAAAGCCGGGGCGGGCGCGAAACGGTGGCCGTTCACCCGATCTGCCACCGCACGCTCCACGCGCAGTTCAGCAATGGCGAACTGGCGCGGATCGGCACGGATGTGGCGGCGCTGCGAGCCGATCCGGTCATTGCGAAGTTTGTCGCGTGGGTGTCAGCCAAGCCGCCTGACTTCCACGCCCCGACCGCGAGGAAGCGCTAGAGCAGGTCCAGCAGCGGCTTCAGGCTGTCGAGCAGGACAGCGGGGCGGTCGCGCTCGGGAAGCTCGGCACCCTTGGCCATGATGCCTGTCGCCATGCCGACCGAGAGCGCGCCCACGGCGTTGGCCATGCGCATTTCGAGGGCGGGGTCATCACCCACGACGACCATCCGCTTTGTCGCACTGCGGGGGAGGTTCATCAGCAGGCGCGCGGTATCGAAGGCGACGCGGGAGGGCTTGCCGAGGATGCGCGGGCGCTTGCCTGTCATGGCGGTCAGCATCGCGTTGATCGGATAGCTGGCCCCGATGGCGCGGCCGTTGGCGGTGGCGAAGAAGGGCACGTTGCTTGCGGTGAGCAGCTTTGCGCCTTTCCAGAGCGAATCGCAGGCGGCCTCAAGCGCCGGGAAGTCGAACTCGCGGAACCAGCCGGTGTAGACCGCTTCCACGCCCTCGGCGGCTTCGTCAGGCCCCACGACATCGAGCCCCGCGTCATCAAGCGGGGCGCGGCAGCCGGGATTGCCCAGCACGCGCACTTTGCCCATCCCGGTGCGCTTCAGCCAGTCGGCGGTGGAGGACGAGGGGGTGAGCATCTGCGCGTCTTCCACCGGGAACCCGGCCTTGCGCAGCGATGTGGCATAGGCGGCAGGCGGCTTGGCCGTGCCATTGGTGAAAACGACGAAGGGTGTGCCGCGCGCCTTGAGTGCCTCCAGCAGCGCAACCGCATGGGGCAAGGCATTGTGTCCGCCGCTTTGCGCGTCGCCCAGCGCAATCGTGCCGTCCATATCGAAGATGTAACCGGCGGCATCCTTGAGCCGCGCGGCGTATTCGGGGGAAATGCTCACAGACCGGCTCCGGCATGAAGGGCGAGGCGGAAGCTTCCGCGTTCGATGACAAGGTCGCGCGCGGTGGGCTTTGCCGCCAGCTTGCGCAGCAAGGCGATGACCGGCGCGGCCTCAGGGGTGTAGGTGGCGCGCGATGGGCCGGCGGCGAGCATCGCATCGACTTGCTCGGGCGGCATCACCGCGCGCAGGAGAAATTCCTCGTCCGGCATGGCATGGCCGAATTGGCGCCTGAGATCGCCGAGCGCGGGGAAAGTCGGCTCGTTTTCGAGCTCGCGCGCGCGCGGGCGGTCCATGATCGCGGCGAGCACATGCTTGTCGATGGGCGAGGTCGGCTTGCCGAACTTGCCGAGGCAGTAGCGGATCACCTGGTCGGAGACCTGGGCATAGCGGCGATCCCCGATCACGTTGAAAAGCGCCTGGCTCATGACCATCTGCGGGAAGGGCGTGACCATGATCGGATAGCCGAGCTCGGCGCGCACCTGCTCGGTCTCGGCGATGACGGCGGGGAGGCGGTCCGCGAGGCCGAGTTCGGCGAGCTGACGCGCAGTCGTCGTCATCACGCCGCCCGCGATCTGGTGGCGCAGGAAGCTGGCATCGAAGTTCTGCGGCTGCCCGAACGGCAGGTTTTCGGCGAGCGCGAGGCGGTTCCAGTAGGACGTCAGTTTCGCCAGTGCGGCGCGGTCGATCTCGACGGTGTGGCCTGCCTCTTCGAGATTGGCGAGCATGCGGTTCGCCTCGGGCAGCGAGGAGCCGTCCCCCGCCGCGCCGATGCCGACATGGATCGCGCTGATCCCCAGTTTGGCCGCCTCGAGGCTCGAGAGCATGCCTTGCCCGATGGTGGTGTGGGCGTGGATCTCAAGCGGGCGATTGCCGATGGCAGCTTTCACCGCAGGCACCAGCGTGCGCACACGGTCGAGCGAGAGGAGGCCCGAGGGGTCCTTGATATAGAACAGGTCGATATCCGGGCTCTGGCCGACGGCGCGGGCGAAATCGGCGTAGAACTGGTCGGTGTGGAACTCGGAGAGGGTGAAGGTCAGGGCGCACATCACCTCGGCGCTGCCTTCCTCCTTCACCAGACGCGCGGCCTCGATGACGGCGGGCACTTCGTGCATCGGATCGAGCAAAACGAAGCGGCCGACGCCGTTCAGTTGCAGCGCGCGGTAGACGAGGCGCATGAATTCGGGGTCCGCCTGCTGCCACGCGATGAAGCGCAGGCCGGTGGTGATGAATTGCAGCGGCGTTGTCGGCATCGCCGCCGACATGCGGCGCAGGCGTTCCCACGGGTTGTTCTGGAAGTAGCGCACCGCGACGGCCATGTGGCTCGACGAGGTGAAGTCGATGGCGCGAAAGCCGCAGGCCTCGGTCAGCGCGGCGGCTTGCAGCATGTGCGCGGTGTTGAGGCCGGTGGCGCCCCACAGGCTCTGGTTGCCATCGCGCATGGTCACGTCGACCAGCTTGAGCGTTGTCATTGGGCTAATCCCGTGAGGAAACCGGTGTCGACGCCGCCTGTGGCAAAGCGCGGATCGGCGGCAATGCGGGCGTGGAGCCCGGCGGTGGTCGGCACGCCTTCGATGGCGAGGCGGGCGAGGGCGGATTGCAGCCGGGCGACGGCTTCCTCGCGGGTCGCGCCGTGGACAATCAGCTTGCCGAGGAGGGAATCGTAGAACGGGGGCACTTCGCCGCCTGCCGCGATATGGGTGTCGACGCGGATGCCGGGGCCTGCGGGCCATGCTGCGCGGGTAATGCGTCCTGGGGCGGGGCGGAAATCGGCCTCCGGGTCCTCGGCGTTGATGCGCACTTCGATGGCGTGGCCGACGGGGCGGACCATGGGCTGGGTCAGCGTCAGCGGCTTGCCGGAAGCGACGAGCAACTGCTGCTCGACGAGATCGACGCCGGTGATCGCTTCGGTGACGGGGTGCTCGACCTGAATGCGCGCGTTGAGTTCGAGAAAGTAGAACGAGAAATCAGTCGCATCGACGAGGAACTCGGCCGTGCCCGCGCCGCGATAGCCGATGTGCTGTGCGAGGCGGACTGCGGCGCTTTCGATGCCCGCGCGCGCCGCTTCTGGCATGGCGGGGGCGGGAGCCTCCTCCACCAGCTTCTGGAAGCGGCGCTGGATCGAGCAATCGCGCGTGCCGAGGTGGATCGCGTGGGTGCCATCGCCGAGGAGCTGGACTTCAACATGGCGGCCCCTCGCCACGAACCGCTCGACATAGACAGCGCTGTTGCCGAACGCGGCCTGCGCTTCGGCCTGCGCCATATCGAGCGCGGTATCGAGATCCTCGGCGCGGTCGACGCGGCGCATGCCCTTGCCGCCGCCGCCCGCGACGGCCTTGAGGAGCAGCGGATAGCCGGTTTCGGCGGCGCGGGCGTGGACGGCTTCGCGCGTGGCCGCCTCGCCACCCGGCAGGACCGGGAGCCCGGCTTCAAGCGCGAGGGCGCGGGCGGCGAGCTTGTCGCCCATGCCTTCGAGCGTTGCGATGTCCGGGCCGACGAAGCGGACGCCGGCTTGTGCAACGGCCTTTGCGAACGCGGCATTTTCCGAGAGGAAGCCGTAGCCGGGGTGAACCGCATCGCAGTTCGCAGCGGTGATGGCGGCGACCACCTTTTCGATCGCGAGGTAGCTTTGCGAGGAGGGGCCGGGGCCGAGCAGGACCGTCTCGTCCGCCATCAGCGCGGGGAGCGAGGCAGCATCGGCGCTGGAGACGCCAAGGACCGTGGTGATTCCCATCGCCCGGGCAGTGCGGATCACGCGCAGCGCGATTTCGCCGCGATTGGCTATGAACAGTCGGCGGATCATCGCGTCAGCTCAGGCGGATCAGGGGCTGGCCCTTGGCGACCATCGTCGCATTGGGCACGAGCACTTCGGCGACCGTGCCCGCCCGCCCGGCGTGGACGGGGTTCATCAGCTTCATCGTCTCGACAATACCGACGACGGTTTCGGGGCCGACTTCCTCACCGACCGCCACGAACGGCGGGGCGCCGGGCTGGGGGGCGTGGTAGAACGTGCCCGGGAGCGGGGCGGCCACGGCATCCGGATCGGCGCTGTGTTCGGCGTCGGCCATTGCGGCGGCTTCGGGCGCACTGCCGGCCCATTGCCACTCCTGCGTGAGGCCCGTGTCCGCACCGTCGCCGCGAGCAAGGCGGAGGCGGAAACGGCGGGTGGAGAGGTCCAGTTCGCGGTAGGGCGATGCCTCGATGATCGCGGCGATTTCGGCGATATCTTCGGCGGTGAGGGGGAGATCCTCGTTCATGCGCGGCCTGCCAGAAGTTCGCGGGAAGCCGCGATGATCGCGTCGGAGAAGGCGGTGTCGTTGAAGTGGGCGTCAACGGCGGTGACCGGCACTTCGGCGGGCATGACCTGCCGGAGATATTCGGCGAATGGCGGCGGGACGCTCGGGTCCATGAGGTGTCCGGCGGGGCTGTCGTGGTTGGAGAAGCCGTGGAGCGGGGTGAACACACGCA
>CANGJI010000104.1 GCA_947454135.1 Sphingomonadaceae bacterium
CGGCACGTGCCACATGAAATCCCTGAGGCTATAAGCAAAATCCTTGGGGGCTGTCCCTGCTCGGGCCCTGGCCCTGGTATATGGTCCCCACCTGACGTGAACGCGTCAGAGGATTCTCCTGGAAACGACCCATGGTGGTCCCGTCACCCTCGGCACGCTGCCTTTTCATCCTGATACGCGGAGGGACATGAGCTTGGAACCGGGCGATGTCGCCGCTCAGAAGGCCGCCTTGCGCAAGACCCTGCGTGCGGCACGGCGCGCCGAAGTCGCCGCGCTCAATCCGCGCGTGAAGGCGCTCCTGTTCATGCGGCCCCCTGCCGCGCTTTCAGCCCTCATCCCAGCGGGCGCCACCATCGCGCTCTATGCCGCGATTGGCGACGAGGCTCCGGCGAACGCCTATGCGCGCCATTTCCATGATGCCGGACACAGAATCGCGATGCCCTCGTTCGCTGGCCGGGGAGCGCCGATGGAGTTCCGCCACTGGGCCTCGCCGCATCTCGATGATTTGATGGAACCCGGCCCATACGGTGCGCAGCAACCGCTTGATGACGCGGATCGGCTGGAGCCCGACGTGTTCTTCGTGCCGCTGATCGGCTTCACCGCCGATGGTCGGCGCCTCGGCCAGGGCGGCGGCTATTATGACCGCTGGCTCGGCCAGTTCCCTGATGCACCCGCAATCGGCATGGCGTGGGACAGCCAACTGGCAGAAGACGTGCCCACCGAGGCGCATGACAGACCGCTCACCGCAGTGGTAACGCCCACGCGGCTCTACGGCCCCTTCTAAGCGGAAAACCGATGAACGACCCCGAATCCTATAAGCCGACCTGGCGTAAGCCGTTCGGCATCCTTGCGCTGATCCTTGGCCTGTTTGGCTATGCCCTGATCGTGGCGGGGCTTTCCGGCCCCATCGGCAAGCTGCCCGTGCTCGCGCAGACGCTGGTCTATGTGATTCTCGGCACCGTCTGGCTTCTACCGCTGCGGCGCTTCCTGATCTGGATGGAAACGGGCCGCTGGGGTTGATTTCAAAAGAAATTTCCGGCGCACAAAAATAGAGGCTCAAGGGCGTTGACAGGCGGAGACTCCTCCCATAAATGCGGCGCTCCCAAGGCGAGCGGGTGTAGCTCAGTTGGTTAGAGTATCGGCCTGTCACGCCGAGGGTCGCGGGTTCAAGTCCCGTCACTCGCGCCATTGGGAAAGCGAAAAAGGCACCTTCGGGTGCCTTTTTCTTTGCCCGCGGCACGCAGCCACCGGCGCGCTGCTCGCGCGGGCAGAAAGCTCCCGTTAACCAAACTTTATCGCCCCCCATGGCACATCCTGCGCCAACAGGGCGCGCAGGGGCGTGTCCGGGGGGAAAGCACGAAGATGTTGAAGCTGGTAATCGCCTGCGTGGCCACGGGCGCCGCCATGATCCCGGCGGCTGCGCATGCCGCGGGTCCGATGGCGGGCAACGTCCAGTTCGCCAGCGATGTCTTCGTGGAACGCTTCCAGCCCGCGCCGGGTGGCCGCACGGCCCGCATTCTCGAACGCGCCGATCAGCTCCGCCCCGGTGACCGCGTGATCTTCGTGGTCAACTGGAGCGGCCGCAAGGGCGGCGGCTTCACAGTCACCAACCCGCTTCCGCGCACCATCGCCTTCGCCGGCGCAACCGACGACAGCCAGCAGGTCTCGGTCGATGGCGGCCACACCTGGGGCCAGCTTGAAGACCTCACCGTGCGCGATGCCTATGGCCGCTTGCGCCCGGCCCATGCCGAGGACGTGACGCACCTGCGCTGGCGGATCCAGACCCCGCAGGCCCTCGCCGGCACCGGCCAGATGACCTGGCGCGGCGTGGTCCGCTAAGTCCGGATCAATCCGCCAGCAGCAGCACCGGCGTCTCGATCAGACGCCGCAGCGCCTGGACAAAGCTTGCCGCATCCCAGCCATCGACCACGCGGTGATCGCAGCTGATCGAGATGTTCATCAGCTTGCGCTTGGCCACGCGCTCGCCGCCCATCCCGTCGGGCACGAACATCGGCCGCTCGACGATGCGGTTGGGACCAATGATCGCCACTTCCGGCCGGTTGATCACCGGCGTTGTCGCTACCCCGCCCAGCGCGCCGAGCGAGGTCACCGTGATCGTCGAGCCCGAAAGTTCGGCCGAAGTCGCGGTGCCGCTCCGCGCCGCTTCGGCCAGCCGCGCGATCTCGCTCGCGAGTTGCCACAAGTTGCGGTCCTGCGCGTCGCGGATGACCGGCACCATCAGCCCCGCCGGCGTCTGCGCCGCCATGCCCAGATGCACCGAGCCATGCCGCGTCACCACGCCCGCCTCGTCATCATACCGGGCATTGAGCATCGGATAATCGGGCAGCGTCTTGCAGATCGCGGTTATAAGCAGCGGCAGCATCGTCAGCTTGGGCTTGGCCCCGCGTGCATCGTTCAGCTGCGCGCGCATCTCTTCCAGCGCAGTGACGTCGCATTCCTCGACGTAGGTGAAATGCGGGATATGCCGCTTCGAGGCCGCCATGTTCTCGGCAATCCGGCGCCTCAGGCCGATGACCTTGACCGTCTCGTCAGCGCGCTTCGCACCCGCCGCACGAAAGCCGCCGCCTGCATTATAAGCGAGGAACGCGTCCAGATCCGCGTGGCGCACGCGGCCTTCTTCCGAAGGCTTCACCTCCGCCAGATCGATCCCGAGCGCCTCGGCCCGCGCCCGCACCGCTGGGCTAGCCAGAACCTTGGGCGCATGGACAAACGGCACCGGCTCCTCGGACTTCACCGCAACCGGAGCAAGAGCAGGAGCTGCATCGATAACCGGCGCCGCCTCAACAACCTCTGCGCGGCCTGAGCTTGTCGACGCACCGGGCGCAGCCTCAGCCGCACGCTCAGCTTCGTCCGTACCCTCGGTCTCGATCACCACCAGCGGCGAGCCGATGGCGATCACATCGCCCACCTCGCCTGCAATCGCAATGATCCGCCCCGAAACCGGGCTTTCCATCTCGACCGTTGCCTTGTCGGTCATCAGATCGGCGACCCGCCCGTCCTCGGCCACCATGTCGCCCACGGCAACATGCCATGCGACAATCTCGGCCTCGGCGATGCCTTCGCCAATGTCGGGCAGGCGGAACGTGAAAGTACCCATCGTGTCAGGCCTTCAATAGACGGTCGACAGCCTCGCCAATGCGGACCGGACCCGGAAAATACGCCCACTCAAGGCTATGCGGATAAGGCGTATCGAACCCCGTCACCCGCTCGATCGGCGCTTCGAGGGCGTAGAAGCACCGCTCCTGCACCAGCGCCGAAAGCTCCGCACCAAAGCCGCCAGTGCGCGTCGCCTCGTGGACGATCAGGCACTTGCCGGTCTTCCTCACCGAAGCCTCGATCGTTTCGATATCGAGCGGGACAAGTGTGCGCAGGTCGATGATCTCGGCATCCACGCCCTTGTCGGCCAGCACTGCCTCAGCGACGTGGACCATCGTGCCATAGGCAAGCACGGTCATCGCCTCGCCCTCGCGCACCACCCGCGCCTTGCCGAGCGGAATGCGGTAGTAGCCTTCGGGCACCGCGCCATCGGGATGGCGCGACCATGGTTCGACCGGCTTGTCGTAGTAGCCGTTGAACGGCCCGTTGTAGATGCGCTTGGGCTCGAAGAAGATCACCGGATCGTTGTCCTCGATCGCCGCAATCAGCAGGCCCTTGGCATCATGCGGCGTGCTCGGGATCACCGTCTTGAGGCCCGCGACATGGGTGAACAGCGCCTCCGGGCTCTGGCTATGGGTCTGCCCGCCGAAGATGCCGCCACCAAAAGGAGAGCGCACAGTGATCGGCGCGGTGAACTCCCCCGCCGACCGGTAGCGCAGCCGCGCCGCCTCTGAGACAAGCTGGTCCAGCCCCGGATAGATATAGTCGGCAAACTGGATTTCCGGCACCGGGCGCAGGCCATAGGCGCCCATGCCCACCGCTACGCCGATGATCCCGCATTCGCTGATCGGCGTATCGAACACGCGGGTGCGGCCATACTTCTTCTGCAGGCCCGCCGTCGCACGGAACACGCCGCCGAAATAGCCGACATCCTCGCCCATCACGACGATGTTGCTGTCGCGCGCCATCATCACATCAAGCGCGTCGTTGATCGCCTCGATCATGTTGAGCTTCTTCATGGGGAGATATTCGCTCACGCGTTGTCCTCCTTCCATTCGGGCCATTTGATCCGGCGCTCGCGGATCGCCTGCTCGCTCTGTTCCTTGAGGTGCCAGGGCAGTTCCTCGAACACGTCCTCGAACAGCGTGCGGAACGGATGGTGCAGCCCGTGGCCCAGCACGCCGTTGGCCTCCGCCGCCTTGGCTGCGGCCTTGACCTGCTCGGCGAGCTCCAGATCCATCGCCGCATGCGCTTCGTCCGACCATTCACCCAGCGCTTCCAGGTGCCGCGCCAGACGTGTCACCGGATCGCCGAGCGGCCACTCCGTGCGCTCCGCCTGCGAGCGGTACTGCCCCGGATCGTCCGAGGTCGAGTGCCCCTCCGCACGGTAGGTGAAGTGTTCGATCAGCGTCGGCCCGCCATTGGCCCGCGCCCGGTTCGCCGCCCAGCGCGTGGCGGCATAGACGGCGAGCGGATCGTTGCCATCGACCCGCAGGCCCGCGATGCCATAGCCGATCGCCCGCGCCGCAAAGGTCGTCCGCTCCGCCCCCGCAAAGCCCGAAAAGCTCGAGATCGCCCACTGGTTGTTGACGACGTTGAACACCACCGGTGCGTTGTAGACTGCAGCAAAGGTCATCGCAGAATGGAAGTCGCCCTCCGCCGTCGAACCTTCGCCCAGCCACGCTGCGGCAATCCGCGTATCGCCCTTGATCGCGCTCGCCATCGCCCAGCCCACCGCCTGCGGATACTGCGTGGCGAGATTGCCCGAGATCGAGAAGAACGAGGCCTCGCGCGCCGAATACATGATCGGCAGCTGCCGGCCCTTCAGCTTGTCCGCCTTGTTCGAATAGATCTGGTTGATCATGTCGACCATCGGATAGCTGCGCGCGATCAGGATGCCCTGCTGGCGGTAGCTCGGAAACACCATGTCGTCGCTGGCCAGCGCCATGGCAGGCGCAATCGAGGTCGCCTCCTCGCCGGTGCACTTCATGTAGAAGCTGGTCTTGCCCTGCCGCTGCCCGCGATACATCCGGTCGTCGAACGCCCGCGTCAGCGCCATCAGCCGCAGCATCCGGCGCAGCGTTTCGGGATCAAGCTTCGGATCCCATGGCCCCACGGCGCGGTGATCCTCGCCCAGCACGCGCACCAGATCGAGGCAGAGCGGATGGGTCTCGCTTGCCGCGCAGCTTTCGTCAGGCCGCGCCTGCGCGCCCGCCGCCGGGATGACCAGATGGTTGTAATCGACCGCATCGCCGGGGCGAAACTTCGGCTCGGGAACGTGCAATTGCAGCGGTGGCAGGTTGCTGCGCCAAAGGTCTTTGGGGGCCTCGGTCATGCGCGGAACGCCTGCATCTGTCACTCCCGGCGCGTCTGTCAGCAGAGACGCATTATTAGCTCACGGCATAATAATATTACAACGCACTTTCCGAGTCAATCAAACCGCGACAGGTGCCGAAATGTGTGCCTGGGGCGCATAATCAGTGACCACAAAGTCCTCGATGGCATAGCCGAAGATACTCTCGGGCCGCCGCACGATCTCCAGCTTCGGGCTTCCTTCAGGCACGCGCGCCAGCTGCGCTTCGACCAGTTCGGCATGGTTGAGATAGAGGTGCGTATCGCCCCCCATCCACACCAGCTCGCCGGGTTCGAGATCGCACTGCTGCGCCAGCATGCGGATGAACAGCGCCCCGCCCCACAGGTTGAACGGCAGCCCGAGCGCCACGTCGCAGCTTCTCTGATAGAGCAGCCCCGAAAGCTTCCCGTCGGCCACATGGAACTGGTAAGTCTTGTGGCACGGCGGCAGCGCCATCCGGTTCAGCTCCGCCACGTTCCACCCCTCGACGATATGCCGCCGGCTCCCGGGGTTCTTCTTCAGGCTCTCGACCACCTCGGCCACCTGATTCACGCCCGCCGCGCGCCGGGCAAACAGACCATCGCCCGCCGGCTCATAGACCGGCCAATCCGTCCACTGCTTCCCGTAGACCGGACCCAGATCGCCCCACTTCAGCGCAAAGTCCTCGTCCGCCACGATCCGCGCCGAAAAGTCCTTGCGACTGATGTCCTCGCCCGTCTCGCGCCGGTAGCGGTCGAGCGGCCAGTCGGTCCAGATCTCCACCCCTTGCGCGCAGAGCTCACGGATGTTCGTCCGTCCGGTGAGAAACCACAGGAACTCGCGCGTTGCCGTCTTCCAGTAGACGCGCTTCGTCGTCAGCAGCGGCATCGCGCCGCCCGACAGGTCGAACCGCAACTGCGCGCCGAACACGCTGCGCGTGCCAACGCCCGTGCGGTCGACGCGCTCGTCGCCATCCTCCCAGATGCGCCGCATCAGGTCGAGGTACTGCTGTTCGGGATGCGCGCCCTCCATGGTCTTGGGGGGCGCCGGGACTCGCGAGGGGGGTGCGGCTGTGGCCATCCCTGCTGTCTAGCCCAAGTCCCGCCAGCCTGACCAGCACAAGCCCTGCGTCCTCCCACCGGAGCGTTCTGCGGGGAGCTGAAAAAATCCTGCAAAGGGTGCTTGTCACCCTCAATTCCCCCGCCTATAGCGCGCCCCTGCCTCGCTTCCGGGTGGCCGTTTTGCGGTATCTGGAAGTGAACGATCGGTCGGGGAATAGCTCAGCCTGGTAGAGCACTGTCTTCGGGAGGCAGGGGCCGGAGGTTCGAATCCTCTTTCCCCGACCATTTCGTTTCCAACAAAAAGCAGCACGGGCCGCGGCAGGCCCCCTCGTTCGCCATTGCGGACGCAGCGCCTGCTGGCGCCGTTCAGCCCCCCGCCGCCCGCTCCGCCATCAGTCCGATCAGCACGGATAGCCCGCCGAGCCCGATCGACAGGTTGCGCCGCAGCGCCAGCCACCCTTCCGGCTTCAGCCCTACGGCCAGATCGACCAGCGGCGAGGCGGCAATGCACAGGCCCAGCGCGATCAGCTCCGGCCCCGGCCAGTTCCAGCCCGCCATCCACGGCCACCACAGGCCGAGCGCGATCAGCGAAGGCATGACCCCGGCAAGGAAAATCCAGCGCGGGCTTTCGGGCCGGGCAATGCCGATGCCCCACCACACGCCGCCCAGAAAGCTGAAGATCAGCGCCGCATAGGCATAAGCCAGCGCCAGCGCCGTCCAGGCCCATTCGCCGCCCTTGAACACCGCCAGCAGCGCCGCCACTTGCGGCAAAAGCCCGGCATAGCCCAGCGCCCGCGCCGCTTCGGAAACCTTCTTCACACGAAAACCCTTCTCACAACTTCCGTTCGTGCCGAGCGAAGTCGAGACACAGTCTCCGGCCTCACCCCCCGCGTAGCAGCTGCACGCCCCAATCGCGCTCGAACAGGTAGAGCAGCGCGCGCGCCGCCTCTCCGCGCGGAGAAGACAACCCGCCATCGCGCTCCATCAGCAACCGCGCGTCGTCATGCGCGAGCGGGAGCAGCCGGGCAATCTGTTCGAAGTCGGCTACCCGAAAGGGCGTATCGCCCGATTGCCGCGTGCCGAGCAGTTCGCCGCCGCCGCGCAGGCGCAAGTCTTCTTCCGCCAGCCGGAACCCGTCCTGCGTCTCGCGCATCAGGGCCAACCGCTCGCGCCCGACTTCCGAAAGCGCTTCTCCGCGCAGCAGCAGGCAGGTCGAACGCGCCGAACCGCGTCCCACACGGCCCCGAAGCTGATGCAGCTGGGCAAGGCCAAATCGCTCCGCCTGCTCGATCACCATCAGGCTGGCTGCGGGCACGTCGACGCCCACCTCGATCACTGTCGTCGCCACCAGCAGCTTCGCCTCGCCGCGCACGAAGCGCTCCATTGCGGCGTCTTTCACCTCAGGCCGCAGCTGGCCGTGGACCATCACCACCTGATCCCCGAACCGCTGCTGCATTTCCGCAAACCGCGCTTCCGCCGCCGCAAGATCCGCCGTCTCGCTCTCGCGCACCATCGGGCAGACCCAATAGGCCTGCGCGCCGGTAGCGAGATGCCGCGCCAGCCCCTCGACCACTTCCGGCATCCGCTCCACCGCGACTACCCGGGTGTCAATCGGTTGCCGGCCGGGGGGCATTTCATCGAGCTTCGAGACTTCCATCTCGCCATATTGCGCCAAAGTCAGCGTCCGCGGGATCGGCGTGGCGGTCATTGCCAGACAATGCGGCGTCGCCTTGCCCTTTTGCGTCAGCATCAACCGCTGCCCCACACCAAAGCGGTGCTGCTCGTCGATCACCACCAGCGCCAGATTGCGGTAATTCACGCTCTCCTGAAAGATCGCGTGCGTCCCCACGCAGATGTCGATGCTGCCATCGAGCAGTCCCATCAGGATCGCCTCGCGCGCCTTCGCGCCTCCGCGCTGCGAACTGCGCCCCGTCAGCAGCGCGATCTGCACGCCCGTTCCGGCGGCCATGCGCTGCAAGGTCTCGGCATGCTGGCGCGCGAGAATTTCGGTCGGCGCGAGCAGCGCAGCCTGCGCCCCGGCCTCCACCGCGATCAGCATCGCATGGAGCGCCACCGCCGTCTTGCCGGACCCGACATCGCCTTGCAGCAGGCGCAGCATCGGCGCATCCTGCGCCACGTCGCTTTCGATTTCGGCGACCGACCTTGCCTGCGCACCGGTCAAGGCAAACGGGAGCCGCAGCTTGTCCCGCAGGCTGCCATCGCCGCGCAGCGGCACCGTCCGCCGCGTGCGGTTGCTCGCTTTCACCAGCATCAGGGCAAGGCTGTTCGCCAGCAATTCGTCATAGGCGAGGCGGTCCCGCGCGGTCGCATCCGCTCCCTTGTGCGCCCGTCCGAGCGCCTCCTTCCACGAGGGCCAGCCCTTCCCGGCCAGCAACCCCGGCTCGATCCACTCCGGCAGTTCGGGCACCATGCCCATGGCCTGCCCCACCAGAGCGCCGATCCGCCCCTGCGTCAGCCCCTCGGTCAGGGGATAGACCGCCTCGTTGAGCGACCCTGCCAGCGCGCTGCTGTCCTCGGCAATATGCTCGGGATGGACGATCTGCCACGACTGCCCATACTGATCGAGCCTTCCCGCCACCCAGCGCTTCTCGCCCACCGGCAGCAGCTTCTTCGCGGTGTAGCTCGCCCGCCCGAACCACACGAGCGCCACGTAGTTGCCCAGCGCGTCCTCGGCCATGATCCGGTAAGGCCCGCGCCCCGAACTTGCCCGATGTTCACGTACTGTCAGTGCAATGACGATCTGCTCGCCGGTCGCCGCTTCATCGAGATTGCCCACCGCCCGCCGCGCCACGAAGCGGTCCGGCAGGTGGTAGACAAGATCGCGGACCCGCGTCAGCCCGAGCTTTCCCAGCGGCCGCGCGAGGCCCGGCCCCACGCCCTTCAGGCCTTCGGTCTCGGCAAACAACGGATTGAGCAGATCGGGACGCATATCATTGCTGCTTAGGCCATCCTCGCCCCGGCGTGCAACGCGCTTGCCCCGCGCGCCCCCATGCGCGTATCGGCCAAACCATGACTGGAACCGACTCTCCCCTCAGCCCCCGGCTCGCCCGGATGAAGTTCCGTGCCTGGCATCGTGGCACGCGTGAGGCGGATTACATGATCGGCTGCTTCTTCGACACGCGCCACGCCGGATGGGACGCCGCTGCCCTCGACTGGTTCGAACGCCTGCTGGAGGAAGACGACGTCGACATCATGGCATGGGCACTGGGAACCCAGAGCGTGCCCGCCGCGTTCGAAGGCCCGGAAATGGAAGCCATGCGCCGCCTCGATTACGTCGATATCCCGCGCTGATACCGACGCGCATGACCGATCCGTCCCGCATCCTCTCGGCGACCACGCCGCTCACGCTGGCCAATGTCGCGCGCGGTGCGCAGCCGCTTGTCCTTGCCGATCTCGCTCGCGCTGCTGCCAGCGCCGCAACGCCC
>CANGJI010000105.1 GCA_947454135.1 Sphingomonadaceae bacterium
GTCGAGACACCAAGCGCGGCGTCTGGTGTCTCGACTTCGCTCGACACGAACGGGAGGGGATGTGAATGGGATTTGGTTCCGGCCATCTCGCGCTGACGCTTGACCGTTCCGCTGGTCATCACCGGCTCCACGCCGAGCCCGATCAGCGTCTTGGCGCTTTCTTCCATCTCGGCTGCACGCCGCGCACCGTGCGTCGTCATGCGCTCAAGGTTATAGGCCGCGCGCACAGCCCAGCCTTGCGCCTTCTCGCTCGCATCAAGCGAGGCCAGCACTTCATCCGTGACGCCTGCCGCTTCCGCCGCCAGCATCATCTCCGCCGTCAGTGCCTCGATGCCCTTGACCATCACCGAGCGGATCATCTTGATCGCAGAGGCCCGGCCGACCTCGGCCCCCACCACGCGCACGTTGGCAAAGCCCGCGCCGCGCAAGGCCGCCGCGGCCTCGTCCGCCGCCGCGCCAGAGACCAGCAGCGGCACATTCATCCGCGCCGGGTTCACCGGCGCCAGCACCGCCACATCGACATAGCGCCCGCCGACAGCCTCAATGGCCTGCGCCGCCGCGCGCTTGGTATCGGGCGCCACCGAATTCATGTCGCACCACAAGGCGCCCGGCTTCAGCAGCGCGGCATAGTCCTTCGCCGCCGCCAGCGCGGCATCCGCCGTCACCAGCGAGAGCACCAGATCCGCATCGGCCAGCGCGCACTCGGCCGTCGCGCAGACCAGCACCCCCGCCGCCTCCATCGCCGCTCGCCGCGCGGGCAGCACGTCGTAAGCCGCCGCACTGGACTCCCAGCCCGCCGCCTCGGCAAAGGTCGATCCGGCTTCACCGAAGCCGATCAGGGCGATGATGCTTTCCATGCCCGTCCTCCTGCGTCGCGCAGGAAGGCCAAACAAATGCAATTCGCGTACCTGCTATAAGTTTATGCGAATTCCTCACCCGCCACTTCGCGCAGCAGCGCCAGAAACGCCGCCTGCGGCCCCGTCGGTTGCCACCCCTCGCGCGTGGTGATCCCGATCCGTCGCCGCACCGGCGCAGGCGTCGGCAAACACGCCAGCACCCCCGCCTGCAATTCCACGGCCAGTTGCGCCGGGCTCAGCAAGGTCAGCGCATCCGATCCGAGCAGCAATTGCCGCACGGTCAGCACCGAACCGCACTCGATCCCCACCTCCGGCGGCTCCGCGCCAGCCGCACGCATCATCCGTTCCCAGTATTGCCGCAGCGGCGTACCCCGCGCCGGCAGCACCCAAGGATAATCCGCCAGCCTTGCATCCAACGTATCTGCCGCCAGCAACGGATGCCCGCTGCGCATGACCAGCTGCGGGCTGTCCTCGAACACCGGCTCCTGCCGCAAATCCTCCAGCACCGCGCCTTCCCGCAGCGCCCCCAGCATCAGGTCGATCTCGCCATCGCGCAGCGGCCCCGCCAGTTCGGCATGGCTCCCTTCGACCACCGCGATTCCCACACCCGGATGCGCGCCGTGAAAGCGCAGGATCGTCTCCGGCAGCCACCGCGCCCGGCTCAAGGGCATCGCGCCCACCACGATCCGCCCCGCCGCCTTGCCCTGCCACGCCGCCACTTCGGCGAGCCCGCTGCGCAGCTCCGCCATCGCGAGGCCAAATCCGCGCGCACGCCGCTCGCCCTGCGGCGTCAGCAGCACCCTCCGACCGCGCCGGTCCACCAGCCGCGTCCCCAGCGCCACCGCCAGATCGGCCACCGCGCGGTGCAGCGAAGCCGCCGAAAGCCCTGTCGCTTCCGCCGCCGCCGCATAGGAACCGCTCCGCGCCAGCGCCAGAAACGCCCGCACTTGCGTCCCCGTCACTCTTGGCGAACCGATCTGCGCAATCGCTGCCTCGGCACGCGGCGCCAGCAGCCGCGCCGGTTCCGTCGGCGCCATCCCGCCAGAACCCCGCTCGAACAGCGCGCAGCCCAGGTCCGCCTCCAGCCGCGCAATCGCCTGGGTGAGCGCAGGCTGCGTCAGGTTCACCGCCCGGGCGGCGCGCGTCACGCTGCCGTGCCGCACTGTCGCGGCAAAGGCGGCATAGTGCCGGATATTGTAGGCCGGTTCAGACATCCCGCTCACTTAGCATTTCCTTATGCCTCGCGCCAAACATTGCATTGGCCCCGCCCGCGCGCGAAGCCGAAGGAAGCGCAAACCTCGCAATTCGGGAGAAGTCCATGTCCGGTATCGTCGTCCAGAACATCGAACGCGCCGATCCGGCGGTGATCGATGGCCTCGCCGCCTGCGGCGTCGCCACCGTGCATGAAGCACAGGGCCGCACCGGCCTCCTCGCCTCCTACATGCGGCCCATCTATCGCGGTGCCCGGATTGCCGGCAGCGCCCTCACCATCAGCGCGCCTCCGGGTGACAACTGGATGGTCCACGTCGCCATCGAACAGCTCAAGGCGGGCGACATTCTCCTCCTCGCTCCCACGAGCCCTTGCGAAGACGGCTATTTCGGCGACCTCCTCGCCACCAGCGCGCAGGCACGCGGCTGCCGCGGCCTCGTCATCGATGCGGGCGTGCGCGATGTGCGCGACCTGACCGAGATGAACTTCCCCGTATGGTCCAAGGCGATCTACGCGCAGGGTACGGTCAAGAACACGCTCGGCTCGGTCAACGTACCCGTCGTCTGCGCCAACCAGTTCGTGAACCCGGGCGATGTGATCGTCGCCGATGACGACGGCGTCTGCGTCGTCCCCCGCGCCAACGCCGAAGCCGTGCTCAAGGCCGCGCAGGCCCGCGAAGCCAACGAAGGCGATAAGCGCGCCAAGCTCGCCGCTGGCGTCCTCGGCCTCGACATGTACAAGATGCGCGAGCGCCTCGAAAAGGAAGGCCTCAAGTATGTGTGATCGACACATACCCCTCCCGCTTGCGGGAGGGGCCAGGGGTGGGCTTTCCCAGCGCCGCGCCCGCCGCCAACCCACCCCCAACCCCTCCCGCAAGCGGGAGGGGAGCCGATGACCGCCGTGAAATGCATGTGGATGCGCGGCGGCACATCCAAGGGCGGCTACTTCCTGAAGGACGATCTGCCGCAGGACACTGCCGCGCGCGACGCCTTCCTCCTCGCGATGATGGGCAGCCCCGATCCGGTTCAGATCGACGGCATGGGCGGCGCCGATCCGCTAACCAGCAAGGTCGCCGTCGTCAGCAAATCGCAGCGCGAAGGCATCGATGTCGATTACCTGTTCCTGCAGGTCTTCGTCGATCAGGCCATCGTCACCGATGCGCAGAACTGCGGCAACATCCTCGCCGGGATCGGCCCCTTCGCCATCGAGCGCGGCCTCGTCGCTCCCACCGGCGATGAAACCCGCGTCGCGATCTTCATGGAGAACACCGGGCAGGTCGCCGTCGCCACGGTCTGCACGCCCGGCGGAACGGTGACCTACAAGGGCGATGCGAAAATCGACGGCGTCCCCGGCAGCCACGCCCCCGTCCCTCTGGAATTCCGCGATACCGCAGGCTCCTCCTGCGGCGCACTCCTGCCCACCGGCAACGCGGTCGATGTCGTCAATGGCGTGCCCGTCACCCTTATCGACAACGGGATGCCCTGCGTCGTCATGAAGGCCGAGGATGTCGGGATCACCGGCTACGAGGATCGCGACTGGCTGGATAACGCCGCCGACCTAAAGGCGAGAATCGAGGCCATCCGCCTCATCGTCGGCCCGATGATGAACCTCGGCGACGTGACGTCGAAGTCCGTCCCCAAGATGATGCTCGTTGCCCCGCCGCGGAACGGCGGCGCGGTCACCGTGCGCAGCTTCATCCCCCACCGCGCCCACGCGACCATCGGCGTGCTGGGCGCAGTCAGCGTCGCCACAGCCTGCCTGATCCCCGGCTCCCCGGCCGCCGAAGTCGCCATGATCCCCGATGGCGCGCGCAAGCTGCTCTCGGTCGAGCATCCCACCGGCGAGATGAGCTGCGTTCTCGAAACGGACGAAACTGGCGCAGTCCGCACCGCTGCCCTCCTGCGCACCGCGCGCAAGCTGATGGATGGTGTCGTCTTTGGCTGACGCCGCGCAAACCCACCCCCAACCCCTCCCGCATGCGGGAGGGGAGCGAGACTTGGCGAACGTAGTGAGCCTAGTCGCAGCGGGGTGGGCCGTCCCAGCGCCAGCTTCTCAAAAGTGAGTTCCCCAACATGACCAATCGCATCACCAGCTGGCACGCAGCCCCGTCGAAGCCGCACTACACCCCGCCCCCCGGCGCGGTCGATGCGCATTGCCACGTGTTCGGGCCGATGGCGCAGTTCCCCTTCAGCCCCAAGGCCAAGTACCTTCCCGAGGACGCCGGGCCGGACAAGCTCTTCGCCCTGCGCGATCACCTCGGTTTTGCGCGCAACGTCATCGTGCAGGCCAGCTGCCACGGCACCGACAACGCCGCCACGCTCCACGCCATCGCGCAGTCGAACGGCCTCGCGCGCGGTGTCGCCGTCGTCGATCCAGCGATCTCCGAGGCTGACCTCCACGCCCTCCACGCAGGCGGCATTCGCGGCATCCGCTTCAACTTCCTCAAGCGCCTTGTCGATGATGCGCCCAAGGACAAGTTCCTCGAAGTCGCCCGTCGGCTGCCCGAAGGCTGGCACGTGGTGATCTATTTCGAGGCCGACATCCTCGAGGAACTGCGCCCGTTCATGGACGCGATTCCGGTCCCCCTCGTCATCGACCACATGGGCCGCCCCGATGTCCGCCAGGGCCCCGATGGCCCCGACATGCGCGCCTTCCGCGCCCTCCTCGATGCGCGCGAGGATATCTGGTTCAAGGCCACCTGCCCGGACCGGCTCGATGCGATCAAGGAAGGCGGCGCGGGCGATCCGTGGGACGCCTTCGCCGATGCCGTCGCTCCGCTGGTGGCCGATTATCCGGACCGCTGCCTCTGGGGTACCGACTGGCCGCACCCCAATATGGAAACCGAAATCCCCGACGATGGCCACCTCGTCGACATGATCCCCCGCATCGCGCCAAGCGAGGAACTGCAACGCAAGCTCCTCGTCGACAACCCGATGCGGCTCTACTGGTCGGACTGAACCGGGAGCCGGTAGCCCACCGCCGGCTCGTTCAGGATCACGCCCTCGCCCAGTTTCCGGCGCAGCGCGCTGATCGCCACGCGCAGGTAATCGACGTGGTCCTCATGCGCCGGCCCCCACACCGCGCGCAGCAGATAGCGGTGCGTCAGCACACGGCCCGCGTTGCGCGCCAGTTCGGCCAGCACCGCGAATTCCTTGGGCGTCAGGTGGACCGGCGCGCCGCCATGGGTCACGGTGCGCCGGTACAAGTCGATCGCCACCGCGCCGACCATGATCGGATCCTGGTTCTGCGTCAGATCGAGATCGGCGAGATTGTCGATGAAACCGGTCAGCTTTGCGGTCTCGCCTGCGATCTCGTGGAGCACGTCGCTGTCCGCGCCGCCTGCGCGGCTCAGCTTGCGCAGGCCCGCTGCGATGGCGTGCAGCCGCGGACGGATGTCGTTACCGATCGAGGCCAGCAGCGCCGAGCGCAGGTCATCCCGCTCGCGCAGCACGATGTTTTCGCGCCCCGCGCTTTCCAGCCGCGCGCGTTCGAGCGCCAAGGCCACCTGATCAAGCAGGCTCTCGAGCAGCGATAGCCGCTCCGTTTCGACCGGCGGCATCCCGTCGCTGCGCGCAAGGCCGGTTGCTGCAAGCGTGCCCGCCGCCGCGCGGACCGGATGGAACTGCCAGTCAGTGAGGCTTCCGCCGGAAATGTTGCGCCCGGCCGTGATGCCGTGTTCGAGCGTCTGCCCCGCGACGGCAAGATCCGCGGCGGTCAGCCGGTCAACGCCTGTGGTAGCCGCGATCAGCCGCACCTCCGGTCCGCCCGCCACGACGCAGGCATGGCAATCGAGGATTTGCGCCAGCTCGGTGGCGGCGACCTCGGCAATCGCCATCTGGTCCGCGCAGGACAGCAGACGCCTGGCAAAGCCGGCAATCGTCGCGTTGCGTCCGGCATGGAAGGCTGCAAGCTCGCCCTGCGCCTTCAGCGAGGTCACGAGATGGCTGGTCACCAAACCCACCATCAGCAGCATCGCCACCGTCAGCACATCGCCGGTGTCGCGGACCAGCAGTGTGTAATAGGGCTCTGTGAAGAAGAAATTGTATGCCAGCGTTGCGGCGACGGCTGCCGACAAGGCCAGCCAGCGTCCGGCAAAGGTCGCCGCTGCCAGCACCGGCGGCAGGTAGACCAGCACGACCGGAAAGCTTTCCCAACGCGGCGCGATAGCCAGCCCTGCCGCCGTTGCCAGCGCGAGCATGACCAGCACGGCACCGGCACCCAGCCACACCGGCGGGGAAGCGGGCCGGGGCGCAGCTGTGGGCGTGAAGGGACCAACGTTCATCGCGCATTTCCTATCGCAGTCTGCTGCGATGTCCTGCATCGTATTCAGCGTCCCCATGGCAATCCACATGGAAACTTAATGCCGCCAAGGCGCAGATCGCGCGGCATGACACAGCCAGCACCAGCCGAACCTCCGGCCTCGCCCCACCCCCCATCCTCAACCACGGGCAGCAGCCGCGCCGCGCTCACGCTGGGCGCGCTCGGCGTCGTATTCGGCGATATCGGCACCAGCCCGCTTTACGCACTGCAGGCCACGCTCGATCCGCGCTATCACCTTTCGACCACGATCACCGACCTTTACGGCATCGTCAGCCTCATCTTCTGGGCCTTCATCTTCGTGGTAACGGTGAAGTACGTCTTCATCGTCATGCGCTGCGACAACAAGGGCGAAGGAGGCAGTCTTGCGCTCTATGCGCTGATCAACCGCGAACTGGGCAAGGCAGCACCGCAGCGCCTTCTCCTCACCGGCGCGCTCTTCGCCACGGCGCTGTTTTTCGCTGATGCCATGCTCACCCCGGCCATCTCGGTCATTTCCGCAGTCGAAGGCCTCGGCGTCGTCAGTTCGGCGTTCAAGCCCTGGATCGTGTGGATCGCGCTTGCCATCCTCGTCGGTCTGTTCGCCATCCAGCGCCGAGGCACAGACAAGGTCGGCCGCCTGTTTGGCCCGGTGATGCTCGTCTATTTCGCAGTCATTGCGGGCATGGGCGTAGCCCACATCACGCAGACGCCCGAAGTGCTCGGCGCGCTCAATCCGCTGTGGATGGTGCGTTTCTTCGCCGCTCACCCGCTGTTCTCGTTCCTCTCGCTAGGCGCCATCGTCTACGCGATCACCGGCACCGAAGCGCTCTACGCTGACATGGGCCACTTCGGCCGCATACCCATCACCATTGCATGGCTTTCGATCTGCGTGCCCGCACTGATGCTCAACTACATGGGACAGGCGGCCATGCTGCTGAAGCACCCGGAATACGCCGACAATCCGTTCTTCCACATGTTGCCGAGCAATCTCACCGTGCCGCTGCTCGTAATCGCGACACTTGCCACGATCATCGCCAGTCAGGCGGTCATTTCGGGCGCCTTCTCGGTGACGCAGCAGGCAATCCAGCTCGGCTTCCTGCCGCGCCTGCGCATCCTCCACACCTCGTCGCACGCACAGGGGCAGATCTATATCCCGGCGATCAACTGGGCTCTCGCCGTGATGGTTGCCCTGCTTGTTGTAGGCTTCCAGACCTCCGCCGCGATGCTCCCCGCCTATGGCCTCGCGGTTGTCGCGACCATGCTGATCACCACGCTCATGCAATATGTCGTCGTCTTCCGCATCTGGCGCGCGCCCGTCTGGCGCGGGGTGGTGGGCTTCCTCACCTTCATCACGATCGACCTCATCCTGCTCGCCTCGGGCTTGGCCAAGCTGTTTGAAGGCGCATGGTTCCCGATCCTCGTCGGCCTTGTCATCTTCACGATCCTCACGACATGGTCCACCGGCCGCCGCCTGATGCGCGAGAGCATGCTCGAAGACAGCCTGCCGCTGGCCATTTTCATCAAGTCGACTGCCGCCACCATCCACCGCGTGCGCGGCACTGCGGTCTTCCTGTCCGCCTCCCCGGAGGCACTGCCCGCTGCGCTGCTCCACAACCTCAAGCACAACCAGGTGCTGCACGAGCGCGTGGTGCTGCTGACAGTGCAGGTGGAGGATGTGCCCCAGATCGCCCCGGCCGGCCGTGCCGAGATCCACGTCGAGGGCCACGGCTTCTTCCGGGTCGTGCTCCACTACGGGTTCATGGAGGATGTCGATATCCCGCGCGATCTCGCCGCTGCGGCCACGCAGACGGGCCTGACTTTCGAGCCGCTCCATACCAGCTACTTCCTCAGCCGGCAGAAGCTCATCGCCTCCTGCGCGGTGCCGGGCATGGCGCTGTGGCGCGAGCAGCTCTTTGCATGGATGCTCAAGGCCTCCGAAAGCGCGATGGACTTCTTCAAGCTGCCCACCAACCGCGTGGTGGAACTAGGCAGCCAACTGAGGATATGATCGCCTGAGCCCTTCCTTCCCGGGGGCTGCGTCTTTCGGCGCGGCCCCCTCTTAGCCACGCCCCTTGCCTTAGTCCCGCACCGCCCGCTAACCCTGCGCGCACCCCCAAGCAGGAGTTACCATGTCCGGCGGCCTAGCGGCTTTACTCGACGACATCGCCACCATCGCCAAAGTGGCCGCCGCATCGCTCGATGATCTGGGCGCAGCGGCGGGCAAGGCCGGGGCGAAGGCTGCCGGCGTGGTGGTTGATGATACCGCGGTCACGCCGCGCTATGTCACCGGCTTCACCCCCGATCGCGAACTTCCGATCATCTGGCGGATTGCGCGCGGATCGCTGTTCAACAAGCTCGTCATCATCACCCCGGCAATCCTTGCGCTGTCGGTGCTGCTGCCATGGGCAATTACGCCCATCCTGATGGCGGGCGGCGCGTTCCTGTGCTTCGAAGGCGCGGAAAAAGTCCTTCACGCGCTGACCCACAAGGAAGACCTCGCCGCCGAAGTGGCCGAAATCGCCGAGCCCGGCCATGAGGAGACCATGATCAAGGGCGCCGTGCGCACCGACTTCATCCTCTCGGGCGAGATCATGGTGATCGCCCTCAATGAAGTTGCGGCACAGGGCCTTGCCCTGCGCACCGCCACGCTGATCGTCGTTGCCATCGCGATCACGGCGCTGGTCTATGGCGCGGTCGGCGTGATCGTGAAGATGGACGACATCGGGCTCAATCTGGCAAGGCGCCAGCTGGGCGCTGTCCGCGCGCTGGGCCGCGGCCTTGTCCGCGCGATGCCGCGTGTTTTGAACGCGCTCACGGTGATCGGCACGGCAGCGATGCTGTGGGTCGGCGGGCAGATCGTCGTCCATGGCGCAGGCCTGCATCCCCCCGAATGGCTTGGCCTCCACGAAGGCGCAGCGGCGTGGCTGGCCGACGTGGCGATCAGCGGCGGAATCGGGCTGGTGCTGGGCATGCTGATCGTTGGCACGCTGCACCTCCTGCCCGGCAAGTCAGCCGCTCACTGAGCGGCCAGCCGGAGCCGCTCAGCTGCGCACCAGCGTCCCGGGCCGCGCGCCGGTATCGGCATCGTTCTCGCGGATCATCTCGCCCTTGCAGAAGGTCGCGGCATAGCCCCTCACCGGCTGCATCAGGCGAGTGCCGCCTGCCGGCAGATCGTGGTGCGCGACATGGGGCGCGACGGCAAGATTGTCGTAGTCGATCACGTTGAGATCGGCGCGCTTGCCCGGCTGCAGCAGGCCGCGGTCCTTGAAGCCATAGAGCGCGGCGTTGCGGGCAGTCTGCTTGTGGACGAGGAACTCCAGCGGCAGCGTCGGGCCGCTCTGGAGGTCACGGGTCCAGTAGCTGTGCTGGGTAGTCGGCA
>CANGJI010000106.1 GCA_947454135.1 Sphingomonadaceae bacterium
GCTGATTATCTGGCACAGCCGCACCGGGGCTGCCCGGGCCATGGCCGAAGCCGCGCTGTGGGGAGCGGCGGGCGAGGGTGAAGCGCGCCTGCTTGCGGCGGACGAGGCTTCACCCGTATTGCTTGCCGCGGCGCGAGGCTATCTCTTCGTGTGCCCGGAGAACCTCGGCACGATGAGCGGGGCGATGAAGGAGTTCTTCGATCGCTGCTACTATCCGCTGCTGGGCAAGATCGAAGGACGCTCCTTTGCCACGGCGATTGCTGCGGGATCGGATGGATCGGGGGCGGAGCGGCAGATCGAGCGGATCGTCACCGGCTGGCGGCTGCGCCGAATCGCCGAAGGAGTGATCGTGAACCTCGAAGCACAGACGCCGCAGGCCATTCTTGCACCCAAGACAGTGCCTTCCGAGGCACTTCAAAAGTGCCACGATTTGGGACAATCGTTCGGGGCCGGGCTCGCGATGGGCGTGTTCTAGGGAAGCCATGGGGAAGATCATCCGATTCCGTACCGGTTTGACCGCTCGGGGGCTCGACGATTGAGCAGCAGTGGTGTCTCTGCTGATCCCACATTGAGGGAGCAAAGCGGGTGGTGATGGAGCGTGCTGCAGGGCGTGAGCCCCTTGCCGCGCTGTTGTTCGGCGAAGCGGGGCGGCCAGGTGCGGATGCAATCGCCGATCTTGCGGTCGGGCCGGACGGCTTCTCGCTGCTCAATGCCGCGCAGGCCCCGGTGGGCTGCGCCGAAATCCTGCGCGACGGGCTGACGTTCGACCTTGCGGGCCTGGCGCCTGCCGCCAAGTGCGAGGTGCCGCAAGCTGTCCACCGCGTGGCCTTGCCGGCCGATTTCAGCCCCGATGCGCTCGAAGCCGCGTGGTTCATGGTTGGGCCGCACCTTGCCGGAGCGGAAAGCCTGTTGCCGGTTCTGCGGGTCGCGGCGGCAATCTTGCGCCAGTTGACGAGTCTGGAAGGATTGCAGGCAATCGTCTGGCGTCCGGCGCGGATCGTGATGTCTCCCGCGTGGTTTGCCGAGGCGATCGGCGTCTGGCTGGCGGGCGGCCCGTTCCCCGCACTCGCGCTGACCGCATTGGCGCGGAGCCAGACCGGCATCGAGAGCGAGGGACTGGCGTTCCTCACGGGCCAGGAATTCACGCTCCATGTCGGCAGCGGCGGGCCGAACCGGGAGGACAGCCGCATTGCCGTGCGGCTGACAGATTGGCTGGTCGCGCATGGCCGGGTGGATAGTCCGCGCGAAGCGGTGCTGACCGGGGTTGGCGCGGTGTGGCTAGAACCTGATGGACGCAACAGGCTTAACGTCCGGACTCGCTAGGGTAAGGACGCTTGCAAGTACCTGCTAAAGGAAACTTGCTCGTGCCACGTTAAGGCATTTGCGCAAGGATAGGGTCATGGTTCCAGCCGGATACATGGCCAGGGGGCGTATCCCCTTTCGCTCGGTCAATGTTCCGGGGCAGGTTGGCTATACTCCCGGCTTGCAGAGACACCACCTCCTGCCACGTGCGCTCATCAATCGGCGCGCTTTCACGCGCATGATCTCGGCGCTGACCATCGAGCGCATCGGCTTCCACGATTTCCGCGCCAATGGCCTGCTGCTGCCAGCCACCGAGAGCGGCGCGCAGCGGATCGGCCTGCCGCTGCATCGCGGGCCGCACGGAACCTATTCGGAGATGGTGACCGAACGGTTCGGCCAGATCGAATTCGGGTGGAGCCGCACGCGGCTCTATGATGCCGAACTTGCCGGGATGGAGGCGCTGATGCGGCTCGACCTGCTGCAACGCGCGCTAAGGCGGCGGTTGCTCACGCCGCCCAAGGGCGAGGAGATCGTACTCAATCGGCATGACCCTGCGCTCGTCCAGCCGGATCACTCGCTGGATTACAGCCACCTCGACCGCATGGCCGAGATGTTGTGGGAAGCGACGGAAAGCAGGCTTTGAGGGCCTGCTCCCGGCTTAGAGGAAGGGCGCGCTGTCGGCGCTGAGGCCGGCGGCGGCCTCGCGGTACTGCGCGGTGAGGGTGGCGACGCGTTCGGCCACCGTCTCGACCTTGGTAACCGCGCCAATGCCTTGGCCCGAGCCCCAGATGTCCTTCCACGCCTTGGCTTCGGTGTTGCCGCCCGAGCCGAAGTTCATCTTGGAGGGATCGCTGACCGGCAGGTTGTCCGGATCGAGCCCGGCCTTGATGATCGAGCCCTTGAGGTAGTTGCCGTGCACGCCGGTGAAGAGGTTCGAATAGACGATATCCTCGGCGCGGCTGCTGACGATTTCCTGCTTGTAGCCTTCGGCGGCGCGGGCTTCTGCCGTGGCGATCCAGGCGGAGCCGATATAGGCGAAGTCCGCCCCCAGCGCCTGCGCGGCGAGGATCGAGCGGCCATGCGCGATGGCACCGGACAGCGCGACGAGGCCATCGAACCAGGTGCGGATTTCCTGCATCAGCGCAAACGGAGACAGCGCGCCGGCATGGCCGCCAGCACCGGCGGCGACCGGGATCAGGCCGTCCGCGCCCTTTTCGATGGCCTTGCGGGCGAAGCGATCATTGATCACGTCGTGCAGCACGATGCCGCCCCAGCGGTGTGCGGCCTGGTTGATATCCTCGCGCGCGCCAAGCGAGGTGATCAGCATGGGCACCTGCCACTTTTCGCAGAGCGCCATGTCCTCTTCGAGGCGGTTGTTGGTCTTGTGGACGATCTGGTTGACCGCGAAGGGCGCTGCCGGGCTGTCCGGGTGATCGCGGTTGTGCGCCGCCAGCGTTTCGGTGATTTCGTGCAGCCATTCATCGAGCTGGCTGATCGGGCGCGCATTGAGCGATGGGAAGCTCCCGATGATCCCGGCCTTGCACTGCGCGATGACGAGTTCGGGGCCGGAAATGATGAACAGCGGCGAACCGATGACAGGCAGGCGCATGTTCTTGAACAACGGGGGAAGCGGCATCCTTCAAGGCTCCGTTTTTAAGCGAGCGGTTAAATGAGGCTTTAGCAGGTGAGGCGGGGGTGTCAAACGGCCAGAAGTGATGGTCTGGCCCACCCCCGACCCCTCCCGCATGCGGGAGGGGAGCACGTAGCGCTTCAATCCCCCCTCCCGCATGCGGGAGGGGTTTGGGGTGGGCAGCGGCCTTACGCAGCCAGCAGGTGCTCGATCCCGTAGAACCGCGCGGCATTGCCGGCGAACAGGGCGCGCTTCTCATCCGCCGAGGCGCCGTGGGCGAGGCGCTTGAAGGTGTTCCACAGCACCGGATACGTCGCGCCCCAGCGGTCGACCGGGTAGTTGCTCTCGAACATGCCGCGTTCCGGCCCGAAGGCATCGATGCAGGTCTCGATATAGGGGCGCCACATCGCGGCCAGCGTTTCCGAGCCGATCCCGGCGGCGGGGCCTTCTTCCGGCATTGCACAGAAGGCCATGGCGAGGCCGCCGAGCTTGACCGAGACATTCGGGCACTTCGCGAGCTCGCGGATGTTCTCGCGCCAGACGTCGAAACGCTCGTGGAGCTTGCCCTTGTAGCTTGCGGTGCCGAGCGGGGTGCCGCAGTGATCGAGCACGATGGGCTGATCGGGGAAGGCGCGGGCGAGGCTGATGACATCGGGCAACTGCGGCTCGAGCAACCAGGCATCGAAGGTGAGGCCCATCTTGCCAAGGTGCCTGAACCCGGCGCGGAAGGCATCGCTCATGTAGAGCCCGGCGGGCGCATGGAACGGGGGCCCGAGCACCTCGGGATCGGCATCCCATGCGGCCTGGTGCCGAATGCCCTTGAAGCGGCCGTTTCCAGCGGCGATCAGGGCTTCGAGTACGGGCACTGCGCCATCGCCCAGTGTCATGTCGGCATGGCCGATGATCCCGGCGCAGGGGCGATAGTTGCCATAGAGGCCGCTTGCGCCTTGGGCCGCGACGCCATTGACGAACTCGACCTCGCCGACCGGCTTCATCGCGTGCTCGGCGCCGTTCCGGTAGAACGCACCGCATTCCATGAACACGGTGCCGATGACGTTGTGGCCGCTATGCGTATCGGCGTGGAGCGTGTCGAAGTTGTAGTAGGCCGCCGGAACCAGCGTCTCGACGAAGGGATGCAGCGGCTGGGGGAACGAGGCGACCAGCGGGCGCAGATCCCAGAGGTGGTGATGCGGGTCGATGATCGGCAGATCGGGTTCGATGATCTCTTCAGGCATGGCTCTCTCTTATGGTCGGCCTCTGACGGGCTTGCAGGGGGAGTATGCAGATGGCTGGGGGAAAGGGAAGGGGGGCAACCGCCACCTTCGTCATTCCCGCGAAGGCGGGAAACCAGCGCGAGTGGCTCTGCGCTTGTGGCTCTGGATTCCCGCCTGCGCGGGAATGACGAAACATTGGGTGGGCGGGCGAGGTTGACACAGTTGACACTGTCCAGAGGGAAATGTGTCAACCTCGGAGGTTTGGCTTTCATTATGCTGATTTAATTCAATAATCAGAAAAAACACATCCAACATGCCGCGCGGAACAACAGTTGCGCGTGTCTGCGATGACTGTGCCGCGCACGCGGGCTCTGCCTCCCTGCCTCGGGAGTGGCGGGAGGGCTGAGAGATTGATCAAGACGACGGTTCAAAGAGCGCTGCGGATCATGCGCGCTTTGGGGGTGTGTAGGAAAGGGGCTTATATCTACCGAAAGGCCCTTACCCCTCCGTCAGCGCTTTGCGCTGCCACCTCCCCATTTGCGTCTGCGACGAAAATGGGGAGGACCGTGAGGTTTCAGCCTGCCGCGTTGGCGGCGCTGAGGATTGCGCGGACGCTGGCGGTCGCGACGTCTTCGTCGATACCGACGCCCCAGATGACCTTGCCGTCCGGCCCGGTGCATTCGACATAGGCGGCGGCGCGGGCGTCGCTGCCGGCCTGGAGGGCGTGCTCGGCATAGTCGCGCACGTCGATACTGATGCCGAAGCCGTCCTTGAGGGTGGCGACGACCGAGGAGATCAGGCCGTTGCCGCGGCCCGAGACCGAGCGGACTTCACCATCGACGGCGATCTTGCCGGCGAAGACGCGCGTGCCGTCTGCGGCGCGGGCTTCCTCGTAATCGACGAGCGTGAAGCGCTGCTGTTCGCCGAGGTGGTAGGTCTTCTGGAACACGGCCCAGATATCGGCGGCCTGCAGTTCGCGCCCCAGTTCATCGGCGAGTTCCTGCACATGGCGGGAGAAGTGCGCCTGCATCTTCTTGGGCAGCTTGAGGCCCTGATCCTGTTCGAGCACCCAGGCGAAACCGCCCTTGCCGGACTGCGAATTGACGCGGATGACCGCTTCGTAGCTGCGGCCGAGATCGGCGGGGTCGATGGGGAGATAGGGCACCGCCCAGAGCTCGTCGTTCTGGGTTTCGCGCGCGGCAAAACCCTTCTTGATCGCGTCCTGATGGCTGCCCGAAAACGCGGTGAACACCAGTTCGCCGCCATAGGGATGGCGTGGGTGGACGGGGAGCTGGTTGCAGTACTCGACCGTCTGGATCACCTCATCGATGTCCGAGAAATCGAGGCCCGGATCGACGCCCTGCGTGTACATGTTGAGGGCGACAGTCACGAGGCAGCAATTGCCGGTGCGCTCGCCATTGCCGAACAGGCAGCCCTCGACGCGGTCCGCGCCCGCCATGAGGCCAAGCTCGGCGGCAGCGACGCCGGTGCCGCGATCGTTGTGGGTGTGCAGCGAAATGATCGCGCGGTCCCGGTTCGGCAGGTTGCGGCAGAAGTATTCGATCTGGTCGGCGTAGATATTGGGTGTCGCCGCCTCGATCGTCGCAGGGAGATTGAGGATGATCGGCTTGTCGGTGGTCGGCTGGAGGATCTCCATCACCGCCTCGCAGCATTCGATGCTGAAATCGAGTTCGGCGGTGGAGAAGGTCTCCGGGCTATATTCGAAGTGCCAGTCCGTCTGCGGGAAGCGCGCGGCCTGATCGCGCAGGAACGTGGCCCCGGCGCGGGCGATGTCCTTGATCTCGGCGGGTTCCATGCCGAACACGACCTTGCGCCACAGCGGCGAGACCGCGTTGTAGACGTGGACGATGGCCTGCTTCGCACCGGCGAGGCTTTCGAACGAGGTCTTGATCAGGTCTTCGCGTGACTGCGTCAGCACCTGCACGAAGACGTCATCCGGAATGCGGCCCTGATCGACGAGGCCGCGGATGAAATCATATTCGGTCGCGCCTGCGCTGGGGAAGCCGACCTCGATTTCCTTGAGGCCGAGGCGGACGAGCAGATCGAAGAAGCGCGCCTTCTTCTCCGCGTCCATCGGATCGATCAGCGACTGGTTGCCATCGCGCATGTCGGTGGAGAGCCAGCGCGGGGCCTGCGTGATCGTGCGGCTGGGCCACTGGCGGTTTTCCAGCGGAACCTGCGGGAAGGGGCGGTACTTGACCGAGGGATTCTTCAGCATGGACATGGAACTGCTTTCGGATCTGGAATTCTGCGACTTTCTGGCGGGATGACCCTTGGGCGCTAAAGGCGCACCTCGCGGCCGCCTCTCTTCACGCCCAAGGGCGGATAAGTCGCAGGGTAAGGTCCAGAGCGGCGATCATGTGTTTAGCCTATGGTGAAACGCGCCGCGCTTGTCCAGAATGAATGCAAAGGGAGAGTGGGTGATGATGTCTGAAGCTGTCGAGCCGTTTGAATACCGCGTGCCCCAGGAAGCGCTGGATGATCTCCATGCGCGGATCGACATGGCGCGCTGGCCCGAACGGGAGGCGGTGGACGACTGGACGCAAGGCGTGCCGCTGGCCGCGCTCAAGGACTTCGTGGCCTATTGGCGGCACGAGTATGATTGGCGCAAGTGCGAGGACTGGCTGAACGCCCTGGGGCTCTACACGACGACGATCGACGGGGTGGCGATCCGGTTTCTGCATGTGCGTTCGAAGCATGAAGGCGCCTCGCCGCTGATCATGACGCATGGCTGGCCGGGGTCGATCCTCGAGTTTCGCGGCGTGATCGATGCGCTGACCGATCCGGAAGCGCATGGAGGAAGCGCGGCGGATGCCTTCCATCTGGTGATCCCGTGCCTGCCGGGCTTCGGTCTTTCCGGAAAGCCCGAGCGCCATGGCTGGGGCGTCGAGAAGATCGCGAGAGGCTGGGGCGTGCTGATGGCGCGGCTGGGCTATGCGCGCTGGTTTGCGCAAGGCGGCGATTGGGGCGCGATCGTGACGAGCCAGATCGGCATGCAGGCGGTGGAAGGCTGCGCGGGCATTCATGTGAACATGCCGATTGCGCGGCCGCTGCCGGAGGATCTGGCGAACCCGTCGCCGGCAGAGCTCAAGGCGCTGGGCGCGCTGAAGTATTATCAGGACTGGGATTCGGGTTACTCCAAGGAGCAATCCACGCGGCCGCAGACCATTGGCTATTCGCTGGTCGATTCGCCGGTCGGGCTGGCGGGCTGGATCTACGAGAAGATGTGGGCGTGGACCGATAACGACGGCATGCCCGAATCTGCGCTGAGCCGCGATGCGATGCTCGACAACATCATGCTTTACTGGCTCCCGGCGGCAGGGGCTTCTTCAGCGCGGCTCTATTGGGAAAGCTTCGGCAATGCCGCCGGGGGCGACATCGCGATGCCGGTGGCAGTCAGCGCCTTTCCCAAGGAAGTGCTGCCGACACCGCGCAAGTGGATGGAGCGGCACTGCGCCCGGATCGTCCACTGGGGTGAGATGGAAAAGGGCGGCCACTTTGCTGCGTGGGAGCAGCCCGCAGCGTTCGTGGGAGAGCTGCGGACGGCGTTTGCCCACATGCGCTGAGGCCTACTTCGCCTCGAACGCGGCGGAGATCGTGAGGTGCACCTCGTCGCCGACGATGGGCAGCAGGAACATCACGCCGTAGTCCGAGCGCTTGATCACGCTATCCGCCATGAAGCCGATGGTGCGCGCGCCGGCGTTGAAGGGATTGGTCCCCGCGCCGGTGAAGCGCGCCTTGAGCGTGACGGGCCGCGTCACGCCATTGAGCGTGAGATTGCCGGTGACATCGGCGCTGACGCCGTCCGCACCGGGGACCACGCTGGTCGAGACGAACGTTGCGTCGGCGGGATTGGCGCCGAAGAAATGCGGCTTGCCGCCATCGGCACCGGCCTTGAGCAGTTCCGCGGTGATGGCCGGATTGGGGGTGACGAGCTTGGCCACCGGAATGACTGCGCTGACCTTGGCCGCGGCCAGATTGGCAGGATCGATGGTGAGCGTGCCGGTCACATCGCCGACAAGTCCCTGGCTCTCGTTGAAGCCGAGATGGTTGATGCGCCAGGCGACGAAGGAGTGCCCGGGATCGGCAGTGTAGGTGCCGGCCGTGACGCGCGCGGGATCGGGCTTGCCGGGAAGGTTCGCGGGGGCCTGCGCGCCGATCTGCGCGGTGATGCCTGCCAGAAAGAGCGGCGCGGCAAGCAGGAGGGCGGTGCGGATCGGGCGGTGCATCTGCGGTCCTCGGGCTGTCATGGGCACGGCAGGGGCTGCCACAAGCGGCCGCCGGAACGCAAGCGCGTGTCGATCAGCCGCAGCGCATGACGGCTATGCGCCCGGTCTCGTCGGTAATGACATTGAGGCGCTCGGGGTTCTGATCGATCGTGATGGCCTGCCCCGGGGCAATCCAGCGCACCGGATGCGGCTGGGCGACCTGCTGCACGGCATTGCGCACTTCGCCCACTGCGCGCGCGCCGATGAAGCGGGCGGTCAGCGCGAGGCTGCAGGTATCGGTGGGGGCTGGCTCTGCCCTCAGTGGCAGGGCAAGGGCCGTGCATAGCGGCAGGACTGCAAGCGCCGCTGCGGCAAAACGGAACGTCATTTTATTGGCTTCCCCGATACTTCCGAAATGGAGGTATCCGGGAAAAGGTAAATCCACAACTGCCGGCCGGCGGCTGGTGGATGTCGTTGGTCGAAGGGCAGGCCGCGCTGGACCTGCCCTTCCGACGCAAGCTTAGTTCTTCGCCTTGTCGACCAGCTTGTTGGCGCCGATCCAGGGCATCATCGCACGCAGCTGGGCACCGGTCTTCTCGATCGGATGCGCGGCAGCGGCCTTGCGCGAGGCCTTGAGTTCGGGCTGGCCAGCGCGGTTGTCGAGCACGAAGTCCTTGACGAAGCGGCCCGACTGGATGTCGGCGAGGACGCGCTTCATTTCCTTCTTGGTCTCGTCGGTGATGATGCGCGGGCCGGTCTTGATGTCGCCGTATTCGGCGGTGTTCGAGATCGAGTAGCGCATGTTGGCGATGCCGCCTTCATAGAGCAGGTCGACGATCAGCTTGGTTTCGTGGAGGCACTCGAAGTAGGCCATTTCCGGCGCGTAACCGGCTTCGACCAGCGTTTCGAACCCGGCCTGGATCAGGTGGGTGATGCCGCCGCAAAGCACGGCCTGCTCGCCGAACAGGTCGGTCTCGCACTCTTCCTTGAAGTTCGTCTCGATAATGCCCGAACGGCCGCCGCCGACGCCCGAAGCGTAGGCGAGGCCGACGTCATGCGCGTTGCCGGTCGCGTCCTGATGGACGGCGATGAGGCAGGGGACGCCGCCGCCGCGCACGTATTCGCTGCGGACGGTGTGGCCCGGGCCCTTGGGCGCGATCATGATCACGTCGATATCGGCGCGCGGCTCGATCAGGCCGA
>CANGJI010000107.1 GCA_947454135.1 Sphingomonadaceae bacterium
AAGATCACTGAAAACCTTGCACGCGGGATTGCCCGGGGCACCTCGCGCCGCTCGCTCATCGCCTGGCTGGGTGCCGGGATGACGGGCGCGGCCTCGATCCCGCTGCTGCCCGTCGCACGTGCTGCCACTCCGCCTGCTCCGGAAGCAGCGCATGGTCCGCACGGTGCCGGCGCGGCCCGTCCCGCCATCATGTCCGGCCTGGAGCAGGATCCCGGCGACCGTTCGAGCTGCGACTACTGGCGCTACTGCGCAATCGACGGCTTCCTCTGCTCGTGCTGCGGCGGCTCGGTCAACACCTGCCCGCCGGGTACCGAGATGTCGCCGATCACCTGGATTGGCACCTGCACCAACCCGGCCGATGGCCGCGCTTATGTCATCAGCTACAATGACTGCTGCGGCACTTCCTCGTGCGGCCAGTGCCTGTGCAACCGCAACGAAGGCGATCGCCCGCAGGTCCGTCCGCAGTCGAACAACGACTACAACTGGTGCCTCGGCTCGGAGAGCTCGGTCTACAACTGCTCGGTGGCGGCGGTCATCGGCGTAGCGCTGCCGGCGGCAAAGTGAAGGCGGCGGCACTCCTCAGCCTTGCCGCCGGGACCGCAGCGACGCTCGCGGGCCTTGCCCTCCCCGTCCACGCGGCGGAGGACGGCGCGGCGATCTATGGCCGGTGCGCCGCGTGTCACACCCGGACCGGAGCTGGCGTTCCCGGCGTCTTTCCGCCGCTTGGCGAAGACTTCCGCGTCCTCGCCTCGAGCGACGCCGGTCGCCGCTATCTCGCGCTCGTCGTGACACGTGGGGTCAGCGGCCCGATCAAGGTCGGCGGCAAGCCCTTTGCCGGCGTTATGCCCGCGCAGGCGACGCTCGACGATGCTTCGGTAGCGGCCGTGCTCAACCACGTCGGCACCGAGATCGCCAAGACCGGGCCCGCCTTCAAGCCCTTTGCGGAAGGCGAAGTGGCGACGATCCGCGCGGGCGGCACGGCGCTTTCCGCGCAGGATGTCGGCAAACTCCACGCCGGGGCTGGCGGTCAATGAAGCCCGGCCGCTTCGCCCTTGCCATGACCCTTCCGCTCAGCCTCGTGCTGGCGGCCGGGTCTGCCGTTCGGGCAGATGAAGCGGCCATTCCCGGGGTCAGCGATGCCTATCAGGCGCGCACCGACTACCAGCTCAAATGCCAGGGCTGCCACCGCCCCGATGGCAGCGGCGATGATCATTCCAACCCGCCGATGCGCGGCATCGTCGCGCGCTTCCTGTCCGTACCCGGCGGGCGCGAGTTCATCGGCCGCGTGCCGGGGGTCGCGACCGTGGACCTGCCCGACGACCGTCTGGCCAATCTGGTCAACTGGACCATCTACCGGTTCGATCCTGCGCATGTGCCGCAGGGTTTCCGGCCTTACACAGCAGAAGAGATCGGGCGCTTGCGCCAGAACCCGCTCCGCCTGGAACGCGCCGCCATTAGAGCGCGTCTGGTGGCCGGTTTTGCCAAGACGCTTGGTGATCAATCACCATAAGATAACGACATTTTATAAGAAGCGAGGGAACAATAATGAGGACCGTCTTTCTTTCCAGCGCCGCGCTGGCCGCCTTGCTCGCGGCGCAGCCGGCCCTTGCCCAGCAAGCCTCGCCGGCCGCCCAGACGGGTGCCGCGACCGATGCCGCCGATAGCGGCGAGATCGTCGTGACTGCGGCCAAGCGTTCTGAAAACCTCCAGTCGGTGCCGATCTCGGTTTCGGCGATCGGCGGCGATGCTCTCGCCAAGTCGCGCATCACCAGCGTCGACAGCCTGGTCAACAAGGTCGCCAACCTGCAGCTCACTTCGACCGTGGGTGACAACACGCCGATCTTCGCGCTGCGCGGCGTATCGATGTCGGACTTCAGCCTCAACCAGTCGAGCCCGGTCGCGACCTATTACGATGAAGTCTACAAGGGCAACTTCGCGTTTCTCGGCATTGCGCTCTACGATGTCGAGCGCGTCGAAGTGCTGCGCGGGCCGCAGGGCACGCTCTATGGCAAGAACACCACCGGCGGCGCGGTCAACCTGATCAGCCGCGATGCCAAGCTCGGCGAGACAAGCGGCTACGTCAACTTCGGCTATGGCAACTACAACCGCTTCGATGCCAACGCTGCCATCAACGTGCCGCTGGGCGAAAAGGCTGCGCTGCGCATCGCGGGCACTTATGCCAAGGCCGATGGCTGGTTCAAGAACGTCAACCCGGGCTTCCCGGACCTTGCCAGCACCGATGAATGGGGCCTGCGCGGCACCCTGAAGCTGGAGCCGAGCGACCGCCTGAAGATCACACTGCGCGCCTCGCACAGCTTCCAGAACCCGCAGAACTACGGCATCTACGCCCAGCCTGAAGCAGTCAACCGCCCGGGCCTGAGCCAGTTCCAGATCGATTCCAACGTGGCGACCAAGCGCCGCGCGGTGACCACCTCGGTCGCGCTCACCGTGAACTACGATGTGTCGGACACACTCGCCGTCACCAGCATCACCAGCTACGACAAGGGCTCGCTGTTCTTCAAGGAAGACACTGACGGCATCCGTGGGCGCAACCTTGAAGTGCCCTACTTCGACCGCGCCAGCCAGTTCGCGCAGGACCTTCGCCTGACCAGCAACACCGGCGGGCCGTTCGATTTCATCGTCGGCGCCTATTTCAACCGCGAGAAGGTGTTCAACGAGACCACGCTTGAAGTCTTCAACGATACCGACGTCAACGGCGACGGCGTGGTGAATGCGCAGGACTGTGCTGACGGCCTGCCCGTCGCCTGCAAGGTGCGCAACGAGTTCGATCAGGTGAAGAAGAGCTTCGCGCTCTACACCGATCTCAAGTACAAGCTGACCGACGCGCTGACCGTGCGCGGCGGCTTGCGCTACACGCACGACGACGGCGAGCAGACCGGCTTCAAGTCGGACGCGCTCGGTGTCGACGACAGCTTCGTCGCCAACCTCATCCCGCTCTCGAACCTGCGCTTCAAGCAGAACAACGTCTCGGGCAAGATCGGCCTCGACTACAAGCTGGCGAGCGGCGATCTGCTCTACGCCAGCGTCAGCCGCGGCTACCGCGCGCCGAGCTTCAACGCGCAGGCGTTCTTCTCGCCGGTCGAGCTGGGCGTGGCGAAGGCGGAACAGGTGACGGCCTTCGAAGCGGGCGCCAAGACGCAGTTCTGGGATCGCCGCATCACGCTCAACATGGCGGCGTTCTACTACAACTACAAAAACCAGCAGTTCATCAACGTGAACCCCGCGGATGCTTCGCAGCAACTGCTCAACATCCCCAAGTCGCGGCTGTTCGGTGCAGAGGCGGAACTGACGGTGCGCCCGAGCGACACCTTCACCTTCCACGGCGGGCTTGGTCTGCTTTCGACGAAGATTCAGGATGGCATCGTCAGCGGCGTGAACGTTGCGGGCAACCGCCTCTCGAACGCGCCGTCCCTCACCTTCAACGCCAGCTTCGACTGGACCATGGTGCAGGGCAATTTCGGTTCGATCTCGCTGCATCCGGAAGTAGCCTATCAGTCGAGCCAGTTCTTCGAGAACATCAACATCCCGCGCCTGCGCCAGCAGGGCTATGCGCTGTTTGGCGGGCACCTCGACTGGAACAGCAGCGACGGGCGCTACAGCCTCTCGGCCTGGGCGCGCAACCTTGGCAACAAGTTCTACTTCACCTCGCGCATCGACCTGACCGGCTTCGGGCTCGACTACAACCACATCGGCAACCCGCGGATGTACGGCGTGACCGCCGGCGTGAAGTTCTGATCGGCTGACGTGGCGGGAGAGGCCGGAGCACACGGCCTCCCCGCCCGAATACCCCCATCGGGAGAGGACCACATGGCTGACTACAAGCTGCTCATCGGCGGAAACCTCGTCGATGGGGACATGACGATGGACGTCATCAATCCGGCAACCGGCACGCCGTTTGCCACCGTAGCGCGCGCCTCGGCGCGGCAGGCTGACGCGGCAATCGCAGCGGCCAAGGCAGCGCAGCCTGCGTGGGGCGCCGTTGGTTTTGCCGAGCGGGCCGCGAAGCTCAACGCACTCGCCGATGCCATCGTTGCGCGCGGCGACGAATTCGCCCGCATCCTGACGCAGGAGCAAGGCAAGCCGCTGCCCGAAGCCATGGGCGAAGTCGCGTGGACCGAAGGGTTCCTGCGCCACTATGCCTCGCTCGAACTGCCCGACCGGATTATTCAGGATGACGAGGCAGGCTACATCGCAGTCAAGCACCGCCCGCTCGGCGTGGTCGTCGGCATCATCGCGTGGAACTTCCCGCTGCTGGTTGCCTGCTGGAAGATCGGCCCGGCCGTGCTTGCCGGCAACGCCATCGTGCTCAAGCCAGCGCCGACGACACCCGTCACCGCGCTGCTGCTTGGCGAAGTCTGCCGCGAGATCTTCCCGGCAGGCATCGTCAACATCATCACCGATGCCAACGACCTCGGGCCGCACCTCACCGCGCATCCCGATGTCGCCAAGATCGGCTTCACCGGCTCCACCGCCACCGGCAAGCGCATCGCCGCATCGGGCGCGGATACGCTCAAGCGCGTCACGCTTGAACTGGGCGGCAACGATCCCGCGATCATCCTCGATGACGTCGACGTCAAGGAAACCGCCGCCGCGATCTTCGGCAATGCCTTCCTCAATGCAGGTCAGGTCTGCCTCGCGATCAAGCGCGCCTATGTCCACGCCGATATCTACGACGCGATGTGCGCCGAACTCGCGCGTCTGGCCGAGGAGGCCATCGTCGGAGACGGGCTGGAACAAGGCACCCAGATCGGCCCGATCCAGAACGCCGCGCAGTACGAGAAGGTCAAGGGCTTCCTCGAAGCGGCCCGGTCGGAAGGCGCCATCGTCGCTGGCGGCAAGGCGCTGGAACGCGCAGGCTATTTCATCGCGCCGACCATCGTGCGCGATGTGACCGACGGCGCTAAGATCGTCGACGAGGAACAGTTCGGCCCCATCCTCCCGCTGATCAGGTTCGACAACGTGGACGACGTGATCGCCCGCGCCAATGCCTCCGAATATGGCCTCGGCGGCTCGGTGTGGTCGAAGGACGTCAAGCGCGCCAGCGAGATCGCCGCGCGGATCGAGAGCGGCCAGGTCTGGGTCAACCAGCACATCGCCATCGGTCCGCACATCCCGATGGCGGGCTTCAAGCAGTCCGGCCTCGGTGTCGAGCAATCCGTTGAGGGCCTGTCCGAATACACCCAGGTCCAGGTCATCAACATCAAGCGATGAGCACGCTGTCCTATGCCAAGGGGCGCGTGGACACGCCCCTGCTCGATACGACCATCGGCGAGGCGCTGCGCCTCGCCGCCTCGCGCTGGCCCGAAGGCCTTGCCCTCGCCTCGCGGCATCAGGGTCTGCGCTATACCTGGGCAGAGCTTGACGCGGCGGTCGATCGCATCGCGGCGGGCCTGCTGCGCCTCGGCGTCGGGGCGGGGGACCGCGTCGGCATCTGGGCGCCCAACTGCGCGGAATGGACCCTGATCCAGTTCGCCACCGCGCGGATAGGCGCGATCCTCGTCACGATCAATCCGGCGTACCGGGTGAACGAGGTCGAGTATGCGCTGAACAAGGTCGGCTGCAGCGTCCTCGTCACCGCCGTGCGCTTCAAGACCAGCGACTATCTCGCGATGCTGCGCGAAATCGGCCCCGAGCGTCTGCTGCTGCTGAAAGCCACGGTGACCATCGGACCGGATGCGCATGAGGGCTTTCTGCCGTGGTCGGCGCTTGATGTGCCCGCCGATCCTGCTGCCATTTCGGCGGCAGGCGCATCGCTATCCGCCGATGACGCCATCAACATCCAGTTCACCAGCGGCACCACCGGCTTTCCCAAGGGCGCGACGCTCACCCACCGCAATATCCTCAACAACGGCTACTTCACCGGCAAGACAATCGCTCTGACCGAGGCGGACCGCATCTGCATTCCGGTGCCGCTCTACCATTGCTTCGGGATGGTACTCGGCAACATGGCGGCACTCACCAGCGGCGCGGCGATGGTCTACCCGGGCGAAGCGTTCGATCCCGCCACCGTGCTCGAGGCGGTCGCGGCCGAGGGCTGCACCGCGCTCTATGGCGTGCCGACCATGTTCATCGCGGTGCTGGGCCGTCCGGAGCTGGAAGCAACCGACGTTTCGACCCTGCGTACCGGCATCATGGCCGGCTCGCCCTGCCCCGTTACCGTGATGCGGCAGGTGATCGACCGGCTCGGCATGCGCGAGGTGACCATCGGCTACGGCATGACCGAGACGAGCCCGCTCACCACCCAGACCGCAGTTGATGATCCGCTGGAAGAGCGCGTCGGCACGGTCGGGCGCGTCCATCCCCATGCCGAAGCCAAGATCGTCGGCCCGGACGGCCAGACCCTGCCCATCGGCGAACAGGGCGAATATTGCTCGCGCGGTTATGCCGTGATGCTCGGCTACTGGGACGATCCGGCCAAGACCGCAGAGGCGATCGACGCCGAGGGCTGGATGCATTCGGGCGATCTCGCGACGATGGACGCCGCCGGCTACGTGCGCATCACCGGACGGATCAAGGACATGATCATCCGCGGCGGTGAAAACATCTACCCGCGCGAGATCGAGGAATTCCTCCTCACCCACCCCCATGTAACCGACGCCCAGGTCTTCGGCGTCAGCGACGAGAAGTACGGCGAGGAAGTCTGCGCCTGGGTGATCGCGCGCGCGGGAACCCAGCTTGAGCCGGAGCATGTGCTCGACCACTGCCGCGGCCGCATCGCGCACTACAAAATTCCGCGCTATGTGCGCGTGGTCGAAAGCTTCGCGATGACCGTCACCGGCAAGGCGCAGAAGTTCGAAATGCGCCGGATGATGGAAGCCGAACTCGGGATCGCGGGGAAGTGAAACCCGCCAAATGTGCGTCTATGCTGCAACAGACGGCGTAATTCGTTCGCTTCGTCGCACCTGCCCGAAGGGGCATGATAGCCGGGCGAAATCTAACCGCATGCAGCGATTCCGGTGCGTGGAAGCGCGCTGTGAAGGTCGCTGGCGGGATTCACACAAAGTTACATTCGGGACAAAATTGCGTCACTTATCCTGTGGATAACCCTACCAGGGGGGCTTGCTCAGCCTCTCGCTCAATTAACCCAAATGGTTAATTGGTTGCTGCTCCAGCTAACCAGACTGCCCCAAGCCTCCGTTTCGGGCATGGTGCGAGAAACAAACGAAATTTCGCAAAAAGCCCGATTTATCGCAGTTTCTTGCGGCGTCCGGCCCGAAAGGGTGATGATATTGCCAAGCCTCCAATGTTGAGGCTCCCTCTCCATCCGTACACAAAAAAGGAGAGGCGATTCGGTTATGACCGAGGCCCAGATCATGGAGAGGGCCCCGCAGGCCGAAATCAATCCGGTGCGTACCCGCGCGGATTGGGAAGCTATGCGCGCTGCCGTGCTCGCCGATCCCGGCGCCTTCCACGGCGATATCGCCGCGCGGCGCATCCACTGGTTCGTTGCGAACTGCGGCCCCGATGGCGCATGGCTGACCAAGGACGATGCGGGTGCTTGGGCTGGCTGGGACGCCGCCACCGGCGCGCCCGTCGCGCCTGAGCTCCCAGCCAGCTTCGCCCCCTGGACCAAGGCGTTCGACGACAGCACCCCGCCCCACTGGCGCTGGTTCACCGGCGCACGCACGAACGCGGCCTTCAACGAAATCGATCGCCATGTTCTTTCAGGACACGGCGACGAGGCCGCTCTGATCTTCGAAGGTGACCGCTGGGACATGGCGGCGGACGGCGGGCGCGGTGCGCCTGTCGATACCTTCACCGTCAGCCGCAAGCGCCTGCTGCTGGAAGTCGCCAAGTGCGCCATAGCGCTCGAGGGCCTCGGCCTCAAGGCGGGCGACCGCATCGCGCTCAACATGCCGAGCATCGTACCGCAGATCTTCTGGACCGAAGCGGCGAAGCGTCTCGGCATCGTCTACACCGCCGTGTTCGGCGGCTTCAGCGACAAGACCCTGTCCGACCGCATTGCCGATGCCGGCGCGCGCGTCATCGTCACCTCGGACGGCAGCTACCGCAACGCGCAGGTTGCGGCGTTCAAGACGGCCTATACCGACCCGGCGCTCGACAACTACGTGCCGGTTTCGACCGCGCTTTCCGTCCTCGCCGCGACCGACTTTGGCCTCCCCGCCGAAGACGCCGCCGTCATCACCGACACTGTTGCGGAAACGCTGGCCGGCGAAGTCACCGTCGAGCGCTCCGATGTCATGCGCGGCGTCGGCCGCGCCCTGATCAAGCTCGGCGAAACCGGGCGCATCGCTGCCAGCGATGCCGCGCGCGTGCGCCTCGCCATCGCGTCCAGCCTCGTCACTCTGCCCCCGCGCGTCGACACCGTCATCGTCGTGCGCCACACCGCGCAGCCCGATATCGTCTGGCGCACCGAGCGCGACCGCTGGAGCCACGAGCTCACCGACGCCGCGCTGGAGACCATCCTCCAGAAGGCCGGCCTCGCCAGCGAGGACGCCCTGCTCGCGCTCTCCGATGCCGATTTCGTCCGCGCGATCTGGGCCAGTTCCAGGCCGCTCCCGGTCGATTCCGAATATCCGCTGTTCTTCATCTACACCTCGGGCTCGACCGGAAAGCCCAAGGGCATTGTCCACGTCCATGGCGGCTACACGGCCGGCATTTCGCATTCGATGCAGGTCGCGTTCGATGCGCGCCCGGGCGACACGATCTTCGTCGTTGCCGATCCGGGCTGGATCACCGGCCAGAGCTACCAGATTTCCGCCTCGCTGGTTTCCCGCGTCACCTCGGTGGTCTGCGAAGGTTCGCCGGTATTCCCCCACGCGGGCCGCTTCGCCTCGATGATCGAGCGGCACAAGGTCACGATCTTCAAGGCGGGCGTGACCTTCCTCAAGTCGATCATGTCCGATCCGTCGAACCTCGCCGACGTCCAGCGCTACGACATGAGCCACCTGCGCGTCGCGACCTTCTGCGCCGAGCCGACCAGCCCGAGCGTGCAGGCCTTCGGCATGGAGCACGTGACCCGGCAGTACATCAACAGCTACTGGGCAACCGAGCACGGCGGCATCGCGTGGACGCATTTCTACGGCAATGCGGACTATCCGCTGAAGGCCGATGCCCACGCCTTCCCTCTGCCGTGGATCGTCGGCGATGTGTGGGTCGAGGACGAGAACGCCGCGCCCGGCAAGACGCCATTCGCCCGCAGCGGCACCGAAGGCGTC
>CANGJI010000108.1 GCA_947454135.1 Sphingomonadaceae bacterium
GCTTCCCGCCCGCGCGCACCTGTCGCGATGATCCTTCATCCGCACCCGCAGGCCGGGGGCACGATGAACGACCGCATCACGCAGGCGATGTACAAGACCTTCGTGGCGCGCGGCTTTGCCGTGCTGCGCTTCAACTTCCGCGGCGTCGGCCGCAGCCAGGGCAGCTTCGACAACGGCATCGGCGAACTGTCAGACGCCGCTGCCGCGCTCGATTGGGTGCAGTCGATCCACCCCGAAGCCTCCACCACGTGGATCGCCGGTTACTCGTTCGGCGCGCTGATCGGGATGCAGCTCCTGATGCGCCGCCCGGAAATCCGCGGCTTCATCTCGGTCGCGCCGCCCGCCAACATGTACGATTTCAGCTTCCTCGCCCCCTGCCCCGCCTCGGGCATCATCGTGCAGGGTGCGGCCGATACGGTGGTGACGCCGAACGCCGTGCAGAAGCTCGTCGACAAGCTGCGCACGCAAAAGCACATCACCATCCATCACGACGAGATCCCGCGCGCCAACCACTTCTTCGAGAACGAACTCGACGACATGATGCGCGCGGTGGACAACTATCTCGACATGCGCCTCTCGCCGGATTGCCCGATCCGCTGAGATAGCGGCTGCGCCCCCTCCCCTCGAGGAGAGGGGGCACCCGGCTCAGAACTGCACGCGCTTGGTATAGCCGCCGTCGACGACGATGTTGGCGCCCGTCATCGCGAGGCAGGCAGGGGAAGCGACGAACACGATCGCTCGCGCCAGTTCCTCGCCCGTCGCCATCCGGCCGATCGGAATCTTGGCGAGAGTGGCTTCGTAGAAGGGCGTCATCTTTTCCTTGATGTAGGCCCAGGGGCCATCCTCGGTCATGATCGGCCCCGGGGTGATGCAATTGACGCGGATGCCGTCCGGCGCCAGCGCCTGCGACAGGTCCGACGAGTAGACCATGACTGCCGCCTTGAGCGCGTTGTAGGGCTGCACGCCCATGAATTCCTCAACCGCGCCGGTCGAGCTCATGCAGATGATCGAGCCTGCGTCCGACTTCAGCAGATGAGGCTTCGCCGCCGCGACACCGCGCCGCATCGGGAGGATGTCGGCCTGCATCACCGCATCCCAGCCGGCATCGCTGTCCTCGCCGAGATTGGCCGAGGTGAAGCTGATGAAGATGTCGCAGCCGCCGAGTGCCGCGGCTGCCTTGTCGACAAACGCCGGAACCGCTTCGGCATCGGTGACGTTGAGCGCTTCGGAGTAGACGGTGACCCCGCTCGGAGCGAGTTCGGCGACGATCTTGTCGACCTTGACCTGCGTGCGGCCGCAAACCGCGACATGGCAGCCCTCCGCCGCGAGCGCGAGCGCCACCTGACGGCCGATGCCGCCATTGGCACCAACCAGAATAGCTTTCCTGCCCTTGAGCCCCAGATCCATTGCGCGCTTCCTTCTGCCTTGTTGTGAAACATCAGCATGGGAACTGCGCGCCGCCGGGACCACTCATTTTTTGGGCAGGAGTGTCCTTTATTCCAGCCCTACCCTCGTCATTCCCGCGCAGGCGGGAATCCAGAGCCGCGAGCGCGGTGTTTGGGGCGCTGGATTCCCGCCTTCGCGGGAATGACGAGGGAGTTAGCGAGTGCCCCTCTCCGCGAGAAGAGCGGCACTCGCCAATCAGCTCAGAACTTGATCGTTGCTTCCACGCCGAATTGCTGGCGCGGGGCGACGACGCCGAAATAGAACAGCCCCGCATCGAGCACGTTGGCGAGACGACCACCCTTGTTGAGCATGTCGCGCGCATAGGCCGAGACGCGCAGGTTCTTGAACGAACTGCCTTCGTGAAGCAGCGCGATCGAGGCATCGAGCGTGCCATAGGCGGGGATCACATCGCGGCGCAGGCCGGTCGTATCGGCGAGCGGTGAGGCGGTGAGATCATCGATGTAGGCATAGTCGAGCGTGAACGTCACCCGGTCCGCGCTGCTGACCTGCATCCCGTAATCGACACCGGCATTGAACGAGAATTTCGGTGCGCGGCGGAAATTGCGCTGGCTCGCAACGTCGAGGAACTGGCCGGGATTGGCGAGATCGGGGATCTGGAACGAATCGTACTTGGCATTGAGGTAGCCGCCCGAGGCGCGCAGCGTGAGATCGGGCGTGGGGCGGGCCTGCATTTCAAGCTCGATGCCCCAGATGCGCGCGGAGGCGGCGTTTTGCACCACGGTTTCGGTGCCGGCGCCCGCCGCGCGGATGATGTCCTCCTGCTTATTGTTGTATTTCACGTAGAATGCGGTCGGGTTGAAGCGCAGCTTGCCGCCGAAGAGTTCGCTCTTCATGCCGGCCTCGAAGCTGTCGACCCTCTCGGGGTTGTAGGGCCCGATCGAGGTGGGCGACGTGGCGCGGCCATTGAAGCCGCCCGAACGGAAACCGCGCGACCAGCTGGCATAGAGCATCGTATCGGGGTTCGGCTTCCAATCGAGGATGACGCGGCCGGTGGGATCGCTGAAGGTCTTCTTCGCCTTGGCCGAGAACGCGCCGGGCACGGTGAAGTCGATGTTGAAGTCCTTGGTTTCCCACGTGTAGCGCCCGCCGACCGTCAGGCGGACATTGCTGCCCAGCTTGATGATCGATTCCGCGAAGACCGCGAAGGAATCGAGCTTCTGCCCTGCGGTGAAGCTCTGCGCCGGGCCATTCAGCACATAGACCTGCGCGGCGCGGGCGCCGTTGTAGGGATAGGGCTGGATGAAATAGTCGGTGTGCAGGTAGTAGGCGCCCGCAACGATATCGATCCGGTCGGTGAGGTTGCCGCTGACGCGCACTTCCTGGCTGAACTGCTTGTACTTCTGATCGCGCGCGGCAACGAACAGCGGCAGCGAAACACCGGGCGCGACCGGGATCGGCGGGGCGCCGGTGTTTTCCTCGAGCAGCGAGTCGGTCGTGTTGCGATAGCCGGTGATCGCGGTCAGCTTGAAGCCGCCGATCTTGGAGTTGATCTCGAGGCTGGTGTTGATCCCGTCGATGAAGCTCTGGAAGGGGATCGTGGAGTTGGCGAGGGTGTAGTTTTCCTTGGCCTGCTTCAGATAGCCCTCGGAAGCGCAACCGAGGCCCTGGAGCGGCGGAATCCCGGCGAAGATGGCCTGCGTGAAATCGCAGATGTTCCCGCCCGCACCGAACGGCAGGCCGCTCGCCGTGGTGAGGTTGACCGTGGACGGGTAGGCGGAGCGGTCCTTCTGGTAATCGACCGAGAGCAGCGCGGTCGTATCCGGGCCGAGGTCGAGCAGCATCGAGCCGCCGACGTTCCAGAAATCGCGGCCCTTCTCGCGCTGGCCGGTATAGCGGTTGCGGGTGAAGCTGTCGCTCTTGCGCAGGAGGCCGAACAGCTTGATCGAAGCGACGTCACCGATCTTGGGCAGGTTCACCACCGCATCGAGATCGTAGGTGTTGTAGCTGCCATAGCGGCCATGGATCGTCGCGCCGAGTTCGCCGGTGGGCTTGGTCCGCCGCATCGAGATCGTGCCGCCGATGGTGTTGCGACCATAGAGCGTACCTTGCGGCCCGCGCAGCACTTCGACCGATTCGAGATCGAAGAAATCGACGTTCGCGCCGGTATTGGTGCCGAGGAACACGCCGTCGATCGAGATGCCGATGGCGGGATCGAAGGTCTTTTCAAGGTCCGCAAAGCTCACGCCGCGGATCGAGGCGGCCAGCGCATTGCCGGCAAAGGAAATGCGCGCGAGCTGAACGTTGGGGAGGAACTTCTGGATGTTCTGCACATCGACCAGCACCGAGTTCTGGATGATGTTGGAATTGAGCGCGCTGACGGAGAGCGGGGTGTCCTGCAGCTTCTCGTTGCGGAAGCGCGCGGTGACCACGATGTTGTCGACCGCGCCGGCATCGGTCTGGTTGGTCGCGGTGCCGCTGGCGTACGCCGCCTGCGGCTGAGCCTGAGCCATTGCGGCTGCAGGCAGGAAGGCTCCACCGATCATCAGGAATTGGACAAGGCGCGCCGAGATGGCGCTGGACATGCCGTTCATGCCAGTTCTCCCCAATTATATTGTTATCAGACATAGCGTTGATGCGCTGTAGTCTGTGGGGAAAAGGTGAACCTGGCGCAGGCATCAGGCCACTACGTATTTGATTAGTCCGAATTGGACCGCAGCACACCACGATGACTGCCGGGTACGTGTGGCTGACTGGGCATCATGTGCCGGTTCGGGATCAGTCCTTTACCGCTACTGTGCGGCACTTTCTCAAAGCACGAAGTGATCGCCTGCCGCTCGCACGGTCACTTCGGAAATCGAGACGCCCCAGGGCTGGTTGATGACATGGATGATCGCGTCGGCGATGTGTTCGGGCGCGAGGCTGGCATAGTCCATCGCTTCGGGATCAAGCCGCTGCGCGGGGAAGGTTCCGGCGCCCATCTGGCCCACCATGTCCATGAAATCAGGCATATTGTGCGCGACGATGCCGACGCCGGCGGCAGGATTGATCACGGTGCCGGAAAGCCCGGTGGTGGGCACGCCCGTCGGCTTGATCGTGGTGACCTTGATCTTGCCGCGACTCTCGACCCGCAGCGATTCCGAGAGGAAGTTCACCGCCGATTTCGATGCGCCATAGACCGCCGCACCGATCACCGGAAAGTTGCCATAGATCGAGGACAGGTTGACGATCTGCCCGCGCCCGGCGGAAATCATCGGATCATAGGCGGCGACCATGCCGTTGAGCACGCCCTTGAAGTTGATGTCGATGCAGCGCTCCCAGGCCGGGTACGCCGCCTCGTGATCGGAGAAGAACGCCAGCGGCATGATCCCGGCGTTGTTGACCATCACGTCGATCCCGCCATGCGCGGCGATGGCGGCCCCCACGAGCGCCTTGACCGCCCCGAGATCGCGCACGTCCGTCTCGACCGCGATGGCCTGCCCGCCCGCTGCCATGACGGCATCGGCAGTCGCCTGCGCGGCGGAAAGATCGATATCGCCGCACGTGATCCGTGCGCCGAGCGCGGCGGCCTTCTGCGCGACGAGACGGCCGAAGCCGCCCCCCGCCCCGGTGATAACGATGGACTTGCCGGCGATGTGATCGGTCATTGGGAGCCTTCGCTTGGTGTTGCAGAGGTAGCCAGCGTCTCGCCGCCTGTAGTCGGCAGCGACCAGATCACGACATTGGTGATCATCACTGCGGCAAGGATCGCCATCAGCGCCGGGCGCTGGCGCTCACCCTTGCGCAAGAGGAAGACCGCGCCCGCAAGGAGCGCGAGCGCAGTGAGCATTGCGAGGGAAAGGGCTGCGTCAGTCATACGGCAGGAGAATTCAGGACTTGAACAGGCCTGAAGCGATACCGCCGAGATCGCCGATCGGGCTTTCGCCGCCCTTCCCGCCCAGCAGGCTGCCGATCATGTTTGCAGCATCGGGGTGCTGGCTCAGCGTTGTCGCGAAGCTGGCGAGCGAGCCTTCGCCGCCGATGTGGCCGACAATCTGCTGGAGGATGCCGGCATCGATGCCGGTATTGGCAGCCGCAGTTTCGACCGTATCGGTCGGCGCGGCATGTCCGGCGGCGAGGCCGGCGATTGCGGTTTCCACCATCGAGGGATCGATCCCGACCTTGGCGGCGAGGTTCTTCACGTCGACATTGCTGCTGATCTGACCGAGGATCTGATCGAAAATGCTCATGCGCCGGGCTCCCTTAGTGTGGAGCGCGCAGAGTAACCGATGCCTTGAGGGAAGCCATCATCAATATGGTGCGGCGGGCGAATTACGCCGCCCGGTGCCGCAATCGGGACCGGGGAGAGCACGGACACGTTCACCACGCAGGCGCCGCATGCCGATACCCCCCGCCGGGCTCGAAGTGAGGCCCATCAGATCACGATGGCATCCGGATGGATGTTGTTGAGCGTGATCGCCTGGACGTGGCCAGAGGAATCATTCAGCAGGAAAGTCGTGCCATCAAAGGCCCCGCCATTCACCTCGTAGTAGCTGCCCTTGCTCGGGTTCGCGGCGAGGAACCGGGCCATCGCGTTGATGTCTTCCTGCCCGTCGATGAAGTAGGAACCGGTGCCCTTGCGGCTCATGCCCAGCGTGCCGAAAATGTCATCAAAGCCGGTGATGCGGACGTTATCGCCGTCCGAGAAGGTCAGGTCGGTGACGATGACCCACTGCCAGACCTGCGTGACGCCATTGCCGCCGCTGAAAGCGATCGGCGCGAAGCCTTCGGCAGAGCGGAACACGAACTGGTCCGAACCTGCGCCCCCGGTGAGCGAATCCTGGCCGCCGCCGCCCTTGAGGACATCGTTGCCATCGCCGCCATAGAGGAAGTCCTTGCCTGCGCCGCCATAGAGGACGTCGTTACCGCCACCACCGATGATGATGTCCTTGCCAGCGCCACCCGTAATGATATCCGCCCCGGACGTTCCGGTGATAAGATCATTACTCTTTGTTCCGTTGATCGTCGCCATTTCAATCTCCAACAATAATAGTACCGCGCATTTCAAGCTATCATCCGGAATTAACGCCCTATTTATGAATTTATTAATTCCGTTTTTATAATAACATATCAGATCATTACTTATCTATACGTGGTAACCGAGTCGGTATTGGCCGCGGCCTTGGTCGACGATGGCTTTGGCGGCGCATCGCGCGCCAATCCGGCATAACGGCAACGTGCCGCTCCGCCGCCCGGAAACAGGTTCAGTTCCGAAGCAGTTGGCATGGTGCTCTCGCTAGATCGCCGCGCGAAAGCGGCGGGGGCGGCGGGTTGGCTGCGGCCTTGCCGCACCTGCAGGGGCATCGGCGCGGGCCGAAATCTGCTGCGTGAGCCATGTGCGGACCGGTTCATCGAACAGGACGAGCACGGCCCAGGCTGCCGCCAGCAGCAGCGGTGCCAGCAGCAGCACCGTCCAGTGGCTACCAGCCCCGCCGCCGGCATACTTGATCATGCCCGCAGCGAGCGCGAGAAGCGGGACGTGAATGCCATAGACCGGGTAAGACAGGCGCCCGAGCAAGGCACCCGCTGGCAGCACCCGCTCATGCCCCGCGGCAATGGCGACGAGCAGCACCGCCGGCATGCACACCAGCACGATAAGCAACTGCCAGCCCAGCATCGGCAGCGGCAAGGTGAGGAAATAAACCAGCGCCATCAACGCAATGACCGCGCTTGGCCGCCCCATGCGCGGTATGCCGCCGCGCGCGCGGTGAAGCAGCAGCCCGACACCGAAACCAAAGCCGACACGCGCCGCGCCGCCTGCCAGCGAGACGAATTCCCACCCCATGTCGAGCGTGCCGGACCGCAGGCCAAGCGCAACGAGGAGCCCGGCACTGGCGGCTACGAGGATGCGCAGCGCCCATGTGCTGCGACCGGCGAGGAAAACAGCCCAGAGCAGATTGGCCGCGATCTCGAAAAACAGCGACCACAGCGGTCCGTTGGCGGGGAACAGTTCCCACCCCGTGGCGCGGCCGTGCCACAGCTTGGGCAGGATCATGAGGTTGAGCAGATTGGCCCCCACAACCTCCAGCAACGGATCGGAACGGGACGGCGCGGCAAACGCGCGTGCGACCAGATAGGCGCCTCCGGCCAGCGCGCCCAGCATGGCCACGGGCGCCATGCGCACCAGCCGCCGCGCGGCGAAGGCGGTGATCGACATGCCGCCGAGAAGCCGCGCCTCATAGGCTTCGGCAATGACGAAGCCGCTGAGCATGAAGAAGAAATCGACCGCGAGAAAGCCGTTGGGCAGCAGCAGCGGGCCGCCGCCGCGCGTGCCGATATGGAAGACGAGCACCGCAACAGCGGCAACGCCGCGCAGTTCATCAAGCAAGCGATAGCGTTCGTGGCCCCCCATCGGCAGCGACCTCCTTTGTCCGCACCGAAAGGCGGCAGAAGCGCTGGCAAGTCCACGTCCGGTTGCTCCATTTCCGAATCATTCCCCCCGGCATGATGATCCACAGCAGCGCTTTGACAGCGCGCAGCGGCTGGAGCAGGGTCCGCCGCATGACACAGCAAGCCTCTGACACACCCGCCCTTTCGGCCGCCCTCACCCGCCGCGAGGCAATCGCTGGCCTTGCCGCAGGTGCCGCAGCCGCCGCGCTGCCCGTGCAGGCGCAAACGGCAGCATCTCCCTCCCCCGCCGCCGCGCTGCTCGACGATGCCGCCTGGCGGCTGCTGGCGCTGAAGCCGGAAAGCGCAACGTCGCTGGGGGTCGACACCGGTGCCCATGCGAACCTGCGCGGGTTGCTGGAGGACCGCTCCGCTGCAGGGCAGGCGGCAGTCGCGGCGCGGGTGAAGGCCGATCTCGCCCGAGTCGAAGCGGTCTCGGACACCGGCCTCGATCACGCGACCCGCACCAGCCTTGCCGTGGTCCGGAGCGCCTATCGCACCGCACTCGATGGCTTCGCGCTGCCCTATGGCGACGTGACCGTCGGCGGGTGGCGCAACACGCCCTATGTCGTGATCCAGAACGTGGGCGCCTACATCGACGTGCCGCGGTTCCTCGATTCGGATCATCCGATCAGCACCTCCGCCGATGCCGAAGCCTACCTCGCGCGGCTGGCGCAGTTCCCGGCGGTGCTGGAGGGCGAGACCGCGCGGCTCA
>CANGJI010000109.1 GCA_947454135.1 Sphingomonadaceae bacterium
CCCAGCTCCATCGTCGTGCGCTTCATGTCCTCGGCGGCCAGCTTGGCGAGGTGCTTGCCCACTTGTGTGGAACCCGTGAAGCTCAGCTTGCGGATGATCGGCGAGCCCAAGAGGTGCCGGCTCACTTCATCGGGCACGCCGAACACGGCCTGCCCGACCTCGGGCGGCAGACCCGCATCGAGCAGACACTGCAACACACCCAGCGCCGAGGCCGGGGTTTCCTCCGCCGCTTTCAGGATCACCGAACACCCTGCTGCAATCGGCGCACCCAGCTTGCGACCCGGATTGCCCAGCGGGAAGTTCCAAGGCGCAAACGCCGCGACTGGGCCTACAGGCTCGTGCGTCACCGTGGAGCGCATGCCCTCGGGACGGACCAGCGTGCGCCCATAGATGCGAAACACCTCGCCCGCGTAGAACTGGAACAGCCCGACGTTCATCAGCACTTCGATGCGCGCTTCCGCCAGCGTCTTGCCCTGCTCCAGCGTCGCAATCCGCGCGAGGTCTTCCTGCCGCTCCAGCAGAAGCCGCGCCGCGCCATTGAGCACGGCCGCGCGCTGCTGCGGCGTGGACTTGCGCCACAGCCGGAAGCCGCGCTGCGCTGCCTCCAGCGCGCGGTCAAGATCTCTGGGCTCGGCCAGCGGCAACTCGCCGATGGTCTCGCCGGTGGCCGGGTTCACCACCGCATGGGTGCGCCGTCCCCCACCAAAGATGCGCTCCCCGGCAATGATCATGTGCAGTGATGGGTAGGTGGTCATGGATCCTCAGCCTTTGGCCTTTGCCGCGTTCTCGCGGTCGATATCACCCTGCCAGCGCTGTGCCACGATTTCCTCGCCCGTGACCGGATGCGGCATGTGGAAGGGCACCAGCTTGTGCGTCGGCCAGAGCCAGTGACCCTCGATCAGAGCGTCGGGGCCGGTCGGGTCTTCGGGGTAGGTCACCTTCGGGAACGGCACATATTCGTGCGGCGTATGGGCCCAGCCGGTTTCGAAATCGGCGTGCCATTGCGGCATGTAGTTGAGGATGTGGATGCGCCACACCCCGTCCACCTTCTTGTAGGTGTTCTCGTAAATGCCGCCTTCCCACCACTGGCGCGCCTTGAGGTGCGGGGCATCGCCTTCATAGTCCTTGTGCCGCCCGGCCTGCATCATCGAGCGCGCGCGGGCGAGCGCGGTGACGCCATCTGCCTGCACATGGATAATGTCCTGCAACTGCGGATGATCGAGCAGGAAGCCGTCGATCGGGCCGTTGTTGCCATAGGTGAAGCGCTTCTGGAACCGCTCGCAGTAGAGCCGCTTGATGCCGTGCTTGCCCTTCCAGATCCCGCCGAAGAACCGCACTTCGCCGTCATCGGTGAAGAGGTCCGCCGTCTCCAGATAGAGGCACTTGTCGATCAGGTAGCCATAGAGGTGCTGCAGCTTGCGGATGTCGAGCTCGTCCTCACGCACGGTGAGGCGGCGCTCCATCTCGGCCAGCTTGCCTTCCAGCGCGGCGATACGGTCTTCGGACATCGGACTCTCCCAATTAGTTCGTATACCTAACAATCATCATCCGGCGCACTGGTGTCAACGCCCTTCGACAAATCCGCTCAAAACATCCTCAAACCCCGTTCGTCCCGAGCGAAGTCGAGGGACAGATTCGAGCGCAACGGCCTCGACTTCGCTCGGGACGAGCGGTTGCGGGAGTGGATGATGATCGCGATTATCGCCCCTCGGCCTCCAGCCGCTCCACCTCCTCGCGGTAGGGCCTGATCGCGCGGATCATCAGGAAGGTGGCGAGCGGGAGCAGGACGCTCGCGGTGATCAGCAGCGCCTTCCAGATCTGGTGCGGATCGCCGACGATTCCGTCCTGCACCTGCCCCACCACCCAGCTGCCCATCGCGCCGAAGAAGGTGAACATAAAAAGGTAGAACGCCGTCACCTGCCCGCGCATGTCGTTGGGCGCCACGCGCTGGATGGCGGCGTTCTGCGGCACCGCTCCGGCGAGCCCGAACATGCCGGAAAAGCCGAACAGGATCATCGAGCCCCAGGCCGTGGGCATCAGGATCGCGGTGATCGAGCACACTGTCGTTCCGGTGAAGCAGATCGCCGCGGCCCGCACATTCGCATCCTTGTGCCGCTTCGCCAGCCATTCGACGAGCACGCTGCCCAGGAGCAGCCCCGCCAGCGAACCCGTCAGCACCGTCACGCTCAGCGCCGCGCCGATCTGCCGCTCGTCCCATCCAAAGGTGCGCACCATGAACGGCACGCGCCAGAACTGAAGGCCGAAAGTCTCCACCGCACTGAGGGCAAGAGCCGCAAACAGCGGATAATAGACCCGCGGCTTGGCATTGATCGCCCGCAGTGCATCCAGCCCCATGAACGTGAGCACGCGGCGACCCAGCCCCGCATCTGTCGGCACATGCGGCGCATCGGCCGCCGGGGCGAGGCGCGCGGGCTCCTGCACGGTGAGGAACAGCAGGCCGACGATGAGGCCGGGCAGGCCCATCACGATGAGAATCCACTGCCAGCCAAGGATCGTCAGCGGCCCGAACGTGGTCGGTGGCCAGTTCGCGCTCATCACCACCAGCGCGCCGCCAATCAGCGGCCCCAGCGTCGTCCCGCCGATAAAGCCGAACTGGAGCAGCGCGAAGGCACGGGTCAGCTTCTTCGGCGGGAAGGCATCGGCAAGCAGCGAGTACGATGATGGCGCATGTGCGGATCCACCCGCCGCCAGAAATACCCGGCTGCCGACGAACTGGGTGAAGGTCTGCGCGAGGCCGCCCAGCGAAATGATCAGCCCGACCACCGCCGCACCGCCGCCCAGCACATATTTGCGCGGATAGATGTCGGCGAGCCGCGCCAGCGGAATGCCCACGAAGAGGTAGCACACGATGCTCGCGGGGCCCGCGAGGAAGCCAAGTTGCGAATCGGTCAGCCCGAAATCGTGCTTGATGCGCTCGGCCAGCATCCCGAACGTCACGGCGTCGAAGAAGGTCATGAAGGTCGCCAGCACGATCACGAACAGCGCCCAGTAGGCCGCTCCCGCCGAAGGCCATACGCGCTCGGCAGCCGCGCCCGGCGCCGCCATGATCGTGGGACCCGCCATCGTCTCTCCTCTCGCCCGCTGGCCGCTGCCTGATGAATCCGCGCGGCCTTTTTCATCGCGAATAATTGTTAGTCTTGCATACAATCTCGGCGTGGTGAATAGAAAAGGCAATCTAACAAATGGTGGAACCGCAAAAGGCTCCACCAACCCAGGAGAGCGATCATGCAGAACCTCCCCGGCAAGACTGCCTTCGTCACCGGCGGCGCCAGCGGCATCGGCCTCGGCATTGCCAAGGCGCTGCTCGGCGCCGGCATGAACGTGGTGATCGCCGATATCCGCGACGACCACCTCGCTGCCGCCGAGGCCGAACTCGCGGGCGGCGACAAGGTCCTTCCGCTCAAGCTCGACGTGACCGATCGCACCGCCTTCGCCGCCGCCGCAGACGCGGCCGAGGCGAAGTTCGGCAAGATCCACATCCTGTGCAACAACGCCGGCGTTGCCGTGGTCGGCCCGACCGAACTCGCGACCTTCGCCGATTGGGACTGGGTGATGGGGGTCAACGTCGGCGGCACGATCAACGGGATCGTCACCGTGCTGCCGCGCATCCTCGCGCATGGCGAGGGCGGCCACATCGTCAACACTGCCTCGATGTCGGCACTGGTCCCCGTCGGCGGCACCACGATCTATTCGTCGGGCAAAGCCGCCGTCACCTCGATGATGGAATGCATGCGCCCCGAACTCGAAGCGCGCGGCGTGATCTGCTCGGCGTTCTGCCCGGGCGCGGTCCAATCCAACATCGCCGAAGCAGGCAAGACCCGCCCAGCCGATCTTGCCGAAACCGGTTATGCCGAGGCGGACAAGCGCCGCGCGGCGGGCGGCAACTTCATGCACCTCTACCAGACCAAGGAAGAAGTGGGTGAGCGCGTGCTGCAGGGCATCCTGAACGACGAGCTCTACATCCTCACCCACAGCGAATTCCTCGATGGAGTGCGCGAACGCGGCGAAGCCACAACGGCGGCGGTGCAGACGCACCTCCCCGAAAACCCGGATTACAAGCAGACCTTCGCGATGCTGTTCCGCAATCCGGCGATCACCGCCGAGATCGCGCGGCAGGATGCGCTGAAGGCTGGACGCGGAGCTTAGAGCTACACAGTCCCCCTCCCGCCTGCGGGAGGGGTTAGGGGTGGGCCGAGCCGTCCACCAACATCTCAGGGAGAAGGCCCACCCCCGACCCCTCCCGCAAGCGGGAGGGGGGACGATGGGAAGGCCCACCCCGCAAGCGGGAGGGAAGAACGCATGAAGGATTTCGCAGGCCGCACCGCCTTTGTAACCGGCGGCGCCAACGGCGTCGGCATCGGGCTCGTCCGCCAGCTGCTCAACGAAGGCTGCAAGGTCGCCATCGCCGATATCCGGCAGGATTCGATCGATCAGGCCTTGAAGACGCTCGACAACCGCGAAGTCATGGGCGTCCAGCTCGACGTGGCCAGCCGCGACGGCTTCAAGGCCGCGGCGGACGAGGTCGAGGCCAGGTTCGGCCCTGTCTCGATCCTGTGCAACAACGCCGGGGTCAATCTGTTCCAGCCGATCGAGGAAAGCTCCTACGATGATTGGGACTGGCTGATGGGCGTCAACCTCCATGGCGTGATCAACGGGGTGATGACCTTCGTTCCCCGCATGGTGGCACGCGTGAAGGCGGGCGAGCAGAAGGGCGGCCATGTCGTCAACACCGCCTCGATGGCCGCGTTCCTCGCTGCCGGCACGCCGGGTATCTACAACACTACCAAGTTCGCCGTGCGCGGCCTTTCGGAATCGCTGCACTACTCGCTGCTGCAGTACGAGATCGGCGTCTCGGTGCTCTGCCCCGGCCTCGTGAAGAGCTACATCTACGCCAGCGACGATATCCGCCCGGACGAACTCAAAGGCGCGATGAAGCCGGTGAATGCCGAGGCGGTCGAACGTCTCGCCGGCATCCACGAATTCGGCATGGAGCCCGACGTCATCGGTGCGCGCGTGATCGAGGCAATGAAGGCCAACCGCCTTCACATCTTCAGCCACCCCGACCACAAGGAAGAGCTGCGCGAGATCTTCGACGAGATCATCGCGGAATATCAGGACTACCCGAAGGACCCCGGCCACGACCAGCGCGTTGCCTTCGAGAAGTTCCGCCGCGACGCTTTCGCGCAGGCCCGCGCCAAATCACGCGCGGCGGATTACTGATTGGTCAGGCGGCGAGTTCGCTCAGGCGCGCTGCCAGCCGGTCGAGGATGTGCTGGTTGAACGCATAGCGCTCCAGCGCATCGGCATCGAGCTCGTCCGCCCCGGCGATCCGGCCGAGGCACGCGCTGCTGCCGCACTGGCAATCGAACGCGCGGTCCATCGTCCACTCGGTCGAGGGATAGAAGAAACGCACTTCCTCCCCCGGCGCGATGTCGCGCAGCGCCACGATTTCCATCCGCTTCGTATCGAAGAACACGTTCGGATCGCAGCTGTGGTTGATGTACTGCAGGTGCTCGGGCGCGAGCAGGATGTGGGTGTCCGGCCCCGTCTGCACGGTCAGGTAGTTCGGCGTTGCCACGGTCTCGCGCGCACCGAAGGGCGCCAGCACCTCGCCTTGCGCAAGCGCCACAGCCGCGACAGCGCGGCTATAGCCATCCTCGTTCTTCAGCACGTCAACCCGCGCGTCACCTGCAACCCTGATTTCCATCGGTAGCCTTTCCGCCCCAGAACATGTGGGCAGAAATTACGCGCTGATCTCGGGCGTATTCAAATGAACTCGCGGTCATTTCCCGGCCATGCCGGGCGCAATGTCAGGCGCAGCCGAGCAGGATCTGCAGGGTCTGTTCGGGCTGATCACCCATCACGTTGTGGCTTGATCTGGCCTCGTGATATTCCCAGCCCTTCTCGGTCGTCACGCGCCCGACGAACTTGCGGAATGGCGTCGGCTCCCACGCATTGGCGAACACGTAGATGCGCCGGCCAACCTTGGCTTCCTCACCGGTGAACCTGACCGCCTCGAGCAGGGTCAAGAGCGGATGCGGGCTGAGCACCGGGCTCTCCAGCCCCGGCAGCGGAGCGACTGCGGCAGGCGTGAACTTCTGGCTGTTGATATAGTGATTGTGCTCGAAATCGCCGGTCAGATCCCACAGCGATTGGCCATCCTGCGGCAGGAAGGCGTCGAGGTAGACGAGCGCCTTGATCCGGGCACCAAGCCGCGTCGCGACGCCCGTCACGATCATCCCGCCATAGGAATGGCCGACGAGCACGAACGTGTCGAAGCCCCCCGAAGCGCTTTTGGCCGAGGCAATCTGGTTGCAGACATCGTCGATATGCGTCGTCAGCGTGATGCCCGGATGAAACTCGCCCTTGCGCGTGCCGAGCCCGGTCAGCTGTGCCAGCACCACGCGGTGCCCGGCGGCGCGCAGCTCGCCTGCGAGCCGGTCATAGCCGAAGCTCCCGCCCCAGGCCCCGTGAACCAGCACATAGTCGGTCATGCACCAATCCCGTGTTTGGCGTTGTAGCCCTCGATCCACTCCAGCGTCTTCACCATGCCGCCGAAGGGATAGAAATGCAGGCGCACCCGGCCATGCTGCGGCCCGAGGCCCTTGGCAAAGGCATCGACCAGCTTGTCCGGTCCGGCGCTCCCCAAGAGGTTCGTCACCGAAATCCCGTACTTTCTGAGCACCGAGGTGGAAGCGCCCACACCGCAGCGTGCGGCAAAGGCCAGCAGGCGCTTGATCCCGGCCGGCCCCGGCACGCCGATCCGCACCGGCGCATCGATGCCCAGCGCACGCAGCTTGAGCAGCCAGGTGAGGAACGCGTCGGGATCGAAGCCGAACTGGGTCACGATCAGCGGCGCCATGCCGCGCGCCTCGATCTCGGCCACCTTCTTCACCAGCACGTCCCAGCATTGCTGTTCGGTCATGTTGGGGTGCCCTTCGGGGTGACCGCCGATGCCTATGGCCTTGATCCCGCTACGCTCGAACGCCCCCGTCGCGATCAGCGCCGAGGTATCGAAGTAGGGTCCGACCGGCTCCGGCGGATCGCCCGCGACGATGAACGCACGGGAGACACCCGCCTGCTCGACCACCGCCTTGAGGTAGCCTTCGAAGTCATCCTGCGAGGTGATCCGCCGCGCCGAGAAATGCGGCATCGGCTCGAAGCCCAGTTCGCGCACGGCAACCGTCGCCTTGACGCGCGCCGCGACGTCCTCGCCCGGCAGGAAGGTCACGGCAATCGGCGTATCGACCGGGATCAGCGGCGCGGCCTCGCGCAGGGATGCCTCGTCCTTCGCGGTCATTTCTAGGCTGAAACCGTCGGTAATGCCGAGCGGCGGCTTGTCCCAGTTGGGATGGATCAGTGCTGCGGCCACAAGCAGGGCTCCCCACAAAAAGCTACTTGCCCCTCCCCCGCTCGGGGGGAGGGGAGCAACGTATCAGCTGACCTCGATCAGCGGCCCGTGCGCCAGCCTTCGGCGTAGTTTTCGCGGGCCACGCGGCTGTAGGGCACCGAGGAGACGATCGCGCGGACTTCGATCTGCTTGTGCGGTTCGACCGTGGTCTTGCGCGTGCCGCCGTTCTCTTCGCCCCAGACGACGCGCACTTCGGTACCGACCGGGATTTCCGGATCGACCGTGGCGAGCGAAAGCGCCTGCTTCTCGTTGTAGGAATAGCCGGTGAACATCGAGAGGCCGACCGTCTTGCCACCCGCATCGACGACGCGGTCGTAGTTCGACGAGGCATAGTTCGCCAGCGGCACGTCGAAGAACTTGTACTGCTCGCCGTCCGGATTGAACAGCGAAGCAGTGATCTTCGCCATGTCCTCGGGGTTCCACGCCAGCGTCACCTTCTTGCGCTGCTCGGCGGGGTTGAGCTTCTCCAGCGCCTCGCGGCCATGGAAATCATGGTCGAACTTGACGAACGGGCCGTAACCCAGCTCCCACGGATTGAGGTAGTAGTCCTCGATGTTGTCCGAAACGAACGAGCCGCCGATCGAACCGGTCGCCTCATAGCTGTCGGCGCCAAGCCACTCGCGGAAGCCCTTGAGCTTCTCGCCGGTGTAGATCGCCGGCAGCGGCGAGGGGATCCAGCCCGATTCCAGCGTGTTCGAAGGATAGGCACGGCTGCCGCATGCGATCAGGCCGAATTCCTTGCCCGCTTCCAGAATGGCCGCGCGGATTTCTTCCTGCTCCGCGTAGGGCCCCCAGATTTCAAGGCCCGGCGCGCCCGACATGCCGTGGCGCAGCGTGCGCACGGTCTTGCCGGCAATGTTCATCGTGCTCATGTTGAAGAACTTGAGCTGCTCCAGCGGGCCGCCATGCAGCTTCTCGATCACGTTCCACGCC
>CANGJI010000110.1 GCA_947454135.1 Sphingomonadaceae bacterium
GCGGTGAGCGAGAGGATGTTCGAACGCGCGACGCGGCTGTGGAGAATATCGCCGCAGATCGTGACCTTCAGGCCGTTGAGGTCGCTCCCCCGAGGAAGGCCCAGCGCGTGGCGGATGGTGAGCGCATCGAGCAGCGCCTGCGTCGGGTGCTCATGGCTGCCGTCGCCTGCGTTGAGCACCGGGCAATCGACCTTGTCGGCAATGAGCTGCACCGCGCCCGAACTGGCATGGCGGATGACGATGGCATCGGCGCGCATGGCGTTGAGCGTCATCGCGGTATCGATCAGCGTCTCGCCCTTCTTCACGCTGCTGGTGGCGGCGTGCATGTTGACGACGTCTGCGCCGAGGCGCTTGCCGGCGATCTCGAACGACAGCAGCGTGCGCGTCGAGTTTTCGAAGAAGGCGTTGATGATGGTGAGGCCGGAGAGCACTTCGGCGTGCTTGTGGCGCTGGCGATTGAGCGCAAGCCACTGCTCGGCCTCGTCCAGCAGGTAGAGGATCTCGTGGCGTGCGAGGTGCGCAATGCCGGTCAGATCGCGGTGGGGGAAGGCGAGGCCGCCAGCGGGATAGCGACCAGCGCCTGCAAGGTTCGATTCAGTCATCGAAGACCACGCCCTAGGGTACCTCTTTGGGGCACTCAAGTGTTTCGGCTGGCATCGATGCACGCCGAGACCTAGATATCCCCCATGAAGTTTGCCCGCTCGGTCTGGAAGATCCTCGTCGCCATCAAGGACGGCCTCGTGCTGCTCCTCCTGCTCCTGTTCTTCGCCGGACTCTATGGCTTGCTTGCGCTGCGGCCGACGCCGGGCTCGGTGCAGGCCGGTGCGCTCTATATCGCGCTCGACGGGCCGGTGGTGGAAGAGCGCGCCAGGCTGCGGCCCGCCCAGCTGCTTTCGGGCGGCGGCCCCACCAGAGCGGTGCAGGAGCGCGATCTTGTCCGCGCCATGGAGGCGGCGGCAGGCGACGATCGGATCAAGGCGGTCGTGCTCGATCTCGACGACTTCGGTGGCGGCAGCCAGGTCGCGATGACGCATATCGGCGCGGCGATGGACAAGGTGCGCGCGGCAAGGAAACCGGTGCTGGTCCGCGCCGGGCTCTATACCGACGACGGCGTGCAGATCGCGGCCCATGCCAGCGAGGCCTGGGTCGATCCCATCGGCGGCGTGATGGTCACCGGGCCGGGCGGCACCAACCTCTATTTCAAGGCGCTGCTCGATCGGCTGAAGGTCAAGGCGCACGTGTTCAAGGTGGGCACCTACAAGAGCGCTGTGGAGCCCTTCACGCGCGAGAGCGCCTCGCCGGAAGCGAAGGAAGCGCTGGGCGCGGTCTATGCCGCGCTGTGGGATGCCTGGCAGGCTGACGTGAAGAAGGCGCGGCCCAAGGCGGACCTTGCACTGGTCACGGGCGATCCGGTGAAATGGATCGCGGCTTCGGGCGGCGATGCGGCCAAGGCGGCGGTGGCTGCGGGGCTGGTCGACCGCGTTGGCGACAAGGTGGCGTTCGGCAAGCGCGTGGCGGAGATCGTCGGCAAGGATCCGGCGGGCACCGAGGGCGATTTCAAGGGCACCGCGCTCGATACCTACCTCGCCGACAAAGCGCCTTCGGCCGAGGGCAAGGCCATCGCGGTGGTGACCGTGGCGGGCGAGATTGTCGACGGCGATGCCGGGCCGGGCAAAGCTGGCGGTGACCGTATCGCCGATCTCGTCGACAAGGCGGCGGCCAGCGGGGACTATTCCGCGCTTGTGGTGCGCGTCGATTCGCCTGGCGGGTCGGTGACAGGGGCGGAACGCATCCGGGCGGCCATCGCGCGGATGAAAGCGAAGAAGATCCCGGTCGTGGTGTCGATGGCGGGCCTTGCTGCCAGCGGCGGCTACTGGGTGTCGACGCCTGCGGACCGGATCTTTGCCGAGCCGGCGACAATCACCGGCTCCATCGGCATCTTCGCGATCATCCCGAGCTTCGAGGAAGCACTCGCGAGGATCGGGGTGGGCACCGATGGCGTGAAGACGACGCCGCTTTCGGGCGAGCCCGATGTGTTCGGCGGGTTTTCGCCGACGGCGGAGGCGCTGATCCAGCAGCAGATCGAATCGGGTTATGCCCGCTTTGTCGGGCTCGTCGCCAAGGCGCGGCACAAGAGCCCGGCGGACATCGACAAGATCGCGCAAGGGCGCATCTGGGACGGCGGCACCGCACGGCAAATCGGCCTGGTCGACGAGTTCGGCGGGATCGATGCGGCGCTGGCCTGGGCGGCCAAGGCGGCGGGCGCGAAGACCTGGCATCCGGTCTACCTCGGCGCGGAGGCCGATCCGTTCAGCGCGCTGCTGGGCAAGCTGGCAGACAGTCAGGGTGAGGCGAAAACTGCGCATGTGCTTGGCGTGCAAGGCAGCGGGCACGATTTTGCGGCACTGGCGGCGCAGCGGCAGGGTGCGCTGGCGCAGCAGCTCACGGGCGATCTGGCGCGGCTGCTGGGCGGCGAAGGCGCGCAGGTCTACTGCCTCGAATGCGCCGGGCTCGCGTCTTCCGCGGCGCCGGCGCCGCAACCCCCGGCGAGCATGTGGCTGGGGCTGCTGGCGCGGCTTGCCGGATAGGGACAAGTCTTCGCCAAATGCCCGTTTTGGCCCTTCCTCCGGCAAGGCTTGCCCTTTGCCCGGCGCTGCGATAGGGGCGGCGCTCGTTTTTCGCCGGATGCGGGCGTGGCGGAACTGGTAGACGCGCTGGATTTAGGTTCCAGTATCGCAAGATGTGGGGGTTCGAGTCCCTTCGCCCGCACCAGAACCGCCCCGTCTCAGTCGGCAGCAATCGGCCTGACCCCTCCGGGCAGTCCGCGACCATCATGACGCGACGTCGTACGAGAAAGTTGGATCACAGATGCAGATCGTCGAAACCAGCAACGAGGGCCTGAAGCGCGCCTACGCCCTGACCATCGCCGCGAACGATATCGCCGCGCTTGTCGAGGGCGAGGTCAAGAAGATCACGCCGCAGGTGCGCATGCCCGGCTTCCGCCCCGGCAAGGTGCCCGCCAACCTCGTGCGCAAGATGCATGGCCCGGCGCTGCACCAGCAGGCGCTGGAAACCTCGATCCGCGAATCGCTCGACAAGCTCGTCGCCGAAAAGGGCCTGCGCCCCGCGACCCAGCCCGACGTTTCGCTCGCTGAGGGCTATGAGGAAGGCAAGGACGCCGAACTGACCGTGGCGCTCGAAGTGCTGCCCGAGATTACTGCGCCTGCCATCGACGGCATCAAGCTGGAACGCCTGATCGTCGAAGTCAGCGACGCCGAGGTGGACGAAGCCATCGGCCGCATCGCGCAGGGCCAGAAGCGCTTCAACGATGCGCCGGAAGGCACCGTTGCCGCTGATGGCGACCAGCTTATCATCGATTTCGCCGGTTCGATCGACGGCGTCGCCTTCGATGGCGGCACGGCTGAAGACCAGCCGCTCGAGCTCGGCTCGGGCCGTTTCATCCCCGGCTTCGAGGAACAGCTCGTTGGCGTGAAGGTGGGTGACGAGCGCACGATCACCGTGACGTTCCCGGCAGACTATCCGGCCGAGAACCTCGCCGGCAAGGACGCCCAGTTCGCCTGCAAGGTGAAGGCTGTGAAGCACGCGGCTGACTTCGTGGCGGACGATGATTTCGCCAAGTCGCTCGGCCTTGAGAGCATCGAACAGCTGCGCGGCCTCATCAAGGGCCAGATCGAGCAGGAAAACGGTGGTCTCACCCGCACGGCCATGAAGCGCGCGCTGCTCGATCAGCTCGCCGCCGGCCATGATTTCGCAGTGCCGCCCTCGATGGTCGAAGCCGAATTCGCCCAGATCTGGCAGCAGCTGACCGCCGAAGCCGCCAAGGAAGAAGATCCCGCAGCCGCGCTGGCCGAGATCGAAGGCGAGAAGGACGACTACCGCAAGATCGCCGAGCGCCGCGTGCGCCTGGGTCTGCTCCTCTCGGAAATCGGCCAGGCCAACGGCGTGCAGGTGAGCGCGCAGGAAATGGAAATGCTGATGCGCCAGGCTGCGCAGCAGTACCGCGAGCAGGACCGCCAGCGCTTCATCGACTACATCCGTTCGGACGCGCTCGCCGCCGCCCAGCTGCGTGCGCCGCTCTATGAAGACAAGGTCGTCGACTTCCTGTTCGACAAGGCCGAGGTCACCGAGCGCAACGTGACCCGCGAGGAACTGCAGGCAGTGATCGAGGCCGACGAGACCGGCAAGCCGGCCGAAGTCGCGCCCGCCAAGGCTGCGCCGAAGAAGGCTGCCAAGAAGGCGAAGACCGAAGAAGCGCCCGCCGAGGAAGCTGCTCCGGCCGAGGCGGAAGCCAAGCCTGCCAAGAAGGCTCCGGCCAAGAAGAAGGTAGCCGAGGCTGCTACTGAAGCCGCTGCTCCGGCTGAAGAAGCGCCTGCTCCCAAGAAGAAGGCCGCGCCTAAGAAGAAGGCTGCAGACGCCTGATTTCAGCCGCAAGGCACTGAACGACCAGAGGGGCGCTCGGGCAACCGGGCGCCCCTTTTGGCGTCCGTATTCGCCCGTAATTGACCCGGCGAATCGGTGCATGAGAGAATCGGGCAGGATCGGCTCCTGGGAGGGACCCCCGATGCATACCGTTCGCAATCGCCTCGCTTCGCGGCCCCCGGTCGCTGTGCCTTCAGCATGCGTTTCCAAGCCTCCTGTCCATGCCGCCAAACGGCATGAAGCAGCCCCCGTTCCGCGCGGATCGATGGCGGTGCCGTTGGTGGTGCCGGATCACAGCGGACTGATCGAACAGCGCCCGCCCAAGCGGCGCAATCCCAAGGGCAAGAAAGCGCGCAAGGCTGCCGCGCGGCTGGCCGCAGCGCGGGAAGCGCAGACGCCGGAAGCCGTGCTGGTGGAAGCGTGCGCTCCGAACCAAAAGAGGCAGCCCAAGGCTGCAACGAAGCCCAAAGCCAAAGGGCGGGCGCGCCCGGTTGCTGCCAGGCGCAAGGCGGTGCAGCCCGAGCAGCTCCCCGCGATCCCGCCGCCGCCCCTGCTCGAACAGCGTCTCGCGATGCAGCTCGCGCCGGCGATTGCCATGCCGGTCCGGTCAGAGCCGCTGGTTGTCGCGGAGCCTGCACCCCAAGCCTTGCTGCTGCTCCCGGCGCCGGAGCCGCAGGTCGAGGCGCCGCCCGTCTCCGCGGCGCAGGACGCGGCACCCACGCCCCAGGAAGCACCATTGCCGCGCGCCCGTGCGCTGGTCCCCGCGCGGCGGCAGGGGCTGGTCGATGTGATCGCCTTCCTGCTGCGCGATTCCGGGCGGCGGCTGGCGCGCTGGTCGGCTCGCCGGCACAAGACCCGCGCGGAGCAAGCCGCGCTGCGCCGGGCGGAGGCGCGCCAGATCAACCTTCAGCGCGAACTCGAAGCGCTCGACGCGCTGCGGCCGCGCGGGGGCTAGTTACTCCCCCCAGCGCTTCAGCGAGGGCTTCGGGACCGGCACGGTCCGCGCGCGTTCGTAGGCAGCGCCAGCTTCGAGCACGCGCTTGTCGTCCCACTTGGTGCCCATGAACGAGAGGCCCATCGGCAGCCCCTCGACCGCGCCCATCGGGACGGTGAGATGCGGATAGCCCGCAATGGCCGCAAGGCTGCCCATGCCGACATCGATCGAATGATCGCCGGTGACGAGATCGATCGCCCAGGCTGGCGGCGAGGTGGGCGCGACGAGGAACGAGACGCGGTTGTCCGCCAGCAGCTTGTCGATGCCTTCCGCTCCGGCCAGCCGCAGCGAATTGTCGCGCGCCTTCCGGTAGACGGCGGTATCGGTCATCGCCTCGGCTTCCTCGAAGCTGTCCTGTCCGAACCACTTGAGCTCTTCCGGGTGTGCCTTGTTGAAGGCGATGGCGTCCGCCAGCGTCCGCGCAGGCGGCGTATCCTTGAACGAGGAGGCCGGGACCGACTGGAGATAGGCGGCGAGATCGGTGCGCAGTTCATAGAGCAGCACCGTGTATTCATCGCGGCCCATTTCGGCGGGCGGGGTGTAGTCGATATCGACCAGCACGGCGCCGGCGGCCTTGAGATCGGCGAGCGCCTTGTCGAACAGCGCGATCACCTTGGGGTTGTTGCCAACCGCCTTGCGCAGCACGCCGAGGCGCACGCCCTTGAGGCTTGAGGTCGCAAGCCCGGCGGCAAAGTCGGTCTTGTGTGCGTTGGCTTCGGCGGTCGCGGGGTCGGCGGGATCGCTGCCCGCCATCGCGGTGAGCATGAGCGCGGCGTCGCGCACGCTCGTGGTCATCGGGCCGACCGTGTCCTGGCTGTGGCTGATCGGCACGACATGGGTGCGGCTGATCATGCCGACCGTGGGCTTGAAGCCGACGATACCGTTGAGCGAGGACGGGCAGGTGATCGAACCATCGGTCTCGCTGCCGATCGCGCCCCAGGCCATGCCTGCCGCGATGGCGGCGCCGCTGCCCGAGGAAGACCCGCAAGGCGAGCGGTCGAGCGCATGGGGATTGCGCGTCTGCCCGCCGACCGCGCTCCATCCGCTGGAGGATTGGCCTGAGCGCATGTTGGCCCATTCGGAAAGATTGGTCTTGCCCAGTACGACGACACCGGCAGCGCGCAGGCCAAGCATGAACGGGGCGTCGCGCCCGGCGCGGTTGTCCTTGAGCAGCAGGCTGCCCGCAGTCGTCGGCATGGGATCGGCGGTCTCGATGTTGTCCTTGACGAGGATGACCTTGCCCGCGAGCGGCCCCGTCATGGTCTTCGCGGCGGCTTCGGCCTTCGCGGCATCGGGATTGAGGGCGATCACCGCGTTGATCTTCGGCCCCACTTTGTCGATCGCCTTGATGCGGGCAAGGTAGGTGGCGACGGTTTCCTGCGCATGGAGGGCAGGCGCCGCGAGCGCGGTGGCGGCGAGCAGGACGGCAGAAACGGCTTTGGCGGCAAGTCTGGACATGGAGCACCCCTGACAAATTTGGGGGGAAGCTGCGGCGAACTGCGTGGCCGCGCAAGCGCATCGAGGGGCAATCAGTGCTGATTTTGCGGATCTTGCACCACTTTTCTCCGCTACTTCTTCGGATGCGCGGTTAACGCCCTTGAACATCCTGCCGTGGCACGCGACATAGGTCACGCTTAGCAAAGAGGACTCCATGCTCGATCTTTACGGCGCACACGGCGCATCGGTTTACGGCAATCAGGGACGCTTCAACCAGGATCCCATCACCGGGGCGCTTGTGCCGGTTGTGGTCGAGCAGACCAGCCGCGGCGAACGCAGCTTCGATATCTTTTCGCGCCTGCTGCGCGAACGCATCGTTTTCGTGACGGGCGAGATCGAGGACAACATGGCTTCGCTGATCGTGGCGCAGCTGCTGTTCCTTGAATCCGAGAACCCCTCGAAGGACATCGCGATGTACATCAACTCGCCGGGCGGCGTGGTGACGGCGGGTCTCGCGATCTACGATACGATGCAGTACATCCGCCCGCGTGTTTCGACCGTGTGCATCGGCCAGGCTGCCTCGATGGGCAGCTTCCTGCTTGCCGCGGGTGAGCCGGGCATGCGCATCGCGCTCCCCAATGCGCGCATCATGGTCCACCAGCCCTCGGGCGGCGCGCGCGGCATGGCCTCCGACATCGAGATCCAGGCGCGCGAGATCCTGCGCATGCGCTCGCGGATGAACGACCTCTACGTGAAGTTCACCGGCCGTACGCTCGAGGAAATCGAGAAGGCGATGGACCGGGATACGTTCCTCGAAGCCGACGAAGCGCTGAAGTTCGGGCTCGTCGACAAGGTGTACGAATCGCGTCCGGCGTCGGAGCAGATCGGCGGCGAAGAAGGTTCGGGCGGCGCGCCCTCTGCATGATTTCGGCCTGATTCCAGCGCCTTGCCATGAAATGTCGGGGCGCTGCATCAGGGATTGTTCGCTATTTTCGTGTCCTGTTGATTAATGCCCTCTCGGTAGTAGGATAATCGGGCCCGCCTCTCGTGTAGGGGCGTCTGGGATACAGGAATGACCAAGCTTTCCGGATCGGATA
>CANGJI010000111.1 GCA_947454135.1 Sphingomonadaceae bacterium
CTCGTCTACGAGAACGACTGGCGCACCGCGCTCGACAATCTCCACTCGACGAACAACTTCCCGGAATTCACCGGCCGCATCTGCCCCGCCCCGTGCGAGGCGGCCTGCACGCTCAACCTCGTCGATCAGCCCGTCACCATCAAGTCGATCGAATGCTCGATCGTCGACAAGGGCTGGAAGGAAGGCTGGATCGAACCGCAGGTGCCCGCGCACAAGACGGGCAAGTCGGTCGCCGTGGTCGGCTCCGGCCCCGCGGGCCTCGCCTGCGCGCAGCAGCTCGCCCGAGCCGGTCATTCGGTCACCGTGTTTGAAAAATCGGACCGTGTCGGCGGCCTGCTCCGCTACGGCATCCCCGATTTCAAGCTCGAGAAGCACCTGATCAACCGCCGCCTCGTCCAGATGATGGCCGAAGGCGTCGAGTTCCGTACCTCGGTCGAAGTCGGCGTCACCGTCTCGGTCGCCAGCCTGCTCGAAAACTTCGACAAGGTCGTCCTCGCCGGCGGCGCCGAAGACCCGCGCCCCATCGGCATCCCCGGCTTCGAACTCCCCGGCGTGCGCTACGCCATGGAATTCCTCACCCAGCAGAACAAGCGTGTCGCGGGCGACGATGAAATCCGCGCCGCCCCGCGCGGCTCGCTCCTCGCCACCGGCAAGCACGTCGTCGTCATCGGCGGCGGCGATACCGGCTCGGACTGCGTCGGCACTTCGAACCGCCAGGGGGCCCTCTCGGTCACGCAGCTCGAAATCATGCCGCGCCCGCCCGAAAAGGAAGACAAGGCGCTCACCTGGCCCAACTGGCCGCTCAAGCTGCGCACCTCGTCCAGCCACGAAGAAGGCGTCGAACGCGAATTCGCCGTCCTCACCAAGCGCGTCCTCGGTGAAAACGACGTGACCGGCCTCGAATGCGTCCGCGTCGAGTGGAAGGACGGCAAGATGGAGGAAATCGAAGGTAGCACCTTCGTCATTCCCGCCGATCTGATCTTCCTCGCGATGGGCTTCGTCGGCCCGCGCAAGGCAGGCCTGCTCGAACAGGCCGGCGTGGAACTCGACGCGCGCGGCAACGTCAAGGCCAACACCGTCGACTACCACACCAGCAACGAACGCGTGTTCACCTGCGGCGACATGCGCCGCGGCCAGAGCCTCGTCGTCTGGGCGATCCGCGAAGGCCGCCAATGCGCCCGCGCCGTGGACCTCGCCCTGATGGGCACGACCGAACTCCCGCGCTGACCTAAGCTCCTCCCCATTTTTGCGAAGCACAAATGGGGAGGTGGCAGCCCGAAGGGCTGACGGAGGGGCAAGATTGCCTCCAGCGGGGCAAGGGTCATCGCCCTTGCATCCCTCCCTTCGTCATTCCCGCGGGCGGCGAATAACAGACGCGCGTCCGTCATAAACCGCTGTCCTACAGGCCGTCACCTGCGGCATGGTCCAGCGATGGCCCGGCTCGTGCTCCAAGCTGCTGATTCTGATGCCTTCCGGCGCAATCGGGCAGGGCCTTCCGGGCCCCTGGCATTTCCGCTCAGGACAGTGTCAACCGTGTCAACCTGCCGCCGAAATCACTCCGTAGAGGTCATGCGCGTCGGCGTCTTCGACCAGCACCTGCACGAAGTCGCCCGCCTTCAGGCCCTCCGGCACATTGCGCAGGTAGACGGCGCCGTCGATCTCCGGCGCGTCGGCCTGGCTGCGCGCGGTGGCGCCCACGTCGCCGTCTTCGTCGGGCTCGCCGACTTCGTCGATGATGACAGGGATCGTGCGGCCCACCTTGGCGGCGAGCTTGGCCGCGCTGATGGCTTCGGTCTTGGCCATGATCCGGGCGTAGCGTTCTTCCTTGACCTCTTCCGGCACGGGATCGGGGAGGTCGTTGGCAGCAGCACCCGCCACGGGTTCGAAGCGGAAGGCGCCGACGCGGTCCAGCTGCGCTTCGTCGAGCCAGTCGAGGAGGTACTGGAAGTCCGCCTCGGTCTCACCGGGGAAGCCGACGACGAAGCTGGAGCGGACGGCGATGTCCGGGCACACTTCGCGCCATGCCTTCAGGCGTTCGAGCACCTTGGCCTCGTTGGCGGGGCGCTTCATGGCGCGCAGCACGTTGGGGCTGGCGTGCTGGAACGGGATGTCGAGGTAGGGCGTGAGGAGCCCTTCGGCCATCAGCGGGATGACGGCATCGACGTGGGGGTAGGGGTAGACGTAGTGCAGGCGCACCCACGGTGTGTGCCCGTCCGGCGTGCGCAACTGGCCCAGTTCGCGGGCGAGGTCGGTCATGTGGGTGCGGACTTCGCGGCCTTTCCACTGGCGAGTCTCATGGCGGACATCGACGCCGTAGGCCGAGGTATCCTGGCTGATGACGAGGAGTTCGCGGGTGCCAGCGGCGACGAGCTTTTCGGCTTCGCGCAGCACGGCATCGATGCGGCGGCTGGCGAGTTTGCCGCGCAGGCTCGGGATGATGCAGAAGGCGCAGGCGTGGTTGCAGCCCTCGGAAATCTTGAGGTAGCTGTAGTGCCGGGGCGTCAGCTTCACGTCGCCCGGATCGGCCTGCGGGATGAGGTCCACGTAGGGGCTGATCGAGGGCGGCGCAGCTTCGTGAACGGCCTCGACGACAGCTTCGTACTGATGCGCGCCAGTGACGGCGAGGACCGACGGGAACTTGGCGCGGATCGCGTCCGCTTCATTGCCCATGCACCCCGTCACGATCACGCGGCCGTTCTCGGCGATGGCTTCGCCGATAGCGGCGAGGCTTTCTTCCTTGGCGCTATCGAGGAAGCCGCAGGTGTTGACGAGGACGACGTCCGCGCCTGCATAATCCGCGCTCATGGCATAGCCATCGGCGCGCAGGCGGGTGAGGATGCGTTCGCTGTCGACGAGCGCCTTGGGGCAGCCAAGGCTGACCATGCCGACCTTGGGGGCGTCCGGAAGCGTGATGGGTGTCGTTGCCATGGCGGGGGCGCTTACACGCAATTGGCCGTGCCGTCACCACGCGCTATGGTGACCGGATGATCATTCGCATCACCAAGGGCAGCGGCGAGGACCATGTCGCGGCCTTGCGGGCGGATGGCACGCGGGCGGAGACGCGGTTTCCTTGGAAAGGTCCGGTGCCGCACGATGCGGTTCACGTGATCGTCGAGCGCGAGCTTGGCCTGCTGGGTGCGTTCTGGGGGATGGTCGCGGGCGGGCGGCATCCCGAGGAGATTCAGGCGCTGGCCAAGGCAGGCGGGCATGCCAGCGCGAGCCGCGCCGCGGTTCCCGATGCCGGGATCGTGGAGCTGCTTCAGGCTGAGCGGCTGGTCGAATGCTACGAAGCGCTGCTGTGGGGCGGCGGCGGGACGCTGGCGGATGTCATGGCGATGGCGGAGCCATCCTGCACCGCGAGCCATGTCGCCTGCCCGCCGATCAGCGAGCTACAGCACGCGGCGATGGCCGGAGCAGTCTTCGCGCTGGCGGATGATTGGCGTGCGGCGCCGCGCGGCCATGTGCGGGAATGGGCGTGGCCATGATGGAAAGGCTTGATGCATGGGTCCGGTAAACTGGCTTGCGGTGGTCGCAGCGGCGCTTGCCGCGCTGGCATTCGGCGCAGGCGCGCAGGGACCGGCAGCGCGGCGGCCTGCGCAGCTTGTGCTCGCGGGGGTGCTGCTGCTGCTCACCGCCGCGATGATGGGGCACATGTTCGCCCGGGTCGGGGCGGCGACATTGGCGGTGAAGCCGTGGCTCTATTTCATGATGTCGGGCGGGCTGGCGCTGGCGTTCGTGGCACCGGCGCTGGCGATCGGCGAGGCGCGGGCCGGGGCTTCGGCGGCCAAGGTGGCGCGCGGCGCGGCGTTCTGGATCGCCAGCTATCTGCTGATGGGCGTGGTGTTCTGGCTCTTCAAAGCCTGATCGGCAGGTAGGCCGACGGGTTGCGCGAGCTGGTGCCCTTGCGCAGTTCGAAGTGGAGCCCGGGGCGCTTGGCCTCGCCGCTCTTGCCGATGCGGGCGATGATCTCGCGGGCCTTCACGGTCTGGCCTTCCTTGACGAGCACCTTGCCGAGATAGGCATAGGCGGTGACCCAGCTGCCGCCGTGGTCGATCACGATCAGCTGGCCGAAGCGTTCGGGCTCCTTCCCGGCGAAGATGACCTTCCCGGCCGCTGCGGCGTGTACGGTCATCCCGGCGAAGGCCGCGAGGTCGATGCCGTTGTTGGGTAGGCCCTTGACCGGGGCGCCGAACCTTGCGGTCACCGCGCCGGAGGTGGGCCACGCAAGGCGCGGCGCGCTGGCTTCGCGCTTGACGGCAGGGGGCGGGGCGGGCTGGCGCGCGGGCACTGGCGGCGGCGTGATGCGCTTGGGCGCGCTTGCGGGATCGGGCCGTTTCAGCACTTGCCCGGTGCGCAGGATATAGGGCGGCCGCATGCGGTTGGCGGCGGCGAGCGCCTCCACCGCAACACCCATGCGGCGCGCGATCGTGCTGAAGCTGTCGCCGGCGCGAACTGTGTACGTCCCCGAAGTAATCCGGGCGGCGATGGGAGGGCTCGCGGGCAGCAGATCCTCGGGCTGCGCCTGCGCGGCAGGGCTCGCTGGCAGGAGCAGCAGCGCCGCAGCAGCGAGCCGCAGCCGCATCAGCCGAGCGGCGTGAGGCGGGACACGCCGCCCATCCAGGGCTTGAGCACTTCGGGCACGTCCACCGTGCCATCGCCCTGCTGGTAATTTTCCAGCACCGCGACGAGGGTGCGGCCCACGGCGAGGCCTGAGCCGTTGAGCGTGTGGACGAACTCCGTGCCTTTCGCGCCTTCCGGCCGGTAGCGCGCGTTCATGCGGCGCGCCTGAAAATCGCCGCAGTTGGAGCAGGAGCTGATCTCGCGGTAGGCGCCTTGGCCCGGCAGCCAGACCTCAAGATCGTAGGTCTTGCGCGCCGTGAAGCCCATATCGCCCGAGCAGAGCAGCATCTTGCGGTAAGGGAGGCCGAGTGCCTGAAGGATCGATTCCGCCGCTTCAGTCATGCGCTCGTGCTCGGCGTCCGAATCCTCGGGGCGCGTGATCGAGACGAGTTCGACCTTTTCGAACTGGTGCTGACGAATGAAGCCCCGCGTATCGCGCCCCGCCGCGCCCGCTTCGGAACGGAAGCACGGAGTAAGCGCGGTCATGCGCATGGGCAGCGCGTCATCAGGCAGGATCTGGCCCAAGACCGAGTTGGTGAGGCTCACCTCGGCGGTGGGGATCAGCCAGCGACCGTCAGTGGTCTTGAACAGGTCTTCGGAGAACTTGGGCAGTTGGCCGGTGCCGAAGGCGGCTTCGTCCTTTACCATCAGCGGCGGCATGCACTCCATGTAGCCGTTCTCGCCGGTCTGCTTGTCGAGCATGAACTGCGCGAGCGCCCGGTGAAGGCGGGCCATCTGGCCGCGCAGGAACGTGAAGCGCGCGCCGGCGATCAGTGCGCCGGTCTCGAAATCGAGGCCGAGCGGCGGGCCGAGATCGGCGTGTTCCTGCGGCTTGAAATCGAAGTTGCGCAGCGTGCCCCAGCGGCTCACTTCGACGTTGCCGGCCTCGTCTTCGCCTTCCGGCACGTCTTCGGCGGGCAGGTTGGGGTGCGCGGCGAGCGCGGCATTGAGCTCGGCGGTGAGGCGGCGTTCGTCCTCTTCCAGCGCGGGGAGCGTGTTCTTGAGTTCGGCGACTTCGGCCTTGAGCGCTTCCGCCGTGTCCTTGTCGCCCTTGCCCATGGCAGCGCCGATGGCCTTCGAGGCTTCGTTGCGGCGCGCCTGCGCTTCCTGCATGCGGGTGGCGACATCGCGCCGCGCGGTATCGAGCGCAAGGATCGCCGCCGATTGCGGGGCGACACCCCGGCGGGCGAGGGCGGTGTCGAACCCTTCCGGGTTCTCGCGGATCAGGCGGATGTCATGCATGGTCCGGGCGCTATGCCGTTTGCCAGCGCCCGGAGCAAGTGGGGTGCGCTCAGGTGTGCAGACCGAGCACGCTGTAGAGCGGGCAGGTGCCGGCGAAAGCGGTGACGATCGGCAGAATCGCGACGAGTGCGATCAGGGGATGGCCGAGGATGATGCTGAACACGATCAGCATGGCAGCGATGGCAAGACGAATGACGCGGTCGGCATCGCCGATATTGCTCTTGAACATGGGTTTGTCCCTCCATTTCGCTTGGGTGTGGAGGGGTTATGCGCCGGCCGAGGCTGGCGGACATTGATGCTGATCAAGTGGGATGGGTTGGCGTGAGCCGCCCTCGATCCCCGCCTTCGCGGGGATGACGAGGCTTATACCGGTCGTCATCCCCGCGGAGGCGGGGATCCAGGGCGATTGCGCGTGACGCTCGCAATGACGAGAGGAAACCGGCTCAAAGCGTCCGGTACTTCTCGTGCCCGTTCTGCAGGATTTCGAGGATTGGCAGCGGGAAGGCGGCGTTCGGATCGAACACCGGCTGATCGGGGATCGGGTGCGACCAATCGAGGATGAAGTCGCGCCGGGAAATGCGCCATTCCTGCCCGCGCTTTTCGAAGGCATCGAGGTAGCGGCCGCCGTAGAGCGTGCCGCCATAAGCGCCTGCCTCGTTGCGGCGGGCTCCGGCGGTGAGACCGTAGGTTTCCACTTCGGCGTAACCCGGATCGAGGACGCTGATTGCCGGTGTATTGAGGAAGTGCCAGCGCCGCGCGCTCTGGCGTTCGATGGCCATGACGACGGGGACGAAATCGGCGGCGCTGCCCTTGAAGAAGCCGTAGTCGATGGGCGCGTCCGGCCAGTAGCAGCTGGCCTGCCCTTCATCGTCCAGCCAATCGAGCGTGCGCGAATAGCGGGCGAGAACGTCCTGGATCGCATCCTTCGCCAGCAGTTCGTCGAGCGAGGTCGCCGCCGTCATGCGCGGGCGGCCCACCATGTCGGGATGGTGAGGGGAAAGCGCTCCTGCGCGGTCTTGAGGTCTGCATCGGCGTCGTCGGGCAGCGGGGTGTCGACTGTCTGCGGCAGGCCGCCACCCGAACCCTTCACGGGGTCGACGTATTCGAGCCGGATGTCTTCCAGCACTGCGCCGAAATTGTGGCCTTCGTGATGGGGTGACATCTGGTGGCGGTAGAAGGCTTGCTTGTCGTCGAACGAGAGCAGGCAATAGTAGAGGTTCGGCGCCTCGCCCTTCCAGTATTCGTAGCGCCGCACACCGGTCTCGGTGCTCCAGGTCTGGTGGATCATGTCGGCCATGATCTCTTCCCACTGCGCCTCGGCGCCGGGCTTGATGCGGATGTGCGCGAGCAGGGTGGTCATGCCGAAGTCTCCCGAGTGAACGTGCAATGGAGGGCGAGCGTGCCGAGCATGATGCCCGGCTGATGGAGGAAGGTGTTGCCGGGGGCGTAGTCGAGGCTGGCGAGCCGGTCGCACAGGCGGTTCCACGCGATCGTCTGTTCAAGCCGCGACAGGCCGGAGCCCGGGCAGACGCGCGGCCCGGCGGAGAAGGCGAGGTGGCGGGTGACAGCCGAGCGGTTCAGCTTCAGCTCCAGCGGGTCCTCGAACTCGTCCGGATCGATGTTGGCCGCGCCCCAGCGCAGGTGCAGCGAGGAGCCGGCGGGGACATGGACGCCCTGGAACACCTCGTCCTGCGAAGTGATGCGGGTGGAGAGGCCCTGTGTCGGCGAGCGCAGGCGCATGCCTTCCTCGGTAAACGGGCGGATCAGCGCGCGGTCTGCCTTGAGTTTTGCGAACAGGCCGGGGCGCTCGATCAGGAGCTGGGCCTGCTCGACGAGCGCATACTGCGTGGTTTCGAGACCGCCGATGACCATGGCGTAGACGATGCCGTCGATCTCTTCGTCGGTGAGCTTGCGGTTCAGCGCCTCGTAGTGAACCTGGGTCAGGAAGCTGATCATGTCCTCGCCGGGATTGGCACGGCGGCGGCGGACGTGATCCCGCACATAGTCCGAGAAACCGGCGAGGAGGCGGAACTTCTCGGCGGTC
>CANGJI010000112.1 GCA_947454135.1 Sphingomonadaceae bacterium
AACCGAATCGTATACCAGCAGCATGTAGGCCGAGCCCGCAAACACCAGCACGTTCAGCATCACGCTGGAAATGCCAACCAGCACCAATCCACCGCGATAACGACCCGCAAATAACCGCATGAATTGACGGTCCACGACCACATTCCCCCAATGAAATCCTGCGGCTAACCGATCAGAACTACCCCTTCAAGTGCACTTGCATCCTGAATGGTTCTGGAATTATTTCACGCAATACTACGATGGGCTCTGGCAAAGACCGAGTAAGTCTATCTCCGCCAAATCTGTTGCAACTGGTGGGAAACAGCGATCGGACGCAGCCTTCCTGTCACAGGATGCGCAGGGTCGGTCAGAGAGCAGGAAATGCGACTAAACCCATGTGAGATATGGGTTCTGATGGAATGCAAGGGCAGCGCCGGGGGCTGCCGATCAGGCCCCTGTCGGCAGTTCGATCGGACGCGCCGGAGCAAGCCGGAGCGCGTCGGAAAGCTCTATCACAACGGCGATGGCGCGCGCCTCGTCAGCCGTCAGCCCGGCAAAATCGGGCAGGAACGCCCGCGCCGCCTGTATCAGATTGCCCGGGCTTCGCTCCAGTTCGGAGCGGTACTGTGCAAGGGTGGTGCAGCCGTCGATCGCTGCCCAGTCGGTTCCGCCCGGGCCCGGCCGCTGGTGAAACGCCCAGAGCGCCTGCACCGCACGCTCTACCGCCAAGCGCGCCTGTTCGCCGACGCCATCCGGCGAAGCGCGCAGTTTCAGCTTCTGACGGTAGCGGCGCTGCCGCTCGGCATTGGTGAAGGCCATTGTTACAGGTTTGACCCGGTTGCACGCACCTCGCAATCCGCATTTGCTGTTACGTAACTGCGCTTATCTCGCCCCGATTTCACAATTGCGCCGGGCGGATTGACCTCGGTCAATTCCCTGGCGGTGAGGTGCGAGTAGGCCAAAGATGCCGGTGCATCCCGGCCTTATTGAAAGTGAGGCGTCCCCTCATGTCGCCAGCCCCCCTCAAGTCGCCAGCCCCCCTCAAGTCGCCAGCATTATCGCCTGCGTCAGGTTCCGACCGTGATCACCGCGCCTTGCGTCGCTCCATCCCGGGAACCGCGCTGTTCGATGGCGAATTGGCGATCCGCGGTTTCGAGCTCAACGCCATGTGCTTTTCCTTCAACGATGCCGCGAACCGCATGGCCTTCCTCGCCGACGAGGACGCCTATTGCCGCAAATACAACCTGACCGCGGAGCAGCGCGCTGCCGTGGCTGCGCGGGACGTGCTCGCCATGCTCGCGGTTGGCGGCAACGTCTATTACCTCGCCAAGCTGGCCGGCATCCTCGGGCTGAACGTGCAGGATCTCGGCGCGCTCCAGACAGGTCGCAGCGTGGACGATTTCAAGGCGATGCTCTTCGCCGCGCGCGCCGGGGTCGATGCCGATCTCGGCGGATTGCACATGAGGCCGGCGCCAAGCGGTGCTACCGGCCAGAGGGAGAACGCATGATGGCACAGGTTGTCGGCGGCTATTTCACCAGCCACGTTCCCGCCATCGGCGGCGCGATCCAGCGCGGTGACCAGCAAGCGGAATACTGGAAGCCTTTCTTCGACGGGTTCCCGCCGGTGCGCCGGTGGCTCGCCGATGTCGCGCCAGACGTTGCAGTGGTGTTCTACAACGACCACGGGCTCAATTTCTTCCTCGATGCCATGCCGACTTTCGCGGTGGGGGCGGCGGCGCGTTACGACAATGCCGACGAGGGCTGGGGGCTGCCGGTCTACAAGAGCTTCAAAGGCCATCCCAACCTCTCGTGGCATCTGATCGAGACGCTGGTCGAAGCCGAATTCGATGTGACGATGTGCCAGAAGATGATGGTCGACCACGCGCTCTCGATTCCGTTCGAACTCGCGTGGCCCGATGCCGATGTCTGGCCGGTGAAGCTCGTTCCCATTGCCATCAATACCGTGCAGTTCCCGCTGCCTTCACCGCGCCGCTGCTTTGCGCTGGGGCAGGCGGTTGGTCGCGCACTGCGCAGTTGGAAGGGTGACGAGCGGATCGTGGTGATGGGCACTGGCGGCCTTTCGCACCAGCTCGAAGGCGCGCGGGCCGGCTTCATCAACCCGGATTATGACCGCTTCTGCCTCGATAATCTGGCGGAAGATCCCATCGCCCTGACGGCGCACTCGGCCGAGGAAGTGGCCGAGCTAGCGGGCACGCAAGGTGTGGAGATCCTCAACTGGATTGCCGCACGCGGGGCTCTTGGCGATGCGCCGCAGGCGATGGTGATGCGCAACTATCACGTGCCGATCAGCAATACGGCAGCAGCGACTGTGGTGCTCGAACCCGCGTAGCCCGCAGCGCTTGCGGGCCGGAGCCGCGCAGGCGCGTAAGTGCAGGAGAGCTTACTCGCCGGGATCATTGACGGCGAGCAGCGCCAGTTCGGTGCGGTTCTCGATGCCGAGCTTCTGATACATCGCGTGAAGGTAGACCTTCACAGTGCCTTCGCCGATGCCGAGCTCGGCGCCGATATCGCGGTTGCGCATGCCGCGTGCGACCAGCCGGGCGATCCGCCGCTCGCGCTGGTTGAGCCGTTCAAGCGGGCCGCCGGTTTCGGCGCTGAGGGACAGATCGAGCGCGCGCTGGAGCAGGGCGGAATCGATGGCCTTGCCGCCAGCGTGGACTTTCTCGAGCACCTCGACCAGGCCACCTTCGGCGCCGTCCTTGCACACGATCCCCTCGACCCCGGCGCGCATCACGGCGAGCAGCTGGCGGTCGTTGATTCCTGCCGTCAGCAGCACGACGGCTCGCTTGTCACCCCTCGACCGCAACGCTTCAAGCGCCTGTACGCCGTTCATGCCGGGCATGTTGATATCGAGCAGTACAATGGCGGGATCATGCGTCTGGATCGCGGCAAGGGTTTCCTCGCCGCTGGCAGTACCGGCCACGATCTGGAAACGGCTGCCGCGCAGCACAGCCTCTACGCCAGCACGAATGAAGCCATGATCATCGGCAACAAGAACGGGAATCATCAGGCTATCCTATTGGGCAGGGCGATTTCGAGCAAAGCCCCGGGGTGGTTATGGCAGATCGAAAGCGTTCCGCCCAGAGCCTCGACCCGCTCGCTGATCGAGCGGGGGCGGGGGATTGGGCTGTCGCCGGGAAAGCCCTCGCCATCATCGGCGATCCGCAAGGTCAGCCCCGCTCCGCCAGTGCTCACCGAAACGATGACCTCGCCGCAGTCACCATGGCGCGCAGCATTGGCGATCGCCTCGCGCATGACCTGGCGCAGTTCGTGCGCAAGGCCGATCGATACCGGCATTGGCCGGATCTGCGCCTCGAGCCTGACCGCGATATGCCAATGCTGGCTCATCTCGCCGAGCAGGGTTTCCAGTTCCTCGACAAGGTCGGTGCGCCTGTCGCCTTCCTCGCCGCGCCGCAACCGCTGGATCATTGCGCGCAGCTCGCCCTGTTCGCGCCGCAGGGCCGACTTGAGATCGTTGATTTCGGCGGTCGGGTCCTGACCCTCGCGGATCCACCGCGACAGTGCCTCGAGCCGGAACAAGGTGCCGGCAAGGAACTGGGCCACGCTATCGTGCAGGTCTCGCGCCAGCGCGTCGCGCAACGCTGCGGCAGACGCAGCCTGAGCCAGTTCAGCCAGATCCTCACGGTCGAGTTCGGTGCTGAGGTGACGGCCGATCATCTCCACCATCGGCAGGTCGTCAACGCACATGTCCGGGACGCCCCAGATGAGGAGCTGGCCGGGGCCGGCCGCCGTCTCGAACGTGACGATCATCGCTTCCTCGACCCCGCAGTGCGCCGCCAGCGGTGCGTTGACCGGGCCGGTCAGGGCGATCGGATAGGAGCTCGCGCGGCTGATGATGCGGCGCCCGTGCGCACGGTCGATCAGGGCTGCCCGGTCGGGCTCGCCAAAGCTGCCCTCCAGTACGTCCGGGCCCAGTCGGTCCACGATCACGGCATAGCCGGTATCACGCAGTAGCTCGGTCCAGGGCTCCTCGCCATGTGGCACGGCGATCGCCGCCCCGCGTGCCTGGAGCGCGACGCGGGCAAAGGTCAGCGTGTCGACGAGGATGGCATTGCGCCGCTCGCCCGGCGTCCCGGGCGTGCGCGGCATCGGAGCGGAGCGCGGGCCGCGCTGTTCCCCGCTCAGCCATACCATCATCAGCGACAGCACGCCGAGGTACATGAGCCGCCGCCCGTAGCGGTATGGGTCGATCGGCAGGCCGAAGGTGAACAGGCCAGTGCCGATCACCACATTGAGCAGGATGAGGGCAAACGAGGTCCATGCGACTGCGGACCACCCCCAGCGCAATGTGGCGCTGATGAGCAGGAACGCGGTAAGCGACATGAACGGGCTGTTGAAGTCAGCCTTGCCGGCCTCGGAGAAATAGACCGCCAGCACGAAGGCCAGCGTGTCGATCCCGTGGACCCAGGGGGCGAGGCGGAATTCCCACCACCAGCTCCGCCACGCGATCACGATCATCACCGCCGCGCCGGCGAGATAGGCGGACAGCATGAAGTAGACCGCCGTGCCACCGGTTCCGGGTACCGTAGGGTCGAGCATCAGCGCCAGGAGAAAAACGAGCGCCATGGTCGCGCGGCTTGTCGCCAGAACCTTTCCGGTCCGTCTCGCGAACATCCGCGGCCTCATATCGTCCTTTCTCGCCAGTTAATAAGCAATTTAACCTACGTTAGGAGAAGTTATGATTTTTTTACGCGTTCTGCAATGTCGGGTGCATTTATGCAAATTGGAGACTTGTCGCAGCAATGGAGTTGTTCTTGCGATCCGGGCGTTATTCATACACTTTTATCGCCGCGATGGCGCAATAAGGGTCGTGATCAAAGCAGATGAGCAAGTCGGATAACACTAACGTGTCGCCGCCACCGTCTGGCGCGTACGGTTCCTCGCGGTTCTCGGCCGGCCCGCTTGTCGCGGGCCTCGTCGGCCCAGACGGGTTCGCGGGGAGCGATTCGGGCGACTGCAACAATGTGCTCACCTCGCTCACGGACAAGCAGCGCGCCGTTCTGGACCTCCTGATCGAGCACAAGACCTCGAAGGAGATCTCGCGCATTCTGGGCATCTCGCACCATACCGTCGACCAGCGCATCATGCTGGCGCGGGCCAAGCTTGGCGGGGCCACGCGGGGTGAGGTGGCACAGGCATATCGCCGTCTTGTTACCAATTCTTCCGCTACTGCATCCATATACGAACGATCCGTATATGACTTTTCCGCCGTCGCGCTTCCATTCGCGCCGTATCAAGAACCAGTCCGGGAAGACAGGACGGACTGGACGCAAAGCCCACCGAGCCGCCTGGATGCACGGCCGAGCGGCGTGTTCCACAGCGATGAGGTGTTGGCCGAGCCCTACCATCGTGTTCTCCCGGAGATGTTCGACGGGCCCTACGGGACCTATGTCCGGCTCGGGACGATTGCGGCCTTCGCGATGTTCCTGATCCTGATCGTCATGGGTGGCCTCGCGATGTTTGCGCAGCTTTCGCAAATCATCGCGCACTGATCCGGCGCGAACCTCTCCACCACCTTGGTAGGCGTGGGCCCGGGGGAGGGCTCCAGGCAGGGAGAGACTGTGATGACCACTTTTGCTAGCCAGACCATCCACGAAATGCCGCTCGAGGTGGCGCAACTGCGGATCACCCGCGATCTGCACGAGGCGGAAGCTGCGCTCGACGAAGCGCTCGTGCGCCAGGCACAGCTGCTGCAGACCATGGTCGGCGCCCGCCGCGAAACCGGTGTTTCACCCTTCCTTGGTCAGGACGCGCTGATGCGCCTGCTCAAGAGCCAGCAGGCAATGCTGGAAGCCGGAGGCGAGCTCGCGCGCGTCCATGGCCGGCTCAGCGCGATCGCGATTGAAACCTGCGGCGGCAATGATGCGTGCCCGCCTGCGGCCCTGCACGGCGGCCCGGCCAGCGCTGATGTCGAGGTGTCGGCGGTGGTCCGGGCGGCCTGATGCCGATCGGGATGACGACCGAGAGACGGAGGGCTGACACACCATGATGTGGCTGTGGGCCCTTCGTGTCGCGCTGATCGCCACCGTGCTGTTCGCTGCCCGCAAGGGGGACGAGCCCGAGCAACTGGTGGCAACGGTGCTGCTCGCCACATTCGTGTTGGACGTGGGTAATCATATGCTGTTCGGCGATCCGGCCTGGTACACCGTCAACCCGGGACACCTTGTGATCGATACCTGGGCCTTCGCAACTCTGCTCTGGGTGGCGCTCTACGCCAATCGCGGTTGGCCACTGTGGGTTTCGGCCTCGCAGGTGCTCGTCGTGCTCGGCCATGTCGCGAAGTTCTGGGAAGTGGACATGGTCCGCCGAGCCTATTGGACAATGACGCAGATGCCATTTCTGTTCCAACTGATCGTGCTTGCGATAGGCACCTGGGCGCATGTCGAGCGCAAACGCCAGATCGGTCGCTATCATTCGTGGCGGCCGGCATGAGCACGCGCATCATTCGCCGCCACGAGCGTGGCCGTCGCCGCGCCGCGCTGCGCCGTGCCAGCCCTGCTGGGCTTGCCGATGCCGCCGCCGCGCAGGACCCGATGGGTGAGGCCCAGTGCCCGGCGGCCCCGGACGTGACCGCTGCGGTCGTGGCTGGCATGCAAGCGGCTTCGGTTCGGATCACGTCCGAAGCGCTGCTTGCCTTCGCGCGGGAGACCTATGCGATCCGTCGCAGGCGCGACCGGCATTTGCCCAGCGACCTCTTCGGCGAGCCCACGTGGGACATCCTGCTCGATCTCTATGTGGCCACGCGGGAGAACCGGCCGGTTCCGACCACGAGCGCCTGCATCGGGGCGAATGTTCCGCCCACCACCGCGCTGCGCTGGCTGCGGATCCTGGAAGCGCGCGGGCTGGTCGAGCGCGAGGAAGACGGGCGTGACGGCCGCCGGACTTTCGTCCGTCTGTCGGCGCGCGGGCTTTCGGCGATGGATGACTGGCTCCATGTGGCGCTCGCCATGCTCGATCATTCGGTCGGCACCCACATGCGCCACTCGCCCCGGCTCGCGGAGGCCGCAGAGTAGCACCGCAAGGGAGGGCCATGGCCGGGCTGCCGTCGGCAAGATGCTTGACCGGCGGGCGCATCCGGCCTAATGGCCCGCCGTCCCGAACGACCGCTGGTCAATCGGTTCAACAGAGCTGAACATTGCCGGTGCGCGGCAAGTGGGGCCTCGAAGGTGGTTTTTCTGCCATTCGCGGGTCCCTCTTGTGTTTGGTCCAGCCTTCCGAATCGGGAGGTGAGACACTCCTCGCCGTAAGCCGTCAAAGTAACCCGGTGGCGACTTGCCCCGGGTGGAGCGTTTTCGGCTCATGCAGCGTTCCGGCGCAAGGCCCTTGGCGGTCTTGCCCGCCGCTGGATGAGATCTCCGCAAAGCTTCACCTGGTTCCTGCCGCGCCCGCAACCAAGGTGAAGAGTACTTCATGCCTACGATCAACCAGCTGGTCCGCAAGGGCCGCGAACCGCAGAAGACCAAGTCCAAGGTCCCTGCGATGGAGCAGAACCCGCAGAAGCGCGGCGTTTGCACTCGCGTCTACACGACGACCCCGAAGAAGCCGAACTCGGCGCTGCGCAAGGTGGCCAAAATCCGCCTGACCAACAGCCGCGAAGTGATTTCGTACATCCCGGGTGAAGGCCACAACCTGCAGGAGCACTCGGTGGTGCTGATCCGCGGCGGCCGTGTGCGCGACCTTCCGGGCGTGCGCTACCACGTGCTGCGCGGCGT
>CANGJI010000113.1 GCA_947454135.1 Sphingomonadaceae bacterium
AATCCCTGGATTGAAGTGGACCGCGCCGGGCCCGCAGCCCGCCGCAAAGCCTACTCTGGCGGTAGACTTCTCGCCCCAATTAATCGGCAATTCACCTGCTTGCAAGTCTTAGGAGCAGCAAAGCCGTCACAGAGCGAGCAAATTTCTGATTTTGTTATCCTTTTGCCGGGGCGCATACGTTCCAGCAGGTGCACGCAAGCCTGGTGAATCACCGCATTCATGCGCTTGCACCAGTGCGCGAGGCGCTTTCGCCGCAGCGCTGCAAGCGCTACGACAGCGTGCATGGACACCACCACGGACTCCGGCGCGCAGCCCGGCACGCCCCAGCGTCATCTCTATCTCGTCGATGGCTCGGCCTATATCTTCCGCGCCTATCACCGCCTGCCGCCGCTGACCAATCCCGCAGGCGTGCCGGTCGGCGCGGTCTATGGCTACACGACCATGCTGTGGAAGCTGGCCGAGGATCTGCACAAGGCGGACGGGCCGACCCACCTCGCGGTGATCCTCGACAAGGGCTCGATCACCTTCCGCAATGCGCTCTATGACCAGTACAAGGCGAACCGCCCGCCGCCGCCTGAAGACCTCGTTCCGCAATTCCCGCTGATCCGTGATGCAACGCGCGCGTTCAGCCTCGCCTGCATCGAGGAGGCGGGGCTGGAAGCGGACGACCTCATCGCTTCCTACTCGCTCGCCGCTGCCGAACGCGGGTGGAATGTGACCATCGTCTCCTCGGACAAGGACCTGATGCAGCTCGTCGGCCGGCCCCACGCGGGGGGCGGCTATATCGACATGCTCGATACGATGAAGAACCAGCGCATCGACCTGCCCGAGGTCATGGAGAAATTTGGCGTCGAGCCTGAGCGTGTGGGCGATGTCCTCGCGCTGATGGGCGATGCGGTGGACAACGTGCCGGGCATTCGCGGCATCGGGCCCAAGACCGCGACCAAGCTGATCCAGGAGCACGGCACGCTCGAAGGCGCACTCGCCGCCGCACCGACGATGAAACCCGGCAAGCTGCGCGACAGCCTGATCGAGCAGGCCGAAATGGCCCGTCTTTCGCGCCAGCTTGTCGCGCTCAAGGATGATTGTCCGCTGCCGCTCCCGCTCGATGCGTTCGAGCTGACCGCGATCCCGCCGGATCCGCTCGCCGCGTTTCTCGCGGAACACGGCTTCACCAGCCTGCTGCGCAAGCTGGGCACGGCACCTGCGGAAACGCCAGCGGGCAGCAGCAGCGCAGCCCCGGCGCAAGGCGCCAGTGCGGAGACCCGCCAGAGCCTGCCCGATTGGCCGGCCATCGACACCGGCGGCTATCGCTGCCTGCAGACGCTGGAAGACATTGCCGCGTGGGTCGCCCGGGCACAGGCCGCGCGGGTCGTGGCGGTCGATACCGAAACCAGCGCGCTCGATGCGATGCAGGCGGATCTCGTCGGGGTAAGCCTCGCGCTCGGCCCGGGCGATGCCTGCTACATCCCGCTCGGCCACCGCGGCACCGACATGTTTGCCGAAGCGCCGGTGCAGGCCCCGCGCGACGCCGCGCTCGCACTCCTGAGGCCGCTGCTGGAAAGCGATGCGGTCCTCAAGATCGGGCAGAACATCAAGTACGATCTCAACGTTCTGGCGCGCTACGGGATCCATGTCGCCCCCATCGACGACACCATGGTGATGAGCTTCTGCCTCGATGCCGGGCGGAGCGAAGCCGGAGTGGGCGGCCACGGCATGGACGAACTCGCGGCAAAGCTGCTCGGCCACACCACGATTGCCTTCAAGGACGTGTGCGGCACCGGCAAGAAGGCGATCTCCTTCGCCGAAGTGCCACTGGCGGACGCGACGCGCTATGCCGCCGAAGACGCCGAGGTGACGTGGCGGCTCCACCGCCTGCTCAGCCTCCGCCTTGCCGAGGAAGGCGGCACGCGCATCTACGAGCGGGTCGACCGGCCGCTCGTGCCGGTCGTCGCGAGCATGGAGCGGAACGGCATTCGCGTCGACCGCGAACGGCTGGCGGCGCTGTCGTCCCAGTTCGCCGAAACCATCGCGCGGCTCGAGACGGTGATCCACGAGAAGGCCGGCCAGCCCTTCACCATCGGCAGCCCCAAGCAGCTTGGCGAGATCCTGTTCGACAAGCTTGGCTACAAGGGCGGCAAGAAGGGCAAGACCGGGCAGTACTCGACCGATCAGTCGGTGCTCGAAGGCCTCGCCGCGCAGGGTGCCGAAGTCGCGACGCTGGTGCTCGAATGGCGCCAGCTCTCGAAGCTCAAGTCGACCTATACCGACGCGCTGCAAGCTGCGATCAATCCCGCGACGGGCCGCGTCCACACCAGCTACAGCCTTGTCGGCGCGCAAACCGGGCGGCTTTCCTCCAACGATCCCAACTTGCAGAACATCCCCATCCGCACCGAGATCGGGCGCCAGATCCGCGAGGCTTTCGTCGCCGAGCCGGGCAATGTGCTGCTCGCGGCGGACTACAGCCAGATCGAACTGCGGCTCGCCGCGCACATGGCGGACGTCCCGGCGCTCAAGGAGGCTTTTGCGGCGGGCGAGGACATCCACGCGCGCACCGCGCGGGAACTGTTCGGCACGGTGGACCGCGACACCCGCGGCCGCGCCAAGACGATCAACTTCGCCATCCTCTACGGCATCAGCCGCTGGGGCCTTGCCGGACGTCTGGGCGTCAGCGCCGACGAAGCGCAGGCGATGATCGACCGCTACTTCGAGCGTTTCCCCGGCATCCAGCGCTATATCCACGAGACATTGGAGAACGTGCGCACGCTCGGGTATTCGGAGACGCTGTTCGGCCGCAAGACGTGGTTCCCGCGCATCAATTCGAAGAATCAGGCCGAACGACAGGGCAGCGAGCGCGCCGCGATCAACGCCCCGATCCAGGGCACCAGCGCCGACATCATCAAGCGCGCGATGGCCCGGATGAACCCGGCGCTGGCGGCTGCGGGCCTCGGCCATGTGCGGATGTTGCTGCAGGTGCACGACGAACTGGTGTTCGAACTGCCCGAAGCGGATGTCGCGGCAGCGCGGACGGTGATCGAGCAGGTGATGGCGAGCGCGGCGGAACCGGCGGTCAAGCTCACCGTGCCGCTGGGCGTGGAGATCGGCACCGGCCCGAGCTGGGGCGCGGCGCACTGATCCTGCCCGGCCTTGCCATCTTTCCCGCAAACCCGCCTTAACGGCTTTCGCCTCCATATTGGCGAGACCGGCGGCGCGCCCCTATCCTGCCTGCCTGCCCGTCCCTAGTCTGCAATGCGGATTGGGGGGCTGGTATGGTCGCGTTGGTTTCGACAGTTGCCTATCTCGGGCTGGAAGCGCGGGCGGTCGAAGTACAATGCCAGATCGCGCCGGGCCTGCCCTCGTTCCGGGTTGTCGGCTTGCCGGACAAGGCCGTGGGCGAAAGCCGCGAGCGCGTCCACTCGGCATTGGCTGCGCTCGGCCTCGCGCTGCCGCCCAAGCGCATCACGGTGAACCTGTCACCGGCGGACCTGCCCAAGGAAGGCTCGCACTACGATCTCCCCATCGCGCTGGCGCTGCTGGCGGCGATGGGCGTGGTCGATCTGGAAGCCATTGCAGACTACGTGGCGGTCGGCGAACTCGCGCTCGATGGCCGCGTGATCGCCAGCCCCGGCGTGCTGCTGGCGGCGCTCCATGCCAGCGGCATCGAGAAGGGGCTGATCTGCCCTGCCGCGCAGGGCGCCGAGGCACGCTGGGCAAGCGGCGTGGAAATCGTCGCCGCGCCCGATCTGATCAGCCTGCTCAACCATCTCAAGGGCACGCTGCGCCTTCCGGTCCCGGAACCGGGCGAAGTGGAAGCCCCCGCGCGCCGTGCAGACCTGAGGCAAGTGAAGGGCCAGGAAACCGCCAAGCGCGCGCTGGAGATCGCGGCAGCCGGTGGCCACAACCTGCTGATGATCGGCCCTCCCGGCGCAGGCAAATCGCTGATGGCTTCGTGCCTGCCGGGCATCCTGCCCGAACTCACGCCTTCCGAAGCGCTCGAAGCATCGCTGGTGGCCTCGGTCGCCGGGTTGCTGGAGGAAGGCCGGATCAGCCGCGCACGGCCTTTCCGCAGCCCGCACCATTCCGCCTCGATGGCCGCGCTGACCGGCGGCGGACTGAAAGTGCGCCCCGGCGAAGTGAGCCTCGCGCATCTGGGCGTATTGTTCCTCGATGAACTGCCCGAGTTCCAGCGCGCGGTGCTCGATTCGCTGCGTCAGCCGCTGGAGACGGGCGAAGTCACCGTCGCGCGCGCCAACGCCCATGTCACCTTCCCGGCGCGCGTCCAGCTCATCGCGGCGATGAACCCCTGCCGCTGCGGCCACCTCGGCGATCCCGCGCTCGGCTGCAGCCGCGCGCCGCGCTGTGCGGGGGATTATCAGTCCAAGGTCTCCGGCCCGCTGCTTGATCGCATCGATTTGCATGTCGAGGTCGATCCGGTCTCCGCAGCAGACCTCGCCCTGCCGCCGCCTGCCGAAGGCTCGGACGCTGTCGGCGCGCGCGTGGCGGCGGCGCGGCGCGTGCAGACGGCAAGGCTCGAAGGCAGCGGGCGGCGCACCAATGCCGAACTCGAAGGCGATCTCCTCGAACAGTACGCCACGCCCGACGAACCCGGGCGCAAGCTGCTTGCCCAGGCTGCCGAAGCCATGCGGCTATCGGCGCGCGGCTACACCCGCATGCTGCGCGTGGCGCGCACGATTGCGGATCTGGCGGGCGCGGATACTGTGGGGCGCGTGCATGTGGCCGAAGCACTGAGCTATCGGCGGATCGCGCCAAGGGCTTAGGGACAGCACAGTTCCGCCTGCTTGGGCCATACCTGCTCGTCAATGACGACGGAGACCACTGCGGCGGGCTGAACGTTACGTTCTCGGTCGTCTAAGCGCCCTAGCGCCCAGCCATCGCCTTCGCCTTCGCCAGATACGTCCGCCCGATCCGCAGCAATTCGCCGTCCACCAGCTGCGCCGACCACACCCCCAGCCCATCGTGCTTCAGCCCCGCGATGCGGTCGCGCCGGACGATGGTCGAGCGGTGGAGGCGGATGAAGCGTTCGGGGTCGAGCCGGTCTTCGAGGCGCTGGATCGTGTGCAGCAAAAGGTAGCTGCGCCCTCCCCCGTCCTTCTGGCCGACATGCAGGCGAACATAGTCGCGCTCGGCGTCGATGCGGTCGATGTCATTCGCGGCGATGCGGATCAGTTCGCTGCGGTGGGGAACCCAGAATTCCTGGATCCACGGGCTTTCGGCAGGCGCCGCTTCGGCCGGCTGCGGCGCGGCATCGCGGCGGGCGAGCGCCCGGTCCACCGCGCGTTCGAGCCGGTCCTGCGCCACGGGCTTGAGCACATAGTCCACCGCATCGCAGTCGAACGCCTCGACCGCGAAGTGATCGTGCGCGGTCACGAAAATCACGGCGGGGCGCGGGGACAGGCGCGCCAGCCCGCGCGCAACGCCGAGGCCGTCGACTTCGGGCATCGTCATGTCGAGCAGCACGAGTTCGGGGGAAAGCGCCTCGCACAATCGCAGCGCCGCAGCGCCATCGCTGGCCGTGCCGACGACGTTCAGCGCGGGAATGCGCGCGCAAAGGATCTGCATGCGCTCCACCGCCAGCGGTTCATCATCGACGATCAAGGTCCGCATCACGTCTTCCTCATTCACAGCCCGACCGCACCAGCGGGATCGTCAGCACAGTGGCATAGCCGCCGGCCGGCAGGGCTCCGCTTTCCACCCGCGCCTCATCGCCAAACCGCGCGGCAAGCCGATTGCGCACGTTCTCCAGCCCGATCCCGGTTCCGCCATTCTCGCCGGTCTTGCCCGGGCCATCATCCGCCACTGTCAGCACCAGCTTGCCGCCCGCCTCCTGCGCGGCGATGCGGATCGTGACGGGCCGCGTACTGGCCGAGACGCCGTACTTGATCGAGTTCTCGACCAGCGGCTGCAGGATCATTCCCGGCACGCAGGCATTGTCGAGGCTTTCGGGTACATCAAATTCGCAGACCAGCCGTTCGGGGAAGCGCACGGCCTCGATCTCCAGATAGTGACGCTGGAGCGCGATCTCGTCAGCCAGCGGCACGTCTGCGGTAGGATCGCCGGCAAGGCTGTGGCGATAGAAGCTGGAGATCGTCTGGATCATCTTCTCGGCCTGCTCGGTGCGGCCGACCATCACGAGCGCGGAGAGCGAATTCAGCGTGTTGAACAGGAAGTGCGGATTGACCTGATAGCGCAAGCTGCGCAGCTCCGCCGCCTTGGCAGCGCGCCGGTATTCGCCCTCGCGCCGCTCGGACGCACGCGCCATCTCGGCATTGCCGAGCGCGATGTAGAGCCCCGCCCACGCGATCAGCAGGAAATAGCGCCCCAGCGCGACATCGGTGAGCTGCTTCCACAGGCCTTCGTCCTCGATCATCTTGCTGATGATTGCGCTGTGCATCCGGCTATCGCCATCGCTGGCCGAAGGCGCAGGGGCCGGGCTCGCCGATGGGGTTGGCGTCGGCGTCGGCGTTTGCTGGGGTGATGCGCTTGCCGCCGGACGCGGCACGTCAGCGCGGACGGCCGGGTGCGGCTTGCCCACCCGCGCCTTGTGCGCCTTTTCGCCGCGCGCATGGACTTCCTTCACCGCTTCGCCGACCGGTCCAGCCGGGGCGGCAGGCACGTCCTTTTCGGCAATGAGCCCCGCATCGGCGAGGCTGCGCAGCACGTTCCAGCGCACTGCATCGATCCCCGCGAGCCGCGCCTGCGCTGCCGAAAGCTTGGCCTCATCCCGCGCGCGCTCCATCTCGCGCTGCGCTTCCGCCACTTCACGCTGCGCTTCGGCGAGTTCGTCGGCGAGTTGATCGGCATGGTCGGCGTCTGTCGCGATGTGGCGGCCGCCGACGCGGACTTCCGCCGAACCGTCGCTGCGCCGGATGATCGCGACGCCGCCGGGTGCGGTGATGATCGCTGCCTCGTCATCGGCGGCGTTCACGGTGGGCGCCTCATCGCCGGGATCGGCTGGCGGCGCCACCCGGGACGGGCGCGGCGGCGAAGGCAGGGCGGGCGGAGCCGGAGGTTCGGGCGGCACCGGCGGGGCGGGCATGGCCTGCGGCGGATCGGCGACATCGATCAGCACGTTCCCGGAAACATCGTGGCGGACGCGGATGCTGGGGAGCGCCGCGCCGCTGGGCAGAGCCACCGGCGCGGCGCCCTGCCCGGCGCGGATCGCCCGCGCGGCCGCTTCTGCCTGCTCCTGCGCGGCTTTTGCCTCGCGCTCGATCAGCTTCTTCTCGACCGGCGCGAAGCACTGCTGGTTGATCGCGGCCAGCGCCAGCGCGGCGGGCAGCATGATGACCAGCGCCGCGCCGATGCGCGCGCCGTTGCTGCGCCCGTCGAACCGGCGGAGCACCGGCCAGGCCAGCAGCGTGACCGCGATGCCCGCCAGCGTGACCACTGCCCGGCGCCACAGCAGTTCGTTGAATTCGCCGAGATCGACCACGATCCCGCGCAAGGTGATCAGCAGAAAGTAGGTGAGCCACAGCGCCGCCGCAGACAGCAGCACCGCACGCGCCGGCACGTGCGGTCTTTCGGCAGCATTGTCGGCGGGAAGCGTGGCCATCCGATCGCTTCTAGCCCCGACTGCCCGGCGAGCGCCAGCCGGGCAGTCGAAGCGAGTCAGCGGTTCGTCGAAGGATCGCCACCCGGATCAGGCTGGCAGCAGACCCTCGTCCGCGATCTTCTTCTTC
>CANGJI010000114.1 GCA_947454135.1 Sphingomonadaceae bacterium
GGCGAGGAGCAGGCGCACCTTGCGGCTGAACGGGCACAGCGGGAATTGGTAGATCTGCCACATGGTTCGTGTTTCTCTACGCCTGGGTGGAGCGAAGTCCAGTGCGGGCGGGCGCGGTGGGGCTGATTTTTCGGAGGATTGTTCGCGCCTTTCCCGCCGCCTCCACCCCTGCTAGGGGCGCGCCATGCTTACAATTCAGGGCCTCACCGTGCGACTGGGCGGGCGCACCATTCTCGACCGCGCCAGTGCGACGATCCAGCCGGGCTCCAAGGTCGGGCTGATCGGCCGTAACGGCGCGGGCAAATCTACGCTGATGAAGGCGATCATCGGCGAGATCGAGCCGGATGATGGTTCCATCGACATGCCCAAGCGGATGCGGCTGGGCTATATCGCGCAGTCCGCGCCGGCGGGGACGGCGACACCGTTCGAGACGGTGCTCGCTGCCGATACCGAGCGTGCGGCGCTGATGGCCGAGGCGGAGACCTGCGAAGACCCGGACCGGATGGCGGCGGTCTATGACCGGCTGATTGCCATCGATGCCTATACGGCGGACGCGCGGGCGGCGCGCATCCTCATCGGTCTGGGCTTTGACGAGGCGATGCAGGCGATGCCGCTCGACAGCTTCTCGGGCGGCTGGAAAATGCGCGTGGCTCTCGCCTCGCTGCTGTTTTCGGCACCCGATCTGCTGCTGCTCGACGAGCCTTCGAACCACCTCGATCTCGAGGCGACGCTGTGGCTGGAGAGCTTTCTGCAGAGCTATCCCGGCACGATGGTGGTGATCAGCCACGAGCGCGATCTGCTCAACAATGTGGTCGATACGATCCTGCATGTGCAGGGCGGCAAGATCGCGCTCTATGCTGGCGGCTATGATGCGTTCGAGCGGCAGCGGGCCGAGCGGGCGGCGCAGATCGCTGCTGCCAAGGCCGCGCAGGATGCGCAGCGCAAGAAGCTGGCCGATTACGTGGCGCGCAATTCGGCGCGGGCCTCCACCGCCAAGCAGGCGCAGTCGCGGGCGAAGATGCTGGCGAAGATGCAGCCGGTCACGGCAATGATGGAAGACCCGACCTTGAGCTTCGGCTTCCCCGATCCCGAGGAACTGCGCCCGCCGCTGATCACGCTCGATCTGGCGGCGACGGGCTACAGCGCGGACAAGCCGATCCTGCGGCGGCTGAACTTGCGCATCGACCCGGATGACCGCATCGCCATGCTGGGCCGCAACGGCAACGGCAAGACCACGCTGGCGCGGCTGCTGGCGGGGCAACTGGCGGCGAGCGAGGGCGGAATGACCGCTTCGGGCAAGCTCAAGATCGGCTATTTCACCCAGTATCAGGTGGAGGAACTGCCTGCGGATTCGACCCCGCTGGAACTGATGACGCGGGCCATGCCGGGCAAGACCCCGGCGGCGGTGCGGGCGCAGTTGGGGCGGTTCGGTTTCTCCGGCCCCCGCGCGGAATCGAAGACGGCGACGCTTTCGGGCGGCGAGCGCGCGCGCCTTGCGCTGGCGCTGGTGACGCGCGATGCGCCGCACCTGCTGATCCTCGACGAGCCGACCAACCACCTCGACGTCGATGCGCGCGAGGCGCTGGTGCAGGCGCTGAATGACTACGCCGGGGCGGTGATCCTGATCAGCCATGACCGGCACATGGTCGAGCTGACTGCGGACCGGCTGGTGCTCGTCGATGGCGGAACCGCCAAGGACTATCCGGGCAGCATCGAGGACTACATCGACTTCGTGCTCGGGCGGAACCAGCCCAAGAGCGATGCGGGCAAGAACGGTGCGGGCGGGACGAAGCCCAAGGGCGGGGCGAAGAGCCGCGAGGATATGAAGGCGCTGCAGAAGGCGGTTAGCGAGGCCGAGGCGGCGGTCGCCAAGGCCGAGGCGCGGCTGGCGGCAATCGATGCGGCGATGGCCGGTTCCGGCAAGCCGGCGGCGGATCTCGCCGGGCTCAACATGGCTGAACTGGGGCGCAAGCGCAGTGAAGTGGCGGATCAGCTCGAAGCGGCGGAAGCCAAATGGATCGCTGCCGGCGAGGCGCTCGAAGCCTTCATGAACTGAGGCCTCAATCCGCGAGGGACGCCTGCATCGTCAACTTTGCCTCGATGCCTTCCCACAGGCGCTGAAGACGCGCGTTTACATCGCTGGAAGCCGCGAACGTGCCGATCGGGGCGCGGCGAACGGCTGTCTGCTCGATCGCGCTGGCCATGGGGATCACCGGCCACCCGGCGGCAAAGCCGGTGTGAACTTCGCGGTGCAGCTTGCGCCGCGCATCATACATCGAGAGCACCGGCAGGATCGGCGGGTGGCGGGGATGATTGGCGAGGATCTCGGCCTGGATCATCGGCAGGGCGCGGGCCGAAAGCGGCGAGGGCGGCAGCGGCACGATCAGGAGATCGGCGGCGGCGAAGATCTGCTCGCTGATCTCGTTCAGCACCGGCGGGCAATCGACGATGATCCGGGCATAATCGCTAGAGAGCGTGGCAGCGGTGCGGGCCATGCGCTTGCGCTTGCCAATGCGGGCGAGCGCCGCGGGAAGGCTGCGCATGCTGTCATCGGCCTGCAGCACGGCAAGGCCCGGATAGCGGGTGGGGGTGACAAGATCGGCAGGCTTGCTGTCCTTGCGAAACACCGCAGCGGCATCGCCTTGCGTGCGATCGGCAAGGCCGAGCAGCCAGCCGGCGCCGCCTTGCGGATCGAGATCCCATAGCAGCGTGGAATGGCCGGAAAGCGCGGCAGAGCGCCACGCCATGTCGACTGCCAGGGTGGTTTTCCCGACGCCGCCCTTTACGCTGTAGACTGCGATAACTGCCATTGCTTCCGCCATACCGGTTGCCTGCGGCCATTGTGAGCTTTTGCGCGCAAATCGCAATCGCCGTGCGGCAAGGCCGAAGCAGCGATCAGCGCAGCAGGCGCATCCGTTCACGCAGAATATCGAGACCGATGCGCTCGACTTCGGTCTCGAGGCACTCGGCATGGAGCAGCTTGGCGAGGCTGCGCTGCTTCTGGGCGATCATGTCGATCGCCTGCAGGCTGTCCATGTGACGCATGGCCACGTCCATATCGCCGCAAAGTGATGCGCCGAGCGCTTCGACTTCCTGCGACAGTTCCTCGAGTACCAGCGCGATCTGGCGGTGCGAGGCCGTGTTGGCCGGGGCCACCGGAGCCATGTGGGGGGCCATTGCGGCGCGTTCCTTGATGCGGAGATGTGGGGAATCAGGCGGCGGCGGCGAGCTGCGCACCATCGCTCAGCGCGAAGAGGTTGAGCACCATCACCATCTTGTCCTCGATCGCGGCCAGCCCTTCGAGGAAGGGAACCACGCTGTCGTTGCCCACGCCCGGGGGCGGTGCCTGCAAGGTCTGATCGGGCACGGTCACGATGTCGCTCACCGAATCGACGATCCACCCGCCGACCTGCGCGCCTAGCTGGGTCACGATGATCGCGTGGCGCGGTGTCGGTTCGGTTGCTCGCCAGCCGAGGCGGGCAGCGAGATCGACGACCGGCAGGACGGTACCCCGCAAGTTGACCACGCCGGCCACATAGTGCGGCACGCGCGGCAGGCGGGTGGTCGGCGTCCAGGCGCGGATCTCGCGGATCGACATGATGTCGAGCCCGAAAACCTGGCCTTCGACCTCGAAAGTAATGAGTTCGCGGATCATCGTAAGCGCTCCTTGCAAAAGCGGGAGGGATCAGTGCGCGACGCGGCGGACCGCAGCGACGAGCTTGGCGGCATCGAACGGCTTGACGATCCAGCCGGTCGCGCCGGCTTCGCGGGCACGAGCCTTCTTTTCGTCCGAGCTTTCGGTGGTGAGCACCAGGATCGGCCGGTCGCGGTGGCGGGTGCCCTCGCGCAGGCGCTCGATCAGGCCGAAGCCATCGAGGCGCGGCATGTTGATGTCGGTGATCACCACGTCGACCTCGTTGAGCGCGAGCCAGTCGAGCGCAGCGAGGCCGTCTTCGGCCTGCGCCACTTCGAAGCCTTGCGTCGAAAGGGCATGGTTCAGGAGCGCCCGCATGCTCGGGCTGTCGTCTACAGTCAGGATTCGAGTAGTCTGGGTCATGCAGGTGCTCGCTTGTTGCAATCAGAACAGTTCCACATCGCCGGACGCGCGGTCCGGACGGGTGGTGGGTTGGACCGGCGGTGCGAGGCGATCCTCGACCGTGCGGAAGCGGATCTGGCCTGAGGCCGGGCGGAAATCGACACGGCGGGCATTGGTCCCGCCAAGGTCCTCGCGCATGACCATGATGCCCTCGCGCTTGAGGAAGGCTTGTGCGAACTCGGCATTCGCGGTGCCGATGCGCATCATGTTGCGGTTGACGTTGGCGCCGCCATAGAGATGCGCACGCAGGCGCGATTTGCGCGCGCCGATGCCCAGCATCTGATTGACCAGCAGTTCCATGAGATAGACGCCGTAATGCTCGTCGACGGCGGTCGTGCCGGCCAGGCCCGCAGGCGGTTCGGCGAGCAGGAAGTGGTTCATTCCGCCCACCCGCGCTTCCGGATCATAGAGGCACGAGGCGACACAGCTCCCCAGCACGGTCGAAAACTCGATGTGCGGCTCGCTGCTGACGAGTGCGTGCCCCTGCATCACGGTGACGCGTTCGATCTGGCGTTCACGAGGGCCAAGGATGCGGTTCTCGAACATCGGATCAGGCTGCCTTGCTGAAGGCGTGGCGGGCGATGGTGCCGATCGGCGCGACGACGCCTGCGGCGCCGAGCGCGATGGCCGCGCGCGGCATGCCGAACACGGTGCTGGTCGCTTCGTCCTGCGCGATCGTGCGGGCGCCGGTCTGGGCAAGGGCAAGCAGCCCTTCCGCGCCATCGGTGCCCATGCCGGTGAGGAGAATGCCGACCGCACCCGCGCCGACCACATCGGCGACGGAGTGGAACAGCACGTCGACGCTGGGAAGGTGGCCCGAGACCGGCTCGCCACGGCGCAGCCGCTGGTAGAACTGGCCGCTCCGGCCGCCGACGGTGAAATGCCGGTCATCACCGGGGGCAATGTAGACGTGGCCGTCCAGCAGGGGCAGGTCGGGTTCGGCGATCACGATGCGTGGCGGGCAGGATTGATCGAGCGTGCGCGCGACGGCGGGGGCGAAGCGCGCCGAAATGTGCTGGACCACAACCGTGGGCGGACAATCGACCGGGAAACTACCGAGCAGCACCTGCAAGGCTTCCACGCCGCCAGTGGAGGAACCGATGGCGATGAGGCTCGGGCGCTCGATCAGCGCCGGGTTGCGCGGCGCGGTCGAGGTGCGGGGCGGCATGTGCGGCGCCGTTGGACTTTGGGGCGGTGCGGGCCGCGTCACGAAGCGCACCTTGGAGGCGTCGCGGATCAGGTCGGCAAGTTTGCCCTGATCGTCAAAGCCGTAGCTGCCGCCGCCCTCGCTCTTCGCGTAGCAGCCGACTGCCCCGATCGCGAGTGCGCGGGCCGTGGTTTCGGCGCCCTCGTGCGTGGAGCCCGAGACGACGATGACGGGTGTGGGGCGCAGCGCCATGATCTTCTCGAGGAAATCGAGCCCGTTCATGCCGGGCATCTCGACATCGAGCGTGACGACATCGGGATCGAGTTCGCGGATCATCTGGCGGCCTTCCAGCGCATTGGCTGCGGCGCCGACGACGACGATGTCGTCCTCGCGTTCGAAGCGGGCCTGGAGGATCGCGCGCATCGTCGGCGAATCCTCGACTATCACGACCCGGATAGGCTTGCTCACTCGGTTCATGAAGCGCTCCGACGATAGATGGTGGGGCCCGCGGTCGCGAGCATCTGCAGGGCAGGGCCGGTCACGCGTTCGCTGTGGCCGACATAGAGCCAGCCGCCGGGCACGAGCGCCTCGGCAAAGCGCGCGACAAGGCGCTCCTTGGTGGGGTTGTCGAAATAGATCATCACGTTGCGGCAGAAGATCACGTCGAACTTGCCCTGCATCGGCCAGGGACCATGCAGATTGAGGGTGCGGAAGCGGGCAAGCGCGCGGACGCTGGGCGCGATTTCCGTCTCCTCACCTGCCGGCACCGTCCAGATGCGCGAAAGCGGCTCGGGCACGGCCTTCAGTTCCTCGGTGCGGTAGCGCGCAGCTTCGGCCTTGCGCAGCGCGTGGGCGGCGATGTCGCTGGCGAGCAGGCGCACGTCACTGCGCGCGATGCGCTCCCCGGCAGTGCGGTCCGGCCCGAGCAGGGTCATGAGCAGCGACCAGGTTTCCTCGCCGCTTGAGCTGCCGGCCGACCACAGCCGCGCCTTGCCGCCGCGTGCCAGGCGCTCGACCATGTCGGGGCGGACATGGCTGGCGAAGTGTTCGAAGTGATGCGCCTCGCGGTAGAAGAAGGTGTGGTTGGTCGTCAGCGCCATGATCGCGCGGTTGCGCTCGGTAGCGTCCTCGCGGATGCGCAGGATGTAGGAGCCGAACGTGGCGCAGCCCGATTCGCGCACCAGCGGGGCGAGGCGCGAATAGACGAGCATGGCCTTGCCCTCGGCCAGCACGATCCCCGCTTCGGCATGCGCGATCGCGCTCACCGCGGCGAAGTCTTCCGCGCTGTAGATGCCGGGGCTGATGCCCGGCAGCGTCTCGGGAGGGGCCAGAGCAGCGCTCATGCGGCTTCTGCAAGGGCGTGGCCGGAGAGGCTGCGCGCAACGAGGCTGTCCACATCGACGATCAGTGCGACCATCCCATCGCCAAGGATCGTGGCACCCGAGACACCTTCGACCGAGCGGTAGTGCGTATCGAGGCTCTTGATCACGACCTGGCGCTGATCGCAGATCGCATCGACGAGCAGCGCGGCACGGCCGGCGCCTTCGGTCTCGACCACGATGAGCACGCCTTCGTGTGCCTCCTCGATTGCCCCCTGCGCGCCGACGGCGGCATGGAGCGGAAGGACGGGAATGAACTTGCCGCGCACGTTGATCATCGCGCGGTGCGCCCCCAGGCCCTGCACTTCGGCTTCGGTGGGGCGCAGGCTCTCGACCACGTTGGCCAGCGGCACGACAAGGGTCTGATCGCCGACGTTGACGACCATGCCATCCGAAATGGCGAGGGTGAGCGGCAGGGTGAGGGTGAAGGTGGTGCCGGCGCCGGGCTCGCTGTCGATAGTGATGCGCCCGCCCAGTTCCTTCACGTTCTGGCGCACCACGTCCATGCCGACGCCGCGGCCGGAGACGTTGGTGATCGTGGCTGCGGTGGAAAAGCCGGGGGCGAAGATCAGGTGGTCGATCTCTTCCTTGGAAAGCTGGGCGTCCGGGGCGACGAGGCCCTTTTCGACCGCCTTCGCAAGAACCCGGTCGCGGTTGATGCCCGCGCCGTCGTCCGCGATGCGGATGAGGATGCGGCCTGACCGGTGCTCGGCGGAAAGCGTGAGCGTGCCTTCGGCGGGCTTGCCGGCGGCAATGCGTGCCTCCGCACTTTCAATGCCGTGGTCGACCGCGTTGCGGA
>CANGJI010000115.1 GCA_947454135.1 Sphingomonadaceae bacterium
AGAGCTTCGTCCCGCGCTGCACGCGCCTGCTTGCGCTGTGCCGCTGTTTCGTTTGCGATGATCTTCGTACCTGCGACTTTGCCGCCTTCCGCGAGCAGCAACTTGACAACCGAAGCCTTGTTGCAGCCGTAAACGATGCTCAGCGTGCCATCGTCATTCTTGCGAACCAAAGCCGCAGCAAAGCGAAGCCCAGCCTCATTGCCAGGGTGAACCTCAGGTGCCGAGCAAGCGATGTCCTGCACCAGCGCCTCCGACGAGACGAAGTAGGTCTCAGCAGTCTTGATATTCAGCTTCGCCTGCTGTGCCTGCGTCAGAGTGCCCGCGACATTCTGCTTGCGAACCTCTTCCACGCCGCCCTTGCGCTTGATGAACGCTGCGAAGCTCTCATTCCGAGCCTTCTCTGCCGCTGCGACACGCAGAACCCGCGAATAGCCAGTGATGCGCTTGTTGCTGCCGTTGAACACGAAGCGAGCCACCTTCGTTGCCAGCGAAGTGCCATCGTTGAATGTGATCCCCTCTGCGACCAGCATATCGTTCAGTTCCGAGATCAGCTTCGTCTGACCCTTCATCTGCTCCAGCAGCGTGAAGCAGCGATCCAGCAGGGCGTAGAGTTCTTCGCTGCTCGCCTTGTACGAACCATTTTCCCACGCAGCGCGATCCTGTGCGAGACCGTTGAGACGCACCACGACATCAGCGGGGACGAGCTTGTTCGAGATAGTTGCCATTGTATTTGCCTTTCCATTTTGATCAGCGACGGACTGGATTGTCAGTGGCTGCGGCGGAGCGATCTGCGCCCCGTCGATGGATTGGCTCTCGGTTTTTCGGGGGTGATTCGCACTTAAGCAACCGCGCAAAACTTGATCTGTTAGCTCAGCGCATCCATCGGTCGATCAGCACGGAATCGGAGGGTTGCATGGTCCATAGGAAGAACCTGTTCACGGGACAGATTCTCTATTTTCGCCATGCCCCGCCATTCACGGGGCTAGACACAGCCAGTGACAGCAGGCGCCTAAGCCCGCCTTATGTCCGCGCCGCCAACCACGAATGCAGCATGTACTACTATTGGTGGGCGTTCTTGCGCGAGAACGATGCCTACCTGGCCTGCTGCGAGAACGGCGGCGAAGGTACGATGGCTGAACTATACCGAGATTTCGGGGATGTGCGCGGCGCCGATTTCATGGACTGGTGGATCGATGGCGGGCGCTTGCTGTTCTGCGAGCCGCTGGAAGATGCGGCCACGATCATGCATGAAATCCCGCGCAACCATGACAGCGACAAACGGGTGCTCATAAGCGTTCCCGTTGACGGCGATCTGGATCGCATCACTGCTGAAATCAGGTCCGCGATGGGCGATTATCGGCGAAACCATCACATCGAAGACATGCGCGAAAGCCGTGCCAAATATCAGATCAAGGCCATTGCCAAGCTCCAGTCCCTGCATCGCCAGCTGCGGGTCTATCAGATGAAGAGGGCCGACAGCATGGTCGGCAACAAGGCCATAGCCGACGAGATCGGCATCGGAAGTGCGTCAGGCGAATACAATCCAAACTCGGTCATCGCCGCCGTCAGCCGCTATTACGCAGAAGCCCAAAAGCTGATCCACAATGTCGGCGAGGGCCGCTTTCCAGACTACTCCGAACCCACTGAAGAACCTGACCTCTTTGGATAATTTTGGTAGGAATGTCATATGGATGGATTCAGAATCGCATTCTCGAACAAGGAGAATGTGAATGTCCCATCTTGCAAAGCTGTCGATCAAAAGTGTCTTGCGGCAAGACACTTTGGACCCTGTCCAAGCCCGCCGAAACAAGCTGCTTTCTGCCATTGAGGACCAGATCAAGGTCGCTGAAGCTGCTGTGCAGGGGAAGCAGCACATCGTGGCTGTTTCCCGTTGGTCGAAGAATGATCTGGGTGAGCGTGTTCGCATCGAGCACCAGCGTGTCACCCGCGCTTGGTTCTTCGCTCAGGACGGCGGCTTCTATGTACACTGCAAATACGGCGCGAAGCCGATTGCTTTGAGCAAGGACGGCAATGCTGTGTTCGTGAAGCAGCTCATCGACGTCCCCAGCGTCCTGCAAGCGTTCTACGCTGCTGCGGCCGCAGGCGAGTTTGATTCAGCAATTGCGAGCGCCGCGAAGCGCGCTTCAAAGTCCTGAAATCACATCACAATCGCGTCACACTGGGCAGCGTTTCCAGCACCATGTGACAGAGTTTCGCACGGTCAAAAATCAGTTGTGATTTTGAGCATTCCAGTCACAATTTCAGTGTGATAGAAACAGGAATAAGGCAGCGTTATCAAAGTGTTCAACACTATTGACATCGTAGGGGTCGCAAGTTCAATCCTTGCTACGCCCACCATCGCCAAGAAAAACCCCGCCTAGGCGGGGTTTTTTGTTGCCTGAAGCAGTTCGCCGCCAGACCGGTGTTCGCACCGGTCCGGCAGCCCTCCGTCAGCTTACTTGCCCTGCCAGTTGGGCTTGCGCTTCTCGGCAAACGCCAGCGCGCCCTCGCGCGCATCCTGCGAGGTGAAGACCGGCGCGATATAGGCTTCCTGCTTGTCCCACATCTCGGCTTCGGTCCACTCGTGCGAATCGCGCACGATCGCCTTGGAGGCGATCAGCGCCAGCGGGCCATTGGCGGCAACGCGCGCGGCGAGCTCCTTGGCGGCGCCGAGCGAGGGGCCGTCGGTCAGCTGGTTGATGAAGCCCAGCGCATAGGCGCGGTCCGCGTCGATGAAATCGCCGGTCAGCGCGAGTTCCATCGCGATGCGCGGCGGGATCTGGCGCGGCAGCTTGATCAGGCCGCCAGCCGCAGCAGCAAGGCCGCGCTTGGCTTCGGGAATGCCGAACTTCGAACCCTTGCTGGCGACGATGAGATCGCACGAAAGCGCCAGTTCCATGCCGCCGGCCAGCGCATAGCCATCGACCGCCGCGATGATCGGCTTCTTCGGCGTCCACTGCGAAAGCCCGCCGAAACCGCGGCCCGGCACGCTCGGCCGCTCGCCGCGCAGGAAGCCCTTGAGGTCCATGCCCGAGCAGAACGTGCCGCCAGCGCCGGTGAGGATCGCGCAGCGCAGGTCGGTCTCGGCATCGAGGCGGTCCATCGCGGCGGCGATGCCTTCGGCGGCGGCCTTCGTCATCGCGTTCTTGGCTTCGGGCCGGTTGATGGTGACGATCAGGACGTTGCCGTCCACTTCGGTCAGGACTTCGGGTGCATCGCTCACGGCATCTCTCCTACATGCATGCTTAATCGCTTGGTTAAATGTCTAGAGCCCGCCCCCGTCCGCTGTCCAGACCCAAAGCGCTGGAAATCCGGTCGGGGCGAATCGCACGCGCCCATGCCCTTTGGTGAAAGTCACCCGCTTGCGCGCACCGAAGCTCCTGCTAAGGAACGGCAAATTTTTTGGAACTCTCCCCGGGGAAGGCACGAAAACCATGGCAAAGATCAAGGTGAAGAATCCTGTCGTCGAGCTCGACGGCGATGAAATGACGCGGATCATCTGGCAGTGGATCCGTGAGCGTCTGATCCTTCCCTACCTCGATATCGATCTCAAGTACTACGACCTCTCGGTCGAGAAGCGCGACGAGACGAATGACCAGATCACCATCGATTCGGCCAATGCGATCAAGCAGTACGGCGTCGGCGTGAAGTGCGCCACGATCACGCCGGACGAGCAGCGCGTCGAGGAATTCGGCCTCAAGAAGATGTGGAAGTCGCCCAACGGCACGATCCGCAACATTCTCGGCGGCGTCGTGTTCCGCGAACCCATCGTGATCCAGAACGTGCCGCGCCTCGTGCCCGGCTGGACCGATCCCATCGTCGTCGGCCGCCACGCGTTCGGCGATCAGTACAAGGCGACCGACACGCTCATCCCGGGCCCCGGCAAGCTGCGCCTCGTGTGGGACGGCGACAACGGCGAGAAGATCGACCTCGACGTGTTCGACTTCCCGAGCGCCGGCGTCGCCATGGCGATGTACAACCTCGACGATTCGATCCGCGATTTCGCCCGCGCCTCGTTCAACTATGGCCTCGCGCTGGGCTGGCCGGTCTACCTCTCGACCAAGAACACCATCCTCAAGGCCTATGACGGCCGCTTCAAGGATCTGTTCCAGGAAGTGTTCGACAGCGAAGGCTTCGCCGAGAAGTTCAAGGCCGCCGGCATCGAATACCAGCACCGCCTGATCGACGACATGGTCGCCTCGGCGCTCAAGTGGTCGGGCAAGTTCGTCTGGGCCTGCAAGAACTACGATGGCGACGTCCAGTCGGACACCGTGGCGCAGGGCTTCGGCTCGCTCGGCCTGATGACCTCGGTGCTCATGTCGCCTGATGGCAAGACGATCGAGGCCGAGGCCGCGCACGGCACCGTGACGCGCCACTACCGCCAGCACCAGCAGGGCAAGCAGACCTCGACCAACCCGATCGCCTCGATCTTCGCATGGACCCGCGGCCTCATCTACCGCGGCAAGTTCGACGAGACGCCGGATGTCGTGACCTTCGCCGAAACGCTTGAGCGCGTCTGCATCGAAACCGTCGAGAGCGGCAAGATGACCAAGGACCTCGCCATCCTCATCGGCCCCAACCAGCCGTGGATGACCACCGAGCAGTTCTTCGAAGCAATCGTCGAGAACCTCGAAGCGGCCATGGCTGCAAGCGCCTGAGCGGAACCGGGCCTGATTGAAAAGGGGCGGGATGATCTCCCGCCCCTTTTTGTGTCTGCCGCCTCTCGTCTCTGTTGCCACCCCAGCGCGTCTTTGCCGCCTCTCGTCGTTGTTTCCGCCCCCTCTCGTCTCCGTCTCCGCCCCCTCTCGTCATCCCCGCGAAGGCGGGGATCCAGAGCGACAAAAACCGGCACCCCCGGTTCGCCCGTCCCCCGGCCTTAGCCAAAGTTAACCAATTCTTGCACTTTTTGGCATAGGATCTCACAATAACACCGGAAAGGTGAACGCGTGTCGGCTCTTGTCGCTATTACCGCCATGTTTGTGTCGAGCACGCTGGGGCTCATCGCGCTGATCTGGTACGCGCTGCGCCAGCGCGCGCGGCAGGAGCCGAGGCCCGGAAAACCGCAGAAGACCTCCAAGGCGAAGCGCGCCAAGGCAGCCAATGCCGCAGCGCCAGAAGCCGGACCGGACGCAGGCGTGCTCCCCGTCAAGACCGGCCGCAGCCGCCTGATCTCGGCGTCTTTACTGGCCGAGGCGGAAGCCGCCAACGCGCTGCCTGATCCCGGCCACCTCGAACCCGAAGCGGCCCAGCCCGAACCGGAAAGCCCGGCACCGGACGGTCCCGCCCCCCTCACCGCCGCCGCGCGGCAGGCGGTGGTGCTGCGCCAGTTCTTCCCCCCCAACCGCGCGCCAGCCCAGGCACTGGCCGGCCGCAGCTGGCTGGGCGGCACTCCGGTGCTTCCCGGCGCGGCGGAGTGGCCGATCAATCTCGCCACCGGCAAGCCGCTGCACTTCCTCTGCCAGATCGATCTGGCCGAAGTGCCGCCCGAGGCCGGTCTGGGCCTGCTGCCGGAGGACGGCGCGCTGGCCTTCTTCGTCGATCTCGATTGGGGCGTGGGCGATGTGTTCCGCGTGATCCACGCGCAAGGCTATGCCGGAACGGCGTGGCACGCGCTCGATGTGCCGCCGGGCCTTGCCATGGCCTATGGCGACGAGGCCGCGCTGGTCTGGCCCTGGGCGCTGACCCCGCAGCACGGCACCCAGATCCTGCCGCACTGGCCTATCCTGCCGAAGCTGATCGCCCTCCCCGAGAGCGAAGCCCCCGGCTGGCCGCACAATGCCGCCACCGCCCGCGCCATGCTCGATGCGCAGGGCCCTGCCGAGTTCGCGCCGGCCATCGATCTGGCAGACTTCCACGGCGCGGACGGACAGGGCTTCGAACCGCTGTGGTACGGTTATCCGCAGGACTGGATCGCCGTGCAGATCATCGCAGCCGCCCTCGTCCGCGAGGCGGACCGCGCGCAGCGCACCGTGCAGGCCGATCCCTATCCGGGCCTCGACGAAGAGGAACGCGCTGCCCAGATCAAGGCCGTGCGTGAGGAAGCGCAGGCCTGGTTCGACCATGCGCTCGCCAATCCCGCGCTGGCCGCCATCGACCCGGCGGTGCGCAGCGCCTTCTGGGACTGGCTCTCGACTCACCGCGCGCTGGCCGAACGCGTCCTGCCAGACGCCGTCGAAGCCGCGATCGAGACCACGCTCCACGCCTCGCCAGAGGAAGCCGCCAATCTCCCGGCAGAGGTCGTCGCCCGCGTGGCCTACCGCCACGCCCTGGCGCGGTTGACGCCCGAGGGCGTGATCGCGCCGCCCCCTGCCCGCCTGCTCGCCCCGGCAAGCGGCGCTCCGTCACTTGCTGCCACGCACCTGCTGCTGCTCGAACTGCCGACGAACCCCGCGCTCGGCCACCACTTCGGCGGCGGCGCGCTGCAATTCTGGATCACGCCTGAGGATCTGGCGGACCGGCGCTTCGAACGCGTGCAGATGATGCGGGTGGCTGGCTGAGGCCGCGCCCCCTGTGAACGCGGGGGCTGCGAAAACTCACACCACCAGCTGCTCTTCCAGCCGCGCCACCAGCGCCGCGTCTGCACCCAGCACCGCTTCGGCATAGGCCTCGAACTTGCCGTGCTCGCGCTCCATTGCGGCAAAGGCGCTGTCCAGAAACTCCGGCTGGACCGACATGATCGTGCGCAGAGCCTCATCGGTCATCTTCGGCCCGAAGCTCGCGCGCACATTGGTCGCCGCCGCCGCGATCCGGGCTTCCGAATTGCCCGCCGTGTTGGTGAGGAGGTAGTCCGCCATCACATCATCGGGATGCACCCCCAGCAGCCGGTGGACCACCGCCGCGCCCACCCCGGTGCGGTCCTTGCCGGCAAAGCAGTGCAGCAGGCTCGGTCCGTGGTCCTCGGCCAGCGTCTGCAGATAGAGCCGGAACGTGCCCACCAGCACCGGGCGGAACGGCAGCTTGTCGTAGAGCTTCACCATCGCCATCCGCGCATCGTCCGCCGTGCGCACGCCCGCCGCCGCCTCGTCATGCACGGCCCGGCCATGATCGCCAGCCGTTTCGCCGGGATGGTACACCACCTGCCCGGCCCATTCTTCGTGCCGCAGGCAGGGGAACTGCGCGCGCTCGCTATCGCCGCGCAGGTCGATCACCCGCGCGATGCCGAGGCGGTGGACCGTATCGAGGTCGTCCGCCGTCGCGCCGAAATGATGGCCCGAGCGCCACAGCTGCCCGGTGCGCAGCGTGCCGCCGCGCGCCTGATAGCCGCCATAGTCGCGAAAGTTGTGAATGCCGGCCAGCGGCAGAACGCGGTCTTGCATGCAGATGTCCCTGTCAGATCATCCCCGCCAATGCCAGCCCTTCAAGGCCTATCGGTTGCACCCTATGCGCCGATGCGCATTTCCCAAGGGCCGTTCCTGTAAA
>CANGJI010000116.1 GCA_947454135.1 Sphingomonadaceae bacterium
GCAGCACGGCAGATGGTCTCTACATTTATTTGGCGGCTTCGCTCGCCTCGGGCGGAGCGGCGCTGGCATCGGCGGCCGGCGCGCTGGCATCGGCAGCGGGGGCAGCAGCGGCTTCGGCAGCCGGAAGCGGCAGGTTGCTGCCCTGCGAGTTGAGGTACAGGATCACGTCGGCGCGCTGCATCGGATCGCTGATACCGGCGAACGACATCTTGGTGCCGGTCGCGTACTTGGCGGGCGAAGTCAGCCATTCATCGAGGCTGGCGAAGTCCCACTTGCCACCCTTGGCCTTGAGCGCATCCGAGAAGGCATAGCCGCCGCGACCGGCAGCCTGGGCTTCACCGACAACGCCGTAGAGGTTCGGACCGATGCCGTTGGGCCCGCCCTGCGTGATCGTGTGGCAGGCCTTGCACTTGGCGAAGATTGCCTCGCCCTTGCTTACCTCGGCCTTCGCCATGCGCATGGCAATCGGCTCGGCAGCCGCGGCGCCAGCACCGCCTTCGGCCTCGACGCCCTCGATCACATAGCCCATCTTCTCCGGGCGGTTTTCCTTGTCAGCCAGGAAGTAGTGGCCCGAAAGGCTCGAAAGCCCCAGCGCAACGATGCCGCCGAACAAGGTCCAACCGGCAATGGTATTGAAACGATCGTCCATTCCGAGCCCCATATGGAGTTTGCGCCCGCTTGGCGGACGCGCATTTTCGCCGCCGCTCTAGTCACGCCCCCGCGCCCGCGCAAGAGTGATTGCAAGCACTTGAGCGAGAAGAATCGCTTATGGCTGCTCCGCGCACGTGGACGCGGCACCGGCCTGCTCCCCGGCTTCGGCATACCCGAAACAGCACGAAAGCGCCTTGCCCGCCCCCGCCCGGGGCCTTAAGCGCCTTGATCCATGGCCAGTTATCCCGCCCCCGCAGCCCGTCTCGTTGCCGAAATGACCAAGGCAGCCGCCGCCGATCCGGGCCGCGCGGTCGCCTTTCAGGGCGCGCCCGGTGCCAATTCACATCGCGCGGCGCTCGAAGCACTGCCGCATTGCCTGCCGCTGCCCTGCTTCTCGTTCGAGGATGCGCTGGAAGCGGTGAAGGACGGCCGCGCCGGTCAGGCGATCATTCCGATCGAGAATTCGCAGCACGGCCGCGTCGCCGATATCCACTTCCTGCTGCCCGAAAGTGGCCTTTCGATCGTCGGCGAACACTTCATGCCGATTCACGCGTGCCTCATGGGCCTCGGCAGCGGCCCGTTCACCAGCGCCTACAGCCACCCGCAGGCACTCGGCCAGTCGCGCCACTACCTCAGGGAGCGGGGCATCGTTCCGATGTCCTACGCCGATACCGCAGGCGCCGCCGCCTACGTCGCCGAACTGGGAGATCCTGCCGCTGCGGCCATCGCCCCGCGCATCGCCGCCGAGCTCTATGACCTCACCCTCGTCGAGGAAAACATCGAGGACGCGCACGACAACATGACCCGCTTCGTCATGCTGGCGCGCGAACCGCTCGACCTCAGCACGATCACCGGCACCGCCATCACCACCTTCATCTTCGAAGTCCGCAACATCCCGGCAGCGCTCTACAAGGCGCTCGGCGGCTTCGCGACCAACGGCGTCAACATGACCAAGCTGGAAAGCTACCAGCGCGGCGCCAGCTTCGCCGCGACCGCATTCTTCGCCGATATCGTCGGCGCGCCGGGCGAGCCTGCGGTCGACCGTGCGATGGAGGAACTCGGGTTCTTCGCCAAGGACCTGCGCATCCTCGGCACTTACCCGCTGGAACGCGCGCGGGGCTGATCGTTCGGGCACCAAACCGGCGAGATAATCGCTTGCCCCCGGCGGGCAGGCCATGCGACCACGTGCGGCGTGGCAGGAGCACCGGGACCGGACAGCGCCAGTGCAGGCGCCCAAGCGGGTGAACAGGCCTGGCAAGCAGCGCGCGCGATGCGCGATATCCAGTATGCGCCGCTCCCGCCCTACAAAGTCCCCAAGAGCGATCCGCCCGAATGGCTGACGGCGATCATGCGCTTTCTGATGAAAGTGTTCGAACCGCTGGGCCGCTGGCTTGGCTCGGGCTGGAGCCTAGTCGAGATCGTGCTCGTGGTGCTGGCCGTAATCGGCGCGCTTTGGATCATCTGGACGCTCCTCCAGCGCTGGCGGCTGACCCGCGCGCTGGCCGTTCCCGCCACCGCTGCGCCGGTGATCGACCGTGCAGCGGCGCTCGCGCTGCTTGAGGATGCCGATGCGCTGGCAGCCGAGGGCCGGTTTGACGAGGCAGTACACCTCCTGCTTCGGCGCAGCGTCTACCATATCGCCGCCGCGCGGCCCGATTGGCTTTCTCCCTCCAGCACCGCGCGCGAGATCAGCCTGATACCCGGCCTCCCGACCGCCGCACGCCAGGCCTTCGCCCTGATCGCGCGCGAGGTCGAGCGCAGCCTTTATGCTCTGCGGGCGCTGGCAGCCGACGACTGGCACCGCGCGCGTGAGGCCTATGCCGCCTTTGCCCTCCAGAACCTGGAGGCCCGCCGGTGAACGAGGGTGCTTTCGGGAAAGGCACCACGCTCGGGATCGTGCTGATCGGTGCGCTGGCCTTTGTGACCGTGCTCTACTGGCTCGGCACCGGCGGCGGCGCGGCCAACAATGGCGGCGGGCACGCCGCCGGGCGCGGGCTCAACGGCTATGCCGGCCTCGCCGCCATGCTCGAGGCGGATGGCGTGACCGTCCAGCGCGCGCGGAGCAAGGATGCGCTGAAGCAACCCGGCCTGCTCGTACTGACGCCGCCAGCCGAGGCCAAGGGGAGCGACATTGCCGAGATCATCGCCGCGCGCCGCACGATCGGGCCCACGCTGGTCGTCGCGCCCAAGTGGGCGGCCTTCCCCGATTTCGCCTCGCCGCTGACCAAGCGGGGCTGGACCCGGATCGGCGGCACCCAGCCGCCCGAATGGAAAGGCTATCACGACGACATCAGCATTGGCTTCGTTAACGGCCCAGCCCATGGGTGGGCCGGTTCGGGCGTGTTTGCCGATCTGCACGGCCCGCTGCCCGATGGCAGCAAGGTTCTGACCGGGACAGGCGCAGGCCTCGAAGCGCTCGTCACAACGCCGGATGGGCACGTCCTCGCGGGCTATCTAAGCGGCGATGGCAGCAATCCCGTGCTCGAACGCTGGATCGGCATGGCGCGCCACAAAGACGCCGATCCGGACGAGGAGGACGCCGCGGGCGCGTTCACACAGAGCTTCCCGGTCGTACTGGTGTTCGAGCCGGACCTGCTCGACAATTGGGGGCTCGCCGACAAGCAGACCGGCCTGATGGCCCGCCGCCTCATCTTCGCCGCAGCCGGTGGCCATCCCGAAACGGTGACCTTCGACCTCACGCTCAACGGGCTCGGCGCGAGCCGCAACCTGCTCAGCCTTGCCTTCGAGCCGCCGTTCCTTGCCGCCACGCTGTGCTTCCTGATGGCGCTGCTCGCCGCCGGCTGGCGCAGCTTCAACCGCTTCGGGCCGCCGCGAGCCGCCGCGCGCGAAATTCCGCTCGGCAAGACCGTGCTGGTGCGCAACACGGCCGGCCTGATCCGCCGCGCCGGACGGGTGCGCCTGATCGCCGGGCCCTATGCCGATGCCGCGCGCGAGCGGCTCGTCCATGCGCTCGGCCTGCCGCGCGGCCGCCCGCCGGAAGAGACCGACGCCGCCATCGACCGGCTCCAGTCGCGGCTCGATCGCACCGGACCACGCTGGTCCGAACTTGCCGCACGCCTCACCGCCGCACGTCGCGTCACCGATGTGGTGCAGCGCGCCGCCGCGCTCCAACGCCTCGAAAGGGACCTGACCGAATGACTCTCGAAGACGTCCGCGCCATGGCAGGTGCCATCCGCGCCGAAGTGGCCAAGGCCGTGGTGGGGCAGGACAGCGTGGTCGATCACCTGCTGATCGCGCTGCTCGCTGGCGGCCATGTGCTGCTCGAAGGCCCGCCCGGCACCGCCAAGACCCTGCTCGCGCAGAGCTTCGCCGCCTCCCTTGGCCTCGATTTCGGGCGGATCCAGTTCACGCCTGACCTCATGCCGGGCGATATCCTCGGCTCCAACCTGTTCAACTTCCAGACCAGCCAGTTCACCCTCACGCGCGGGCCGATCTTCCACGAACTGGTGCTGGGCGACGAAATCAACCGCACCCCGCCCAAGACCCAGGCCGCGCTGCTGGAAGCCATGCAGGAGCGCCGCGTTACGCTCGACGGGGAGACCTACGCCCTTTCAGAGCGCTTCATGGTCGTCGCCACCCAGAACCCGATCGAGAGCCAGGGCGTCTATCCGCTGCCCGAGGCCCAGCTCGATCGCTTCCTGTTCAAGCTCCTCGTCGATTACCCGAGCGCGGAGGAGGAAGCCCGGATCGTCACGCGCTACGGGGCCGGGCGCGGTGCGCCAAACCCGGCGGCGCTCGGCGTGAGCGCCGTCACCGGGGGCGATGCGATCGCGCAGGCGGTTACCGCCGTGACCGCCGTCACCATGTCCGAGACGGTCGTGGACTACATCGTCCGCCTCGTGCGCGCCACGCGCGAGAGCGCCGACCTTGCCGCCGGCGCCAGCCCGCGCGCCGCCGTCGTCCTCGCCGGTGCCGCCCGCGCCCGTGCCGCGCTCGATGGACGCGACTACGTGATCCCCGACGACGTGAAAGCCCTCGCCATCGCCGTGCTGCGCCATCGCATGCTACTGAGCCCCGCCGCCGAAATCGAAGGCCGCGCGGCGGAAAGCATCGTCGCGGACCTGATCCAGCGCACCGAAGCGCCGAGATAGCCCTTGGCATTGCGCTGGCCTTTCCCGGTCTTCTACCCCTCGGCGCGCACGGCGGTGCTGCTTGCGCTGGCCGCGCCGCTGGCGCTTGTGCTCGCCGCCGCCGCACCTCGCGCGTGGATCGCGGCGCCAGCGCTGGGCGGCGCGCTGCTGGTCATGGTCCTGCTCGATGCGCTGCTGGCGCCAACGCTGGCGGATGTGCGCGTGCTGGTGCCGGAAGACGGCGAAGTGGGCGAGCCGCTCAGCCTCACCGTGCTCGCCGATTTCCGCATTGATGCGCCGCGCGCCGCCCCCGTCGCGGCGCTCGCGCTCGATGCCCGCCTTGCCCCCGGCGGCAGGCTGGTCGCGCCGCTCGAGCGGGACAGCGGTGCGTGGAGCGCAAGGATCGAAACCACCCCCACCCGGCGCGGGCTTGGCCCGGTGCGTACTGTGTGGCTGCGCTGGGAAGGCCCATTGGGGCTCGCCACACGGCAGGTCCGGCGCGAGCTTGATGCGGTGATCCGCGTGCGCCCCAATATCGCCCCGGTGCGCAGCCCCGCGCTCCAGATCTTCCTGCGCGATGCCCAGTTCGGCATGGTCGCGCGCCGCATCCGGGGCGAGGGCACCGAGTTCGAAGCGCTCGCCGAATACGAACCCGGCATGGACCGCCGCCGCATCGACTGGAAGTCGTCTGCCCGCCATGCCCGCCTCTTCGCCAAGGAATACGAGACCGAGCGCAACAACCAGATCGTGTTCGCGTTCGATTGCGGGCAGACGATGTGCGAGCCGATCGCCGGCCTGCCGCGCATTGACCGCGCCGTCACCGCCGCGCTCACCACCGCATGGGTCGCCTTGGGCGCGCAGGACCGGGTGGCGCTCTACGGCTTTGCCCAGCGCCCGCAAGTGCTGAGCCCCTTCGTCACCGCCCCGCGCGAATTCGCGCGCCTGCAGGAAGCCGCCGCCGCGCTCGATTACAGCGCCGAGCAGCCGAACTTCACCCTCGCCCTGTCCACGCTCGCGGCGCGGCTGCGGCGGCGTTCGCTGATCGTCGTCTTCTCCGAGTTCACCGATCCCACCAGCGCAGAGCTGATGATCGAATCGATGCGCCGCCTTGTCGAACGGCACCGCGTGATCTTCGTCGTCATGGCCGATGCCGAACTCGCCGATTTCGTGAACGCGCCCGTACGCAGCACACAGGACGCCGCGATGGCCGTCACCGCCACCACCTTGCAGCACCAGCGCACGCTTGTGCTCCAACGCCTGCGCCGCGCCGGAATTCTGGTGGTCGAGGCCCCGCACCAGCACATCGGCAACCGCCTGCTCGATGCCTATCTCACCGTGAAGCACGCGGGGAGCCTCGGATGAGCGAGACAGCGAAGGACAACGGGGCGGCGGGCCTCCTCAACCGCCTCGGCGGCTGGTTCAGCCCCGCCGCCAGCGCCGAAATCGCCGCCGCCGAGGACGCCGCTCTCCGCTCGGACCGTTTCCGCCTTGAACGCGAAGGCGAGTGGAAACGCCTCGAAGCCATCGTCAATCGCATCGAGCGCGGGCGGCTGCGCGGCATTTCGGACGAAGATCTCCTCGCGCTGCCCGCGCTCTATCGCACTGCCGTCTCCAGTCTGGCCGTCGCCCGCGAAACCTCGCTCGATGCCGAAACCTTGCTCTGGCTCGAAGGGCTCACCCGGCGCGCCTGGTTCATCGTCTACGGTCCGCGCGCTGGCCTCGGTGATTGGCTGCTCCGCTTCTTCGGCGGTGGCTGGGGCGCGAGCGTACGCGCGCTCGGCAAGGATATCCTGATTGCACTCGCACTGATGGTGGCCGGAACGATCGCCGGCTGGCTGCTCGTCGCCAGCGATCCTGATTGGTACTACGCGCTGATCCCCGGCGGCATGGCCGATGCCCGCGTGCCCGGCGCCAGCCGTGCGGTGCTGATGGGCACCCTGTTCGGCCAGCAGGACCAGCGCGGTCTCGCCGTGTTCGCCGCAGCGCTGTTTTCCAACAACGCGCAAGTCTCGATCCTCGCCTTCGCGCTCGGCTTCGCGTTCGGCCTGCCTTCGGCCATGCTGCTGATCCAGAACACGACCATGCTGGGCGCGCTGCTCTGGCTCTATCACGGACAGGGCCTCACGCTGGAACTCGTCGGCTGGCTCTCCATCCACGGCACGACCGAGCTCTACGCCATCATGCTCGCGGGCGCGGCGGGCCTCCATATCGGGCGCGCGATGGCCTTTCCCGGCGATGCGTCGGTGCTCGATGCCGCAGCTGCGGCCGGACGGCGCAGCGCGCAAGTCATGGTCGGCGTGGTGCTCATGCTGATCCTTGCCGGCCTGCTCGAAGGCTTCGCCCGCCAGCTGATCGACAACACCGCAGGCCGCCTCGCCGTTGGCGGCTTCATGCTGGTGTTCTGGACCGGCTATTTCTTCGTCTGGCGCGGCAACGCCGGGGATGGGATATCAGAGGGAGTGCAGCCCTGATGGCGCGCCGCGAACCGCGCAGCCGGGACCGCATGGTGATCACGCCCGAAGGCGTGACGCTGCCCTTCGTGCTCGCCGCGCGCGGTGCGAGGGCGGCGGCGTTGCTGCTCGATCTGGCGATGATCGGCGCCGCCATCATTGTCACTACGCTCACGC
>CANGJI010000117.1 GCA_947454135.1 Sphingomonadaceae bacterium
CCGACGCCGCGGAAGTTGAAGCGCAGCACGGCAAAGCCGCGCGCCACGAAGGTCTTGTACATCGCCTGCGTGATGCGGTCGTTCATCGTGCCCCCGGCCTGCGGGTGCGGATGAAGGATCATCGCGACAGGTGCGCGCGGGCGGGAAGCGGGCTGGAAGCGACCTTCGAGGCGACCATCGGGACCGGGAAAGATGACTGCGGGCATGGACTGTCCTGATTTACCGAGCCCGGAGTGGGGCCGTAGGGCCGCGCGGCACGCCGGGGCTGGGAAAAGCGAGAGGCCGCTATATAGAAACGGTTGCCTCAAAAGCAATCATTCCTGCCAAACCGAGCCCAAACCGAACAATGCCCCCCATCTATCTCGATCATGCCGCCACCACGCCGCTGCTCCCCGCCGCGCGCGAGGCCATGCTCGAAGGGTTCGCGCTCTGGGCCAATCCTTCCAGCCCGCACAAGGCAGGCCGCGCGGCGCGTGCGGCTATGGAGGAGGTGCGGGCCCGGGTAAAGGCGGCGCTGGGTTGGCAGGGGGAAGTGATCTTTACCTCCGGCGCGAGCGAGGCGCTGGCGATTGCGCTGACGCGCTGCGCGGTGTCGCCCGCTGCCGTTTCCAGTGTCGAGCACGAGGCGGTGCTGCGCTGGACGGGCGATGCGGCGCGCATTCGCGTCGATGCCGATGGCCGAATTAATACTGACGGCGTGCCGCTGAACGGCCTCGTCGCGGTGCAGCAGGTCAACAACGAGACGGGGGTGATCCAGCCGCTTTCGGAGCTGGCCGAAGCGGTGCGCGCCGCCGGGGGGCTGCTGCTCGCCGATTGCGCGCAGGGCTGCGCAAAGATCGCCTTGCCCGCGGCTGATCTTGTCGCGATCAGCGCCCACAAGTTTGGCGGCCCGATCGGAGTGGGCGCGCTGCTCGTGCGCAATTGGGCCATGTTGCGCCCCACCGGCGGGCAGGAGCGCGGCTATCGCGGCGGTACCGAAAATCTGCCCGGCGCGATGGCGATGGTCGCCGCGCTGGAGGCGGGGCAGGACTGGCTGGACCATGCGGCGCGCCTGCGCCTGAGGCTCGATCAAGGCATTCGCGCGGCGGGCGGCGAAGTGGTTGCCGAGCATGCCCCCCGTCTGGCCACGATTGCAGGATACCGGATGCCCGGCCGTTCCGCGAATGCGCAGCTCATCCGTTTCGATGGCTTGGGGATCGCGGTGTCAGCCGGGAGCGCCTGTTCCTCGGGTTCGCTCAAGGCCAGCCCGGTCCTGACCGCAATGGGCTATCCCCACGCCGGCGAAGTGATCCGCGTCTCGCTCGGGCGAGAGACGACCGAGGCCGAGGTCGATGCTTTCCTCGCCGCCTGGGAGGAGATCAGGGGATGATCTACCTCGATTATCAGGCCACCACCCCGCTCGCCGCCGAAGCGCGCGAGGCGATGCTGCGCTGGCTGGCTGACACCAACGATGTCGGGGGCTTCGCCAATCCGCACAGCCCCCACCGCCCGGGCCGCGCGGCTGCTGCGGCGGTCGAACTCGCCCGCGAACAGGTCTCCGCGCTGCTGCCCCCCGGTGGCCGCGTGATCTTCACCTCGGGCGCGACGGAGGCGATCAATCTCGCGATCCTTGGCTCGGGTGCGAAGAAGCTGGCCGTTTCCGCCATCGAGCATGCCGCCGTGCTCGATACGGCGCGCTTCGTCGATCCGGCCTGCACGCTGCTCCCTGTGACCAGCGAGGGGTTGGTCGATCCGCAGACGCCGATCCCTGCCGGCACCGGCCTCGTCGCGGTCATGCAGGTCAACAACGAGATCGGCACCATCCAGCCGGTCGAAGCCTTGGCCGAAGCCGCGCATGCCGCGGGCGCGCTGTTCCTCTGCGATGCCGTGCAGGGCGCGGGCAAGCTCGCCCCGCCGGCTGGTGCCGACATGATCGCGATCTCCGCGCACAAGCTCCATGGACCAAAGGGCATCGGTGCGCTGTGGGTGCGCGACGGCGTGACCCTCGCGCCGCTGATCCACGGCGGTGGGCAGGAGCAGGGCCTCCGCTCCGGCACGCTCAGTCCCGCGCTCTGCGCAGGCTTCGGTGCTGCGGCGGCTCTGTGCACAAGTCAGCGGGAAAGTGACGCAAAACATGTCGATAGCCTGTGGGAGCTGGCCCGCGCGCTGTTCGCAGGCTGGACACTGAACGGCAGCGCGGAGCAGCGCTGGCACGGCAATCTCAATCTTCGGCGCGATGGCCTCGACGTCGCCCGACTGATGTCGGATTGCCGCACTCTGGCATTTTCCGCCGGTTCTGCCTGTGCCAGCGGTTCCGGGCGGCCCAGCCATGTCTTGCGCGCGCTCGGACTTTCGGACAGGGAGGCAAGAACCGCGATCCGCATCGGCTTTGGACGCTATACAAGGGCAGAGGATCTTGAACTGGCCGCCGCCGCGATTGCCGCGGCTGTGAAGTGTCAGTGACAGTTTGGCGCACTCTGCGCGCCGTGCTGCAGGGAGCGACGTAGCCATGGTCAAGGTCACCTTCATCACCGCGCAGGACCAGCGCATCGAGCGCGAAGCCGCGCCGGGCACGCGTCTCCTCGAACTGGGCCAGAACGCCGGCCTCCCGCTCGAAGGCACCTGCGAGGGGCAGATGGCCTGCTCGACCTGCCATGTCGTCGTCGCCGCCGAATGGTTCGACAAGCTTGCGCCCGCCAGCGATGACGAGGAAGACATGCTCGATCTCGCCGCCGGAGTGACGCGGACCAGCCGTCTCTCGTGCCAGATCGTGCTTACCGAAGCGCTCGACGGGCTTGAGGTCCGCGTGCCCGAAGAAGCGCGGGACATGCAGGGCCGCTAAGCCTCCCGAACGACTCCCGGCTAACGCTCGCCTTCCTGCGCGAGCTTCCCGTTGCGATGCGCCCTCTCGCGGGTATGCTGCCCCCTTGCGGAGAGGGAGCGCATGCCATGGCCTATGATACCTACAAGCTGCTGCGGGTTGCGAAAGACGGCGCGCTGGTCACAGCGGTCGTCGACGCCCCGCCGATCAACGTCATCACGGCGGAGCTGTTCCAGGAACTGGCGGCGCTGGCGATCGAACTGGAGGCGGACCCGACTGCGCTCGTCTTCGTGCTCAAGAGCGCGGATCCCGATTTCTTCCTCGCCCATTTCGACGTGGCTCTGCTGATCGCGATGGCCAAGGCGCCCGCCGGGCCGGTCGGCGATGTCAACACCTACCACGAGATGTGCGCGCGCTTTCAGCGCATGGACAAGGTGACCATCGCGCAGATCGAAGGCCGGGTCGGCGGAGGCGGGGCGGAGCTTTCGATGAGCTTCGACATGCGCTTTGGCGTGATCGGCAAGACGGTGGTCAACCAGATGGAAGTGCCCATCGGCATTCTCCCCGGCGGCACCGGCACCCAGCGCCTGCCGCGCCTCGTCGGCCGGGCGCGCGCCATCGAGATCATCCTCGGCGCCGAAGATCTCGATGCAGAGACGGCGGAAAAGTGGGGCTGGCTCAACCGCGCGCTTCCCGCCGACGCCATCGACGCGCATGTCACGGCGCTTGCCCGGCGCATCGCCAGCTTCCCGCCCGAGGCGGTGCGGCTTGCCAAGCGTTCCATCGAGGCTTCAGCCCTCCCGGTTGATGAGGGCTGCCGGATCGAATCCGGCCTGTTCCAGCAAGTGCTGTTCAGCGATACCGCGCGCGAGAAGATGCAGCGCTTCATGGACCTCGGCGGGCAGACGCGCGCAGGCGAACTGCGGGTGGCAGACTTGAGCGTGGAGGCGGCGCGGGGAAGCTGAACCTGCGGCCAACATGGACAGGACATCGGGCAAATCATCGGGGTAAACTTGGCCTGCGGCCTGTTCCCTTGGGGGCGCCCGGCTTGCTATGGCCGTGGCTGCCATGACCAAGATCACCGAAGCCGAGCCCGATCCTTTCGACGCGATCGTCGATGCGCCCTTCGATGCCGCGCTGTCGGAGCGCTACCTTGTCTATGCGCTCTCCACGATCACGGCGCGCTCGCTGCCCGATCTGCGCGATGGGCTGAAGCCCGTTCACCGCCGCCTGCTCTGGGCGATGCAGCAGCTGCGGCTCGATCCCACCGGCGCGTTCAAGAAGTCCGCGCGCGTGGTGGGCGACGTCATCGGCAAGTATCACCCGCATGGCGATGCCTCGGTCTACGATGCGATGGTCCGCCTCGCGCAGGACTTTGCGCTGCGCTATCCGCTGGTCGAGGGGCAGGGCAATTTCGGCAATATCGACGGCGATAATGCCGCCGCCTACCGCTATACCGAAGCGCGGCTGACGCGCACGGCGATGCGGCTGATGGCGGGGCTGGAGGAAGGCACCGTCACCTTCCACCCCACCTACAACGGCGAGGAGGAAGAGCCGGAAATCTTCCCCGGCCTGTTCCCCAATCTCCTCGCCAATGGTTCCAGCGGCATTGCCGTGGGCATGGCGACCAACATCCCGAGCCACAATGTGGCCGAGATCGTCGATGCCACGCTCAAGCTGATCGACAATCCGGCAGCCACGCATGACGAGCTGATGGAAGTGTTCCACGGCCCCGATTTCCCGACCGGCGGCCTCGTGGTGGATAGCCGCGCGTCGATCAGCGCCGCCTATGAAAGCGGCAAGGGCGCGATCCGCGTGCGCGGGCGCTTCTCCACCGGGCGGCTTGACGATGGTACTTGGGAAGAAACCGGGATCGAGAAGCTGGGCGGCGGGCAGTGGCAGCTCGTGCTCTCCGAAATTCCGTATCAGGTGCAGAAGGGCAAGCTGATCGAGCAGATCGCAGCCCTGATCGCCGACAAGAAGCTGCCGATCCTCGAAGACGTGCGCGATGAAAGCGATGCCCAGATCCGCATCGTGCTCGTGCCCAAGAGCCGCAATGTCGATCCCGATCTGCTCAAGGAATCGCTGTTCCGCCTGACCGATCTCGAAGTGCGCTTCGGGCTCAATCTCAACGTCCTCGATGCGCGGCGCACTCCCGGCGTGCTGGGGCTGAAGCTGCTGCTGCAGGAATGGGTGATCTCGCAGATCGACATCCTGCTGCGCCGTTCGCGCCACCGGCTCGAGAAGATCGCCAACCGGCTCGAATTGCTCGGCGGCTATATCATCGCCTACCTCAATCTCGACCGGGTGATCGAGATCATTCGTACCGAGGACGAGCCCAAGCCGATCATGATGGCCGAGTTCGAGCTGACCGACCGGCAGGCCGAGGCCATCCTCAACATGCGGCTGCGCTCCTTGCGCAAGCTGGAGGAAATGGAGCTTCGGAAAGAGCGCGAGGGGCTGCTCGCCGAACAGGCCGAGCTGCAGGCGCTGCTCGATGATCCCAAGCTCCAGAAGAAGCGTCTCAAGGCGGACCTCAAGGCGCTGCGCAAGGAATATGCCGAGGACACCCCGCTCGGCCGCCGCCGCACCACGCTGGCCGAAGCCGCGCCGACGCGCGAATTCAGCATGGACGCGATGATCGAGAAGGAGCCAGTCACGGTGATCCTCTCCGCGCGCGGCTGGATCCGTGCCGCCAAGGGCCACCTCGCGCTAGAGACGGACTTCAAGTTCAAGGAAGGCGATGGCCCCGCCTTCGCGCTCCACTGCCAGACCACGGACAAGCTGTTGTTCGCGGTCGACAACGGGCGGTTCTACACGCTCGGTGCGGACAAGCTCCCCGGCGCGCGCGGGTTTGGCGAGCCGATCCGCACCATGGTCGATATCGATCCGGAAGCGCAGATCATCGGCGTCGTCGTCTATAAACCCAAGGGCCAGTTGCTGCTCGCGGCCAATAGCGGGCGCGGCTTTGCGGCGGAGATGGACGAGCTGCTGGCCGAAACCCGCAAGGGGCGCGGCGTCGTCACCACCAAGCCGGGCGTCAAGCTCGCCGTTGTGCGCGAGATCGCGGCGGAGCACGATCACGTCGCGGTGATCGGCGAGAACCGCAAGCTCGTCATCTTTCCGCTCAGCGAAGTGCCGGTGCTCGCCAAGGGCCAGGGCGTCACGCTCCAGCGCTACAAGGATGGCGGCATGGCGGACGCGACCACGCTCACTTTTGCGGATGGCCTTTCGTGGGCGATGGGCGGAGAAAGCGGCCGAACCCGCACCGAGAAGGACCTTCTGCCCTGGAAGGTCGCACGCGGTGCAGCCGGGCGCATGCCGCCCACCGGCTTTCCCAAGGAGAATCCCTTCGCATGACGGGTAACAGACTGGCAGGACGCATCGCGCTGATCACTGGCGCATCTTCGGGCCTCGGCGAGCATTTCGCGCGGCTCTATGCAGGTGAAGGCGCCGCTGTGGTGATCGGCGCGCGGCGCGTGGAGCGCGTTCAGGCGCTGGCGGACGCAATCAACGCCGCCGGCGGCAAGGCGCTTGCCGTGGCGATGGACGTGACCGACGAGGCCTCGATCATCGCGGCGTTCGATGCAGCCGAAGCCAGCATCGGCGTGCCCGACGTGGTCGTGGCGAATGCCGGGATCGTGGTCCCGGGCCGCGCTGTCGATGTGCCCGCCGAAGGCATCCGCTCGGTCGTCGATACCAACTTCACCGGCGTCTACCTCACCGCGCGCGAAGGCGCCCGGCGGATGATCGCGGCGGGCTCAAGGCAGAGCGAGAAGGGCCGCGTCATCCTGATCGGCTCGATCACCTCGCACATGACGGCGCAGGGCGATGCCGCCTATGCCGCGACCAAGCTCGCCGTGCAGCACCTTGGCCGCCAGTTCGCGCAGGAATGGGTGCGGCAGGGGATCAGCGTCAACACCATCCAGCCCGGCTATATCAGCACCGAGATCGCCGGCGACTGGTTCGATACCGAAGGCGGCAAGGCGCAGATCGCCAGCTGGCCCCGCCGCCGCCTGACCGATGTGACCGCGCTCGATGAACCCATGGTGTTCTTCGCCAGCGACGCCTCGCGCCAGATCACCGGCGCACACATCACGGTGGATGACGGGCAGAGCCTGTAAGAACGACCCCCATCCACCTCAGTTCGTGTCGAGCGAAGTCGAG
>CANGJI010000118.1 GCA_947454135.1 Sphingomonadaceae bacterium
ATCGCCCTGCGCTCCTTGTGGGATGTCCACGAGGCGCTCGCATCGGGCGCGCTGGCCCGCGTACTGCCGCAGTATCAGGGCTCGCAGGATGTCGGCATCTACGCCGTCCATGCCCCCACCCCGGCGCTCCCCGCGCGGATCGAAGCGTTCATCGCCCACCTCGGCAGGCATCTTCAGGCGGGCGGCGGCCTCATCTAGGCGGTGATCTTCACGCCCGCGATGCCGCTCCTGACGCCTGCCAACCGCCGCCGAGCGCGCGAAAGGCCGCGACACCGGCCCGCGCCGCCTCGGCCCGTGCGGCAATGGCCGCGTCCTCGGCATCGAGCCGCTGGCGTTCGACCCCCAGCGTTTCGACCCGGCTGACCGCGCCGGCCCGGAACGCCGTTTCGATCCGCTGCCGACTATCGCCCAGCCGCGCCGCGACCGCCATCGCCGCATCCGCCTGCTCGCTCCGCTTGGTCAGCGCGAGCAGCGCATTCTCGCTATCTGCCGCGGCCTGCAGCGCGGTCTGCTGCCACTGCGCGACCGCTTCCTTGAGCTTCGCTTCTGCCGCCGCTTGCTGCGCCCGCAGCCGCCCGCCGGTGAACAGCGGCAGGCTGATCGCGCCGCCCGCGCCGGTCTGCACCGCGCCGCCGGTGAACAGGTTGCTCGTCCCGTTCGCAAGCAACCCGGCAAAGCCCGAGATGGTGAAGCGCGGATAGCGCGCGCGGATGGCTTCGGCCACGCGCGCATCACTGGCCGCGACAAGCCGCTCCGCCGCAACAACATCGGGCCGCCGCGCCAGCAGCGAAGCCGGGCCATCGGGCACGGCAGGCGGACGCACGCAGGGAATGCCGCCCGCACCCATCTGTGCCGCCGTCAGATCACCGGCAGCCTGCCCGGGCGCACGGCCGAGCAGCACGTCGAGCCGGTTACGCTCCACTTCCAGCGCCGTCTCCAGCACCGGAACGACCCCGGCCGCGCCCGCCAATTCCGCGCCACTGCGGTCGGTTTCGGTCAAGGCCGCCACGCCGCGCTCCACCCTTTGGCGCAGGAGCTGATCCGCATCGCGCGCCGCCGCCACGCGCGCCTTCGCGACAGCCAGCCGCGCCTCCAGCGCCCGCACATCGATATAGGTGTTCACGACTTCCGCCGCGATCGTCAGCCGCACGCCGGCAAGGCCCGCATCTGCCGCACCCGCCTCCGCCCGCGCCGCGCGGGCACTTGCGGAGAGCCGCCCGAACAGATCGAGTTCCCACGAAGCCGCGCCGTTCAGGCCATATTGCTCGACCGTCCGCGTAAAGCCGGGAAAGCGCGAGAAGGCGCGGCCCTGCACGTCCTCGATCGATTGCCGCTTGATCCCCGCCGAACCATCGAGCGAGGCCTGCGGCTGCAGCGCGCCCTTGGCCGCCTTGAGCCCCGCCGCCGCCTGCTCGAGCCGCGCCGCCGCCGCCGCAATGTCGAGGTTGCCCGCCAGCGCAGCGTCTACAAGGCGGTCCAGCACCGGATCGCCGAAACTCTTCCACCAGCCCTGCTCCAGAGGCACGGCATCGCTGGCAGAAGGGGCATTGCGGAAGGCACCGGGCAAGACAGGCGCAGCAGGCCGCACACGCGCGGAAGCCTGAGCGCCGGGGACCACTGCGCCCAGCAGCGCCGCGGCCGCAAGACCTAGAACAAGCGGGCGCATGGCAGGGCTCCTTGACCTGTGAATAATGAAAGAATATATATATTTTCATGAAAATCAATACAGCTCTTTCAGAAAAGCGAAAAGCCGGTCGGCCGACGGTGGACCGTCGCGACGAGATCCTCGACGCCGCCGAGCAACTCTATGACGCGATGGGGTTCGAGAAAGTGACGGTGACCGACGTCGCCCGCGCGCTCGGCATGTCGCCCGCCAACCTCTATCGCAGCTTCGCCAATCGCCAGGCCATCGACGAAGCCGTGACCAGCCGCACGCTGGCCGCCGTCGATGACGAGGCCTGGCGGATCGCGCGCATGGCCTCGACCGATCCGCTGCGCATTTTCGAGCAGCTTTGCAAGGATATCGCCCTGAAAATGCGCGATATCCTGTTCCGTGGCGGACGATCGAGCGACCTCTGCCTCGCCGCCACGCGGGGCAATTGGCCGCCGGTTCAGCAATTCATGGACACGCTCCACGGCGTCATTCGCCACGTCATTGCCGAAGGCCAGCGCCAGGGCGTGATGCGCACCGATCTCCCGCTGGAGGAAACCTCCGCATCCGCCGTCCTCGCCATGGCCAAGGTCTGGCACCCGGTCATGCTCGACACCTTCGGCGTCGAGAGGCTGGAGGAGGAAACGGACGGCCTTGTCCGGCTGGTGCTCGAAGCCCTCCGGACTAAAAACTGAAAACCGAAAAGTTTTTTCATCTTTCGGATAATTTTCGCGCAGCGTATAGGTGAGTCGTCCAAGCCCCGTGCCGGGGTCGGAGGCCCCGCATGCACGTTCCCGCCCGGATCATCTCCGCCACGGCATTCGCCGCCCTGCTGCTCGCCGGCTGCTCCGGCTCCGCATCGAACGAGCCTGCCGAACCGCTCGTCGCCATCGCCCTCGCCGAGGGCGCAGGGGCGCAAGCGGGCGATGCCTATACCGGCACGGTCCATGCCCGCATCGAAAGCACGCTTGCCTTCCGCGTCCCCGGCAAGATCGTGGCCCGCCTCGTCGATGCTGGCGCGCATGTCCGCGCGGGACAGCCGCTGTTCCGGCTCGATGCGCGCGATCTCGGCCTCGCCGCCGCTGCCGCCGCTGACAAGGTCCGCGCGGCCGAGGCCGACGCCGTACGCACTGCCGCCGATGAAGCCCGGCTGCGTCCGCTCGTCGCCACCGGCGCAATCTCGCCGTCGACCTACGACGGCGCCCGCGCCCTGCGCGATGCCGCCGCCGCGAACCTCTCCGCCGCCCGCGCCGGTGCCTCAAATTCCGCCAACCAGCGCGGATATGCGGTGCTCGTCGCCGATGCGGACGGCGTCGTGACCGAAGTGCTGGCCGAAGCCGGGCAAGTCGTCGCCGCCGGCACCCCCGTCCTGCACCTTGCCCGCAGCGGCGCGCGCGAAGCCCTCGTCGCCGTGCCGGAAACCGCGCTCGCCGCCCTGCCAAGGTCTGCGCAGGCGGCGGTCTATGGCCGCAGCGCCCCGGTCACCGCCACCTTGCGCGAAGTGGCGGGTACCGCCGATCCGCTCACCCGCACGTTTGCCGCGCGCTATGTCCTCGCCGGCTCGCCCGAGGACGCGCCGCTGGGCGCAACGGTCACCGTGCGCTTGCCCGGCGCGGGCGCCGCAACCACCCGCGTCCCGCTCGGCGCGCTGGTCGATCTCGGCGCGGGGCAAGGCGTGTGGGCCGTGCAGGGGGATCGCAGCCTGCGCTTCCTGCGCGCCCAGCCGCTGCGCCTGACCGAGGAAGAAGCCCTCCTTCCCGCATCCGCCGTGCCGCCCGGCACCCGCGTCGTCGCGCTTGGCGGCCAGTTGCTCCGCCCCGGCCAGAAGGTCCGTCTGGCCGAAGGCGCAGGCCAGGGCGCCGCCAAGTGAAAGGCCCAAACCTTTCGGCCATCGCGGTCAAGGAGCCCTCGGTCACGCTGTTCCTCCTGCTGGCCGCGATGGCTGCCGGGATTTTCGCCTTCTTCCAGCTTGGCCGCGCCGAGGATCCCAGTTTTACCCTGAAGGTGCTCACCGTCTCCGCCGCATGGCCCGGCGCCACGGCACAGGAAATGCAGGATCAGGTCGCCGACCGGCTCGAAAAGCGCCTGCAGGAACTGCCGCACTACGACCGGATCGAGACGCAGACCCGGCCCGGCTTCCTCACCATCACCATCGTTTTCGGCGACAAGTCCCCCTCGAAGGATGCGCCGGAGCTGTTCTATCAGGCCCGCAAGAAGATGAGCGATGAGGCGCTCAATCTGCCGCGCGGCGTGATCGGCCCCATCGTCAACGACGAGTATTCCGACGTCTACTTCTCGCTCATCGCGGTGCAGGCGAAAGGCCTCCCCCACCGCGCCCTAATCCAGCGCGCCGAGGCGATCCGCAGCGAGCTCCAGCATGTCGAGGGTGTCAAGAAAGTCGCGCTGATCGGCGAGCAGCGCCCGCGCATCTATGTGGAGCTCTCCAATCGCAAGCTGGCCACGCTGGGCATCGGCGCCGATGCCGTGCTCGGCGCGCTGGCGGCGCAGAATCTCGTCCAGCCCGCCGCCCAGTTCGAGACCGGCTCTCGCCTCGTGCCGATCCGCGTGACCGGCGCCTTCGACGATCTCGATGCCGTGCGCGCCACGCCGATCGCCGCTGCGGGCCGCGTGCTGCACATCGGCGATGTCGCGGACGTCCGCCGCGGCTACGAGGATCCGCCCAGCTATCAGGTGCGCCATCAGGGCGGCGAAGCGGTCATGCTCGGCGTGGTCATGCACCCGGGCTACAACGGGCTGACCCTCGGCCGCGCGCTCAACGGCAAGCTGGACGAGATCCGCAAGGGGCTCCCCTTGGGGGTGACCGCCACCGAAGTCGCCGATCAGGCCGCAAACATCCAGGAAGCCTACGGCGAGTTCATGCTCAAGTTCGCCGTCGCACTGAGCGTCGTCATGGTCGTCAGCCTCATCGCGCTCGGCTGGCGCGTGGGCATTGTCGTGGCGCTGTCGGTGCCGCTCACGCTCGCGGCTGTCTTCGTCATCATGCTGCTCACCGATCGCCAGTTCGATCGCATCACGCTGGGCGCGCTCATCCTCAGCCTCGGCCTGCTGGTGGACGATGCGATCATCGCCATCGAGATGATGGTGGTGAAGCTGGAGGAAGGCCTCAGCCGCGTCGAAGCCGCCACCTATGCCTGGGGTGCAACCGCCGGGCCGATGCTGGCGGGCACGATTGTCACCATCGTCGGCTTCCTCCCCATCGGCTTCGCGAAGTCCTCGGCGGGCGAGTATGCCGGCAACATCTTCTGGATCGTCGGCTTCGCGCTCATCGTATCGTGGGTCGTCGCGGTCTACTTCACGCCCTACCTCGGGGTCAGGCTCATCCCGGATATCAAGCCTGTCACAGGCGGGCACGATGCGATCTACGCCACCCCCCGCTACGAACGCCTGCGCACTTGGATCACCCGCAGCGTGGCGCAGCGCAGCCGCGTGACACTGTCGGTCCTCGCCGGAATGGTGATCTGCGCGGTGCTCCTCGTCGTCGCCATCCCCAAGCAGTTCTTCCCGATCTCGGACCGCCCCGAACTGCTGGTCGAAGTCTACAATCCCCACGGCTCCAGCCTCATGGCAACGCGCAGCGTGGTCGAGAAGATCGAGCACGATCTGCTCACCCGGCCCGAACTCAAGGCCGAAGTCCGCTATGTCGACAGCTACCTCGGTGGCGGCGCCCCGCGCTTCTTCCTCTCGCTCAATCCCGAGCCCGCCGATCCCGCTTTCGCCAAGCTGATCGTGCTGACCCACAGCCCCGCCTCGCGCGACAGGCTGAAGCTCGCGGTCCAGAAGCTGGCCGCCGATGGCCGCTATCAGGGCGCACGGGTCCGCGCACTCAGCCTGCTGTTCGGCCCGCCGGTCCCCTATCCGGTCGCCTTCCGCGTCACCGGCCCCGATCCCGATCAGCTACGCCGCATCTCCGCGCAGGTTGCCGATGTGGTCCGTGCCAATCCCGAGACAGTCGCGGTCAACACCGATTGGGGCGACCGCACGCCGTCCGTCACGCTGCAGTTCGACAACGACCGCCTGCGCCTGCTCGGTCTCGATCCCGCGAGCGTTGCGCGGCAGGTTTCGGCGCTGATCTCGGGCACCACCGTCGCGCAGGCACGATACGGCGACCGCACGACCGATGTCGTCGTGCGCACCCCCGGCCCAGAACGCCATGCGCTGGGCGATCTTGGCAGTCTCGTGATCGGCACTGCCAGCGGCAGCGGGGTTACCCTCGCGCAAGTCGCGAAGATCGTCCCCACCAGCGAGGACCCGCTCCTCGTGCGGCGCAACCGCGTGCCGACGATGACCGTGCGCGCCGATATCGTGAAGGGCGTCCAGCCTGCCGATGTGACCGATGCCATCCTGCCAAGGCTCAAGCCGCTGATCGCAAAGCTGCCGGCCGGCTACACCATCACCGCCGCCGGTTCGGTCGAGGAAGCGGGCAAGGCCAATCAGGCTCTCGCCCCGCTGTTCCCGGTGATGATCGGGATGATGCTGCTCGTGCTCATGCTGCAGACGCGCTCGTTCCGCATGACCGGGCTCGTCTTCGCGACGGCGCCGCTGGGCCTGCTCGGCGCGATCCCGGCGCTGCTCGTCACCGGCTTCTCGTTCGGTTTCAACGCGATCCTCGGCCTCATTGGTCTTGCCGGGATCATCATGCGCAACACGCTGATCCTCGTTGACCAGATCGACCACGAACGCGCGCGCGGCCTTGCCCTTGAAGCCGCGGTGATCGAGGCGACGGTCAGACGCGCCCGCCCCGTGCTGCTGACCGCGCTCGCCGCCGTGCTCGCGTTCCTGCCGCTCACGCTCTCCAGCTTCTGGGGCCCGCTCGCGGTCGTGCTGATCGGCGGCACGCTTGTGGGCACCGCACTGACGCTGTTCTTCCTGCCGGCGCTCTACGCGCTGCTGATGCTGCGGCGCGAACGCGCGGCAGCCTAGCAACAGCGTCCCCGCCTGCGCGGGGACGCGCGGTGCCTCACCAGGTGCCGGTGTTCTCCATGCTCACCCACGGCTCGGCGGGTTCGAGATGGCCATCCTGCAGCAGCTCGATCGAGATCCCGTCCGGGCTCTTCACGAAGGCCATGTGGCCATCGCGCGGGGGGCGGTGAATGATGTGGCCTGCGGCCTGAATCTTCGCGCAAGTCTCGTAGATATTGCTGACCCGGTAGGCGAGATGGCCGAAATTGCGCCCGCC
>CANGJI010000119.1 GCA_947454135.1 Sphingomonadaceae bacterium
CTTCATGTTGCCGGTGCCCGAAGCTTCCATCCCTGCGGTGCTGATCTGCTCCGATAGGTCCGCCGCCGGAATGATCCGCTCGGCCTTCGAAACGTTGTAGTCCGGCATGAACACGACCTTGAGCAGGCCGCCCACGGACGGGTCCGCATTCACGCGCCGCGCGATGTCGCTCGCCAGTTTGATGATCAGCTTGGCGTTGTGATAGCTCGAAGCCGCCTTGCCGCCGAAGATCTTCACGCGCGGCACCCAGTCGCGCTCCGGATGGCTGCGGATCTGGTCATAGAGCGCCACCGTCTCGACCAGATTGAGCAGCTGGCGCTTGTATTCGTGGATGCGCTTGATCTGCACGTCGAACAGCGCATCGGGATCGAGCCGGATGCCCATCGTCTGGCGCACATAGGCTGCAAGCGCGACCTTGTTGGCGCGCTTCACTTCGGCGATCCGCTCGCCCAGCGCGGCATCGCTGGCCAGCGCATTGAGGTCGGCCAGCTTTTCCGCATCATCAAGGAACGCCGGGCCGATCGCGTCGGTGATCACGCTCGTCAGCCCCGGATTGCACTGCTGCAGCCACCGGCGCGGCGTCACGCCGTTGGTCTTGTTGTTGATCCGTGTCGGATAGAGCCCGTGCAGGTCGGAAAAGACCGTGGACTTCATCAGATCGGTATGGAGCGCGGCCACCCCGTTCACGCTGTGCGCGCCGACGAACGCAAGGTTCGCCATGCGCACGCGGCGCTCGCCCGCCTCGTCGATCAGGCTGATGGCCGATATGGCGCGGTCATCGGCTCCCGCCTTGCGCGCCTCGCGCAGCACGCGGCTGTTGATCGCGTAGATGATCTGCATGTGGCGCGGCAGCAGCCGCTCGAACAGCGGCAGCGGCCAGCTTTCCAGCGCTTCGGGGAGCAGGGTGTGGTTGGTATAGGCGATGGTCTTGCGCGTCAGGTCCCACGCCTCGTTGAAATCGAGGCCATGGACATCGACCAGCAGCCGCATCAGTTCCGCGACCGCGACGGCGGGGTGGGTGTCGTTGAGCTGGATCGCCGCCTTGTCGGGCAGGCTTTCGATTGTGCCGTAGGTCTGCACGTGCCGCCGCACGATGTCCTGGATCGAGGCCGAGGTGAAGAAGTACTCCTGCCGCAGCCGCAGTTCCTGCCCGGCCGGGCTGGAATCCGCCGGATAGAGCACGCGCACCAGCGTTTCGGAGCGCACTTCCTCAGCCAGCGCTCCGGCATAGTCGCCCGCGTTGAAGGCATCGAGGCGGATCGGATCGAGCGCGCTCGCGGTCCACAGCCGCAGCGTGTTGACCCGCTTGCCGCGCCAGCCGACCACCGGCGTATCGACCGCCGAGGCTTCGACCTGTTCGGCCGGAACCCATTCCACCCGGTCGCCCTTGTCCACCACTTCGCCGCCAAAGCCGATACGGTAGGCGCTCTCGCGGCGGTCGAATTCCCAGGGGTTGCCGTGGCTGAGCCAGGTCTCGGGCAGTTCCACCTGCCAGCCATCGTCGATGCGCTGGCGGAACATGCCGTTCACATAGCGGATGCCATAGCCGTAAGCCGGGATGTCAAGGCTGGCGAGGCTTTCCATGAAACACGCGGCAAGGCGCCCGAGGCCCCCGTTGCCGAGCGCCGCATCGGGTTCCAGATCCTCGATCGCGGAAAGGTCGAACCCGTAGGAGCGCAGCGCCTTTTCCATCTCGCGCGTCAGGCCCATGTTCGAGAGCGCGTCGCGCAGCAGCCGTCCGATGAGGAATTCGAGGCTGAGATAATAGACCCGCTTGCCACCCGCTTCATAGGTGCGGTGGGTCGATTCCATCCACTGGTCGATCACCTTGTCGCGCAGCGCGTAGACGGTCGCGGTAAACCAGTCGTGCGGTGTGGCGGAATGGACGTCCTTGCCCACGCGGTGACGCAGTACGTCAAGAATATGGGCCTGCATGTCGGTGCTCGTGGCACCGGCTGCATTCTGGTCTCGGCTATCGAGGCGCACGGAACATCACTCCACCTGCCGGGTGTGGCAAGGCGCCGGGCTTCTCAAGCGGCCCTCGGCCCCCATAGACCCTTTTGCTGTCCAGCCTCCCCCGGCTTTACGGATGAGAGCCTAGGCGAGGGAAGGCGCTCGCGGCAAGCGATCTGAAGCCGCAACCTGTCCCGCAAAGGTATGTGAGGGCAGGAATACGATTGCAGCCGCGCCCGCGTCTTCGCATAGGAGCGCGCAGAACGAAGAAACGAGAGGATTTCGCCGGATGTCCGAGGCCGTTCCCGCCACCGTGCCGCAAACGATGAAGGCGCTCGAAGTGCAGGCCCTTGCGCCCGATCTCGCCGGGGTCGCGCTGGCCGAGCGTCCGGTTCCGCTGCCGGGTGAGGGGCAGGCGCTGGTGCGGATCGAGGCCGCTTCGCTGGGCTTTCCCGATCTGCTGATGACGGAAGGGCTCTATCAGGCGAAACCGCCGCTACCCTTCGTCCCGGGCATGGAAGCCGCCGGAGAAGTCGTCGCGGCGGGTGAGGGGAGCCGCTGGCAGGCGGGCGACAGGGTGATCGTCGCCACGCTCACCGGCGCTGTCGTGCAATACGGCGTCTATGCCGATGCCGCCCTGATGCCGCTGCCCGACAGCATGACCTATGCCGAAGGCGCGGCCCTGCGTGCGGCCTATATCACGGCGTACACCGCCATCGCCCGCATCGGCCGGGCCGAGCCGGGCGAAACGCTGGTCGTCCACGGCGCGGCGGGCGGGGTGGGGCTTGCCGCCGTCGATCTCGGCAAGGCACTTGGCCTCACCGTCATCGCCGCCGCCTCGACGCCGGAGAAGCGCGCGGCAATTCAGCGCCTCTATGCACCCGATCATGTGCTGGCCGGCCCCACGGGCCTGCGCGAACAGATCCTCGAACTCACCGGCGGGCTCGGTGCCGATCTCGTCTACGATCCGGTCGGCGGCGATGTGTTCGATGAGGCCTGCCGCTATACGGCGTTCGGAGGCCGCCTCCTCGTTGTCGGCTTTGCCGGAGGGCGCATCGCCGAGGTGCGCACCAATATCCCGCTGATCAAGGGCTTCTCGGTCGTCGGCGTGCGCGCGGGCGAATATGGCCGCCGCTTTCCCGAGCGCGGCCGCGAGGACATGGCCGCGATCCAGCGCCTCGCCGAAGAGGGCCGCATCCGCCCTCACGTTCATTCCGCCGTGCCGCTGGCCAATTGGCGCGAGGCCTACCTCGCCATGCGCGAACGCCGGGTGATCGGCCGCACGGTGATCCTGCCGAACGCCTGACCCCGCGCCCACTTCGTCATTCCCGCGCGCCCCTCGTTATTCCTGTGCCCCCTTCGTCATTCCTCTGCCCCCTCGTCATTCCCGCGGAGGCGGGAATCCAGAGCCGCAAACGCTCCCGCAGCCGCCCTGGCTGGAATGACGAAGCGATGAGGATTGGCGGAGATCGCAGTTCGGCAGGGTGCGAAACGCAGCCAGCGCTCTTCTCCCGGAACCGGACCAAAAAAAGGGGCCACCCGTTGCCGGATGGCCCTTTGAAAGTTTGGGAGAGGATGCCTGAAAGGCTTCATCGATGTGCGCTTCGACTCGGTTCTTCGCAAGTGCGAAACATAACGTAGCAGTTGCAATTAATGCACTTCACTCACGCAAAAGCAGGCTTTCAAGCGATTTCAGAGTGAGAAATTTGCATTATAATCAAATGCTGCATTCGTATGCAGTGATCGTTCACAGGCCCTCGGGTCGCGATCCTGTCCTTTAGTGCAGGTTTTGCGTCCGTTGCGGTTGTAACCACTTCGAAGGCCCCCGTTGTCCTCCGCACAGTGCCGTATTCGGCCCAAGTTGCGCCGACTCAGGAAGTGTTATACAGCATAACCCATAAGCCCTGTTTCATCCGAGAGGACACGCCGTGACCGACCAGACCCCGATCGCCCCCAAGCCCGACCGCGCCGAGGAGGACACCGTTGCCTTCTGCGTCGATGACGGCATCGCCTGGGTGGCCTTCAACCGGCCGGAGAAGCGCAATTGCATGAGCCCCAAGCTCAACCGCCGCATGAAGGCGGTGCTCGAAGAGCTCGAATTCCGCGATGACGTGCGCGTGCTCGTGCTGACGGGTGAGGGCGAGGCCTGGACCGCCGGCATGGACCTCAAGGAATACTTCCGTGAAACCGAAGCCCAGGGCCTCGGCGCCATCCGCAAGTCGCAGCGCGAAAGCTACGGCTGGTTCGAGCGGCTGCGCTGGTATGAAAAGCCGACGATCGCGATGATCAACGGCTGGTGCTTCGGCGGCGGCTACGGCCCGCTGTTCGGCTGCGACATCGCCATCGCCAGCGAGGACGCGCAGTTCGGCCTCTCCGAAATCAACTGGGGCATCCTCCCGGGCGGCGGCGCGTCCAAGGTCGCGCAGGAACTCATGCCGTTCCGCAAGGCCATGTACCACGCGATGATGGGCGAGAACCTCACCGGCAAGCAGGCCGAGGCGCAGGGGCTCGTCACCGAGGCGGTGCCGGCGGAAAAACTGCGCGAGCGCGTCCTCGAAATCGCCAACGCGCTCAAGAAGAAGGACAGCCACTCCCTGCGCGCCACCAAGTGGACGATGCGCCGCATGGTCGACATGACCTACGACAACGCCCTCGACTACCAGATCCGCGCGCAGGAAGCCTTGCACAGCTTCGGCGGCGCCGCCGCGCGCAAGGAAGCCACGCGCCAGTTCCTCGACGAGAAGAGCTTCAAGCCGGGGCTCGGCACTTTCGACGCGACCAAGGTGGAGCGCTGAAGCGAAGGCCCACCCCCAACCCCTCCCGCAAGCGGGAGGGGAGAAGAGGGTAAGCCCTTCCCGCAAGCGCGACAGGGCGACAAAGCGCCACGTATAAGCCCCTCCCGCTTGCGGGAGGGGTTTGGGGTGGGCAGGCGCGCGGCGCGCCACCCCGCGCGACGCTGAAGAAAACATCTTGCGCGCAGCAGCATAGCCCGCCAGCGTCGAGGGACATCAGGAGTCCCGTAACGCCATGTCCCCATTCCGTCTTGCCGCTGTTTCGATCCTCGCGCTCGCGCCGCTTCCGGTCCTTGCTGCCACCCCTGCCGGCTATCCCGCTGCCGAAGCGCAAGTGCTCGATCTTGCCACCAAATCCATCGCGATCCGCTCGGTGCGCGGTGAAAACAACCGCACCATCGACGTTGCCAAGCTCTACAAGCAGGCGCTGCTGGCCGGCGGCTGGAAGGAAGGCGATATCGAGATCACTCCGGTCGACGACACCGCCTACATCATCGCCACCTGGCCGGGCAGCGACCCCAAGCTCAAGCCGCTCGTCATCTCGGGCCATATGGACGTGGTCGAGGCCAAGCCGTCCGACTGGAAGCGCGATCCTTTCACTCCCGTGGTCGAGGACGGCATCCTCTATGGCCGCGGCGCGACCGACATGAAGTTCAACGGCGCCACCGCGCTCTCCTCGCTGATCGAGCTGCGCCGTCAGGGCTACAAGCCGCGCCGCACCATCGTCATCGAATTCTCGGGCGACGAGGAAACGGTGATGAAGACCACCGGCCTCATTGCCGACAAGCTCAAGGATGCCGAGCTCGTCATCAACGCCGATGCCGGCGGCGGCAAGCTCGACGAAGCGGCAGGCAAGCCGCTCTACTGGGTGTGGGACGGCGCCGAGAAGACGTACGGCGATTTCAAGCTGGAAGTGACCAACCCCGGCGGCCACAGCTCTGCTCCGCGCCCTGAGAACGCGATTGTCCAGCTGGCTTCCGCGCTCGTCAAGCTGGGCGCCTATCACTTCCCGGCGGAGCAGAACGCGCTGACCAAGGCCTATTTCACGCAGGCAGCTCCCTTCGAGGCCGATCCGAAGACCGCCGCCGCGATGCGCGCTTTCGCCGCCAATCCGGCCGATGCGGACGCGGTTGCCGTGCTGCGCGCCAATCCTGCGATGGTCGGCAAGGTCGGCACCACTTGCGTGCCGACGATGGCGGATGCCGGCCACGCGCTCAATGCGCTGCCGCAGCGCGCCACGGCCTATATCAACTGCCGCATCTTCCCCGGCCACAGCCGCGCCGAGATCATGGACCAGCTCGCCAAGGTGGTGAACCAGCCCGAGGTCAAGATCACTGACGTGACCGAAGGTTCGTTCGAGACGCAGGCCTCGCCGATGCGCCCCGATTTCGTTGCCGCCTCGACCAAGGCGATCCGCAAGGCCTGGGGCAAGGACATCGCGGTCGTTCCCTCGCAGAGCTCGGGCGCTTCGGACAGCATGTATTATCGCCGCCTCGGCATCCCCGCCTATGGCGCGAGCCCGCTGTTCACCAAGGACAGCGAGGAATTCTCGCACGGCCTCAACGAACGCGTCCGGCTGGAGAATATCCGCCCCGGCATCACCTACTATCTCTCGCTGGTCACCGACCTGACGAAATAAGCGTATCGAGGAAGCGGCGCGCGATGTCGCCCGCTTCCTCCGCGCTGAAGCAGCCGGGCGACAGGCACAGCTCGAGCCACAGCCCGTCGACCAGCGCGGAGACGGCAATGGCATCGCGGCGCTGCCGCCCGGTTGGCACGCCGCAGTCGCCCAGCAAGGCCTCGAGCCGCGCGCGTGAGCCCGAGTATTGTTCGTCGTGCTGCGCGGCGATGGCCGGCCGTGCGGCAACGAGGCTCCAGAACGCGATCCAGGTCGATAGCAGTTGCGGGTCGGCAATCGGGGGCGCGAAGCTCGCCGTCACGTAGGCGTCCAGCCGCGCGCGCGGATCGGCGCCCGCGGCCTCCACGGCCTGGTCGATGGCTTCGTTCACCCTGTCTTCGACATGGGCATAAGTCGCCGCGACAAGCGCCTCGATTCCGCTGAAATAATGGATGACCAGCCC
>CANGJI010000120.1 GCA_947454135.1 Sphingomonadaceae bacterium
GTCTCGATGCGCGGTGCGTGGGCCGAAAGCTCGGTACGAGCCGAACCCAGTGCCTTGGTCATTTCGCCAAGGATGTGGGCGCGGCCTTCGCTCGCCTGGTGCAGCGCCTTGGCCATGATCTCGCGCGTGATGCCCGCGATCTTGATGTCCATCTGCATCGTGGTGATGCCAGCGCTGGTGCCGGCAACCTTGAAGTCCATGTCGCCGAGGTGATCCTCGTCGCCCAGGATGTCCGAAAGGACGGCGAACTCGTCGCCTTCAAGGATGAGGCCCATGGCGATGCCCGAAACCGGACGCTCGATGGGAACGCCGGCGTCCATCATCGAAAGGCAGCCGCCGCAGACAGTCGCCATCGAGGAGGAACCGTTCGACTCGGTGATGTCCGAGAGAACGCGGATCGTGTAGGGGAAGTCTTCCTTCGAAGGCAGCACCGGGTGCAGCGCGCGCCATGCCAGCTTGCCGTGGCCAACCTCGCGGCGGCCCGGCGCACCGAAGCGGCCCACTTCGCCGACCGAGTAGGGCGGGAAGTTGTAGTGCAGCATGAAGCGCTGATACGACAGGCCGTCGAGCCCGTCGATCATCTGCTCGGCGTCCTTGGTGCCCAGCGTGGTGGTGCAGATCGCCTGCGTTTCACCGCGCGTGAACAGTGAGGAACCGTGCGTACGCGGCAGGAAGCCGACGATCGATTCGATCGGACGGATCTGCGTGGTGGTACGCCCGTCGATGCGCTGGCCGTCCTTGAGGATGGCGCCGCGAACGATGTCCGCTTCGACCTTCTTCATGGTCTTCATCGCGACCATCTGGGTCTGCGGGCCTTCCTCGGCAAAAGCTTCCTTCGCCTTGGCGCGCGCTTCGTTCAGCGCGTTCGAACGTGCCGACTTGTCCGTGATCTTGTAAGCCGCAGCCACATCGGCGCCGACGAGCGCCTTGAGCTTGGCCTTGATCTCCGCCGTGTTGTCGGTGAGGTCGATTTCCCAGGGATCCTTGGCGGCCTTCTCAGCGAGCGAGATGATGGCGCCGACAACCTTGCGGATCTCGTCATGCGCAAACATGACCGCGCCGAGCATCTCGTCCTCGGTCAGTTCCTTGGCTTCGGATTCGACCATCATCACGGCCGCATCGGTGGCGGCAACGACGAGATCGAGGCGGCCTTCGGCAACCTGCGACATCGAAGGGTTCAGCTGGTATTCGCCGTCCTTGAAGCCGACGCGCGCAGCGCCGATCGGGCCCATGAAGGGCACGCCCGAGATGGTCAGCGCGGCCGAGGCGGCGATCATCGCGACGATATCGGGTTCGGTCTCGCCGTCATAGCTCAGCACCTGGGCGATGACGTTGATCTCGTTGTAGAAACCTTCGGGGAACAGCGGACGGACCGGGCGGTCGATCAGACGGGAAACCAGCGTTTCCTTTTCCGTCGCGCCGCGTTCGCGCTTGAAGAAGCCGCCCGGGATGCGCCCGGCGGCCGAGAACTTTTCCTGATAGTGCACGGTCAGCGGGAAGAAGTCCTGGCCTTCCTTGACCTTCTTGGCGGCAGTCACCGCGCAGAGCACAACGGTTTCGCCATAGGTGGCGAGGACCGCGCCGTCAGCCTGACGGGCAATGCGGCCGGTTTCCAGAGTGAGGGTCTTGCCGCCCCACTCCAGCGATACTGTCTTGACGTCGAACATGTCTTTTCCTTCAGCCCGCCGCCCTATTGCGTGCGGGGTTTGCTGCCGGGTGTGCCGTCCCGGTCCGGTGCGGGGCCTGTTTGCGGCCCCCGGAGATCCCGCCTGCCGGATTGCAAAGCGGGTGCCAGATGCAAAAAGCGGCCCATGTTAGGGCCGCTTTCCGCTTGGTTACTTGCGCAGACCGAGCTTCTGGATGAGGGCATTGTAGCGCGCCACATCCTTTTTCTTGAGATAGTCCAGCAGCGAGCGCCGCTTGTTGACCATCATCAGCAGCCCGCGGCGCGAATGGTTGTCCTTGTGGTGAGCCTTGAAGTGCTCGGTCAGGGTCTGGATGCGGCTCGTCAGGATCGCGACCTGCACTTCGGGCGAACCCGTGTCGTTGGTCGCGCGGGCGTTGTCCGCAATGATCGCCTGCTTCTTTTCAGGGGTAACCGACATAGTATCTACTCCGCGACATCGGGAAGGTTGAAACCCCGCACAACGCTCAGGCTCATGCCTGAAAGCTCGACCAAGGCGACCGGAACAGTTCCGGAGCGAACCCAGTAAAGCCCGTCGTTATGGGGCAGCCCGTCAAGAACGCGGCCCTGGCGGACCGCCCTTGCCTGCTCGGGCGTAAGGTCAAGAGCCGGGATGTCGACCAGCCCTGCCTCCAGCGGCAAGAGTACGTGTTCAAGGGGTGCGCCCTTACCCACCTCGTTCAATTTGTCCAGTGAAATCGCTTGAGCCAGGCCGAATGGCCCCGCACGCAGGCGGCGCAGCATCGTCACGTGCCCGACCGTGCCCAGCGCCCGCGCAATATCGCGCGCAAGGCTGCGGATATAGGTGCCCTTGGAAACGTGGGCGATGAGGGTCACTTCCCCCTCGCCGACCTGCGTGATGGTGAGGGAATGGATCGTGACCGCGCGCGACTTGAGGACGACCTCCTCCCCTGCCCGCGCCAGATCATAGGCTCGCTCGCCGTCCACCATGATCGCCGAATAGGCCGGCGGCACCTGTTCGATCGGCCCGGTAAAGCGCGGCAGCACGGCTTCGATCTCGCTCCGCGTCGGCCGCACGGCGCTCTGTGCGATCACCTTGCCTTCCAGATCGAGCGTATCGGTCTCTTCCCCGAAACGAATGGTGAAGGCGTATTCCTTGCTCGCATCGAGCATCCGCCCGGCCAGCTTGGTCGCCTCGCCCAGTGCGATGGGGAGGATGCCCGTCGCCAGCGGATCGAGCGTGCCGCCATGGCCGACCTTGACCTTGCCAAGGCCCGCCTCGCGCAAGTTGCGCTTCACCGCCCCCACCGCCTGCGTCGAACCAAGCCCGTGCGGCTTGTCGAGAATGATCCAGCCGTTCACCATCCCAGAACGCTCAATTCAGCTCCGGCCCGGCTACCAGCACAACGATGTGCTCGAATGCCGAGAGCATCCATTCCATCGGCGGGCCGACCACGCGGTCGACGATGTGGAGGCCCGGAAAGGCCCAGGGCAGCACGATGAACACCACCATGAACAGCGGAATGCCGATTGGCTCGATCCGGTCGAGCAGCCGCACGCCTGCCTCAGGGGCAAGGCCCCGCACGATGCGCGAGCCATCGAAGGGCGGCAGCGGCAGCAGGTTGAACGTACCGAGGAACACGTTGATCGCGATGAAGTTCTTCAGGTTGTCCGCAGCGAACAGGGTGCCCCAGCCCGGCGTTCCTTGCGGATCGACGCTGCGCAGCAGCAGCCCGAAGGCGACTGCCGCCAGCGCTGCCAGCACGAAATTGGTCAGCGGACCTGCCGCCGCGACGAATGCCATGTCCCGCTTGGGCTGGCGCAGGTGCATGTAGTTCACCGGCACCGGCTTGGCCCAGCCGAACACCGGCAGGCCCAGAAGCTTTAGCATTCCCGGCAGGATCAGCGTCCCCATCGGATCGACGTGCCGCAGCGGATTGAGGCTCAGCCGCCCGCGTTCGTACGCAGTCGGATCGCCCAGCAACCGCGCGGCCCAGCCGTGGGCGATTTCGTGGAGCACGATGGCAAAGACCATCGGCACCACAAGGGTCGCGATCAGATAGAGCGTGCCCGTCACCCGCGCACCGCCTGCCAGTCCTCACGCAGCAACCCATAGATCACCGTGTCGCGCACGCGCCCGTTCCAGGTCTTGCGCTCGCGGCGCATGATCCCTTCTTCCACGGCCCCCAGCTTGCGCACGGCGGCGCGGCTGCGGGTATTGATCACGTCGACCTTGAACACCACGCGTTCGAGGCCGCAGGCAAACACATGGTCGATCATCAGGCGCTTGAGCCGCCCGTTGAACCCGGTGCTGCGCAAGGAAGGCAGAATGAAGCTGTTGCCGATCTCGATCGACCAGGCCGGATCGCCGAACAGGATCCAGGCGGTCATCCCGACCACCACGCCGTCCAGCATGACCGCATAGACGCAGCGCCCCGGCGGGCCTTGCAGCAGGCTGTCGAACTGCGGATCGAAGTGCTCACCCACATAGCAGAATGGGTAGATCGCCCAGATCTCGTTATCCTGCGCGCACGCTGCACGCAGGGCTTCGCGATGATCCTCGCGCAGCGGCTCGATCCTCAGACCCGCATCCTCCAGCGGAACATAGAGCGCTTCAATACTCATCGCGTGCGGGGCTTTCGGGCGAAGTGGCGGAAAGGGAGGCTTGCCATTGCGAGGCTCACATAGGCATTGCAGCCGGAAAGCCAAGCTCCGGCCGATCCGGGCCACTGCGAAATCTCGCAAAGCACGTCCTCCCGCCGGGCCGGATTGCCGTCCGTCACGGTCCGTTCACATGAGGCCCACCATAATGTCCGGCATGTCGTCCGCATTTTCCCGCCTGCTTTCGGCCCTCGCAGCCCTTGCGCTGGTGCTGCTCCCCGCAGCGGCCATGGCCGGGGACCTGCGCTATGTGGTCGATCGCAGCGCCAGCCGCGTCGATGCGAAGGTCGCCTTCTTCGGTATCGCCACCAAGACGGCGAGCTTTCCCGATATGTCCGGCACGTTCAACCTCTCGTTCGCCGATCTCGAAGCGCTCGACATGGTGGTCGACATCGACGCACGGACGCTGACGACGGGAGATTCGCAGGCCAAGACACTGAAAGGCAAGAGCTTCTTCGATGTGGCGCGCTATCCCACCTTGCGCTTTGTCGGGCGGCGGCTGCACATGACGGGCGACAGGACCGCCGAAGTCGAAGGCAACATCACCGCGCGCGGGGTGACCCGGCCGATCAAGCTGGCCGTGACGTTTTCGGTCCCGCCCTTTTCCACGGGCGGCACCCAGCCCATCTCGATTGTCGGCACCGGAGTGATCGACCGCCGCCAGTTCGGGATGACGGCCTTTCCCTTCATCATCGGGGCGATGGTCAAGGTCACCATCCGTGCGCGGATGGTGCCTGGTTAATCGCCCGCGGCTTGTTCGCCGATATCACGCGCCACGCGCGGATCGGCGAGCAGCTTGTCGATATGGCTCGCCACATCGAAGCTCTCGTCGGCCTGAAAGCGCATTTTCGCGGCGTACTTGAGGCGCAGGCGTTGGGCGACTTCCTTCTGGAAGAACGCGGTATTGGTGCGCAGCGCCTTCAGCACGGCTTCCTCGTTCGCACCGAGCAGCGGCTTGATGAAGGCGGTCGCGTGGCGCAGATCGGGCGACATGCGCACTTCGGTCACCGAGACCGAGTGCGCCGTCAGCACGTCATCATGCACTTCCTGCCGCATCAGCAGTTCGGAGAGGATGTGGCGCACCTGTTCGCCCACCTTGAGCAGGCGGACCGAGCGGGTTTCCGGGGATGCGGGCGGCTTTGCCATAAACTGTTCGTCCTTCAGCCCATCTTCGCCAGTATACGAGCGAGCGAGCGTACATTGCGGGCGGTGCCACGCCGGCCGAGCCGACGTTCGAGGAACGCGCCCGACATCCGGCTGGCCGAAACGCCTTCGACAAAATCGATATAGAGCGCACGCGGACCCATTGCGAGCCTTTCGGGGCCGCGATCCGCCTGATCGGCTACCAGCACGCGAAACTGCGCCGGATCGACCTCGCCATCGAGGAACATGGTATGGACATTCGCGTCCGCCCCGTCGCCGGTGAACGGATTGTCCTCGATCGCGCTGCGCAATTCCGCCTTGCCCAGCACCGCCACCATGCTGCGAAAACCGAACCGGTCCTCGACGATCCATTCGAGCATTTCGGCAAGGCCCTCGGCCGGACGCTCCTCATGCTCGAACAGCACATTGCCGCTGGCGATCACGGTCTCGACCTGCTCCAGCCCCTCACGCTCGAACGCCTCGCGCAGCTCCGCCATCGAGAGGCGATTGCCGCCGACGTTGATGGAGCCGAGGAGAGCGACGTAGCGGGGCATTCTGTTCTCCCCCCTCCCGCCTGCGGGAGGGGTCGGGGGTGGGTTTTCGCAAGCCGCCAGGTATGGAACAACGCGGCCTTACGGCCACGTGCCCACCCCTAGCCCCTCCCGCAAGCAGGAGGGGAAACCGGGATCACAGCGTCCGCACGCGCTCCTCGACCTCGAAGACTTCAAGCTGATCGCCCGGCTTCACGTCGTTCGTATCGGCCAGCACCACACCGCACTCGAGGCCAGCGCGCACTTCGGCGACGTCGTCCTTGAAGCGGCGCAGCGAGTGGATGAGCGTCTGCGAGATGATGACATCGTTGCGCGTGAGGCGGGCGTTGATGCCCTTGCGGATGAAGCCCTCGACCACGAGCAGACCCGCAGCCTTGTCGCGCTTGCCGGCGGGGAACACTTCCTTGACCTCGGCGCGGCCAACCACGGTCTCGATCCGCTCCGGCCCGAGCTGGCCGGCCATTTCGAGGCGGATGTCATCGGTGAGCTGATAGATCACGTCGAAGTACTTCATGCGCACCTTGAAGCGCTCGACCAGTTCGCGCGCCTTGGCGTTCGGACGGACGTTGAAGCCGATGATCGGCGCGCCGCTCGCCTGCGCGAGGTTGACGTCGCTTTCGGTGATCGCGCCGACGCCCGAGGCGAGGATGCGGACCTTGATCTCGTCGGTCGAAATGCGGTTGAGCGCATTGACGATCGCCTCGGTCGAACCCTGCACGTCGGCCTTGACTACCACCGGATACTCGATGACGGCCTGCTTGGCGGCAAGCGCGGAGAA
>CANGJI010000121.1 GCA_947454135.1 Sphingomonadaceae bacterium
CCCCTCGATCAGGGCGGCGGCATACTCGCCCGTGGCAAAGCGTTCGGCCTCAGCGAGGAACGGCTCCAGCGCCGCCGGACGGCCACCGGGCACGCGGTTGTGATACCAGGCGGTGGCAGCATAAGTCGGCAGGGTGATCACGTAGGGCAGGTCGTTGCCGGGGTTCCACTGCGGCGCATCGGCCCAGAAATCGAACGCCAACGTGGTTGAAAGCAGCATGATGCCGTTGAGATCGACGGAATCCGAGCCCTGCAGCCGCGCTGCCAGCGCGACCGCGCGCGGCGTGCCGTAGCTTTCGCCGAAGAGGTAGCGCGGCGAATTCCAGCGCTGATACTTGCTCAGGAACTGCTTGATGAAATCGGCGAAGGCATAGACGTCCTGGTCGATGCCATAGAACGCCTTCTCCTTGTCCTTGCCCGCGATCCGGCTGAAGCCCGCCCCCGGCGCATCGATGAACACGAGGTCTGCCACATCGAGCGGGCTCTCGCCGTTATCGACCACCTTGTAGGGCGCGGGCGCGGTGTGGCTGCCGTCTGCGGTCACCACGCGGCGGGGACCGAAGGCCCCCATGTGGAGCCAGACGGTGGAGGAACCCGGCCCGCCGTTGAACACGAACAGGATCGGACGATCCGCAGCGGGCGCGCCTTTCTTGAAGTAGGCGGTGTAGAACATCGAGGCTTCCGGCGGCGCATCATCCGCCGCCGCATCGGCCTTGGGCTTGGCCGTATCGTCCCAGCCCTTGGGATGCACCACCAGCGTCCCGGCAACCGCCTTGTAATCGATCCGTGCGCCCCGCACGGTGACCGAACCCTCGCTCGCCACTTCGTCCGGCTGGAACAGACCGGCTGGCGCAGCCTTGGACGCCTCCGCAGGCTTTGCCGCGTCTGCCGGCTTGTCTGCTGCCAGTGCCGCCGTGCTCAGCCCGAATGCCAGAGCCAGTGCCGAGATATCCCGAAGAAACTGCATGCAACGCCTCATTCGCAAACAAGAACCGGCGCGGTTGGTTGCACCGCGCCGGTAACTTGTCCAGCGATCACAAAGGGAGGAGCCTGCAAAAACCGCACGCTCTTCCGGCCGGTTTCAGCCCGCCGAGGGCCGGTGCGCGGTGTCGGACCAGTCCTGACGGGCCACCCACTGCGCCAGCGTTTCCAGCTCGACGCCCGGCAAGCGCTCCATCATCGCCTCATAGTTGACCTCGAACGGCTTGGTCGGAGCGTTGTTGTTGTAGTTGTAGAACGCCGCGATGCCGGCCGAGAAGGGCCCCCGCTCGGCCTCAGGCATGGAATCGCCCAGCGCGCCGACGAGCAGATCGCCGAACTCTTCGGGGGTGCAGGGATCGTACTTGATGGTGCGCCCGAAGTGGTCCGAGAGGATCTGCGCAACCTGCGGGGGAAGCAGTCGCTCCGGCCCGCCGATGTTCATCCACGTGCCTTCCATGTCAGGCCGGTCCATCGCGTGGATCATGATCTTGGCGACGTCATCAAGGCTGATCCAGTTGGCGCCCAGCGTCGGCTTGTGCGGATAGACGTAGCGGCTTTCGTGAACGATGAAGGGGCGCGCCCAGTTCGTCAGCAGGTTGTCCATGAACAGCACCGAGCCGAACACGGTCGCCGGCACGCCAGAGCGGAACAGCGCGTTGATGCCTGCAGTGTTGCCCGCATAGGTGAAGGCATCGCCGGGCTTGTCCGGAATCCAGCTCGAGGTGTTCCAGACGAAGCGCTTGGCATCGACTTCCTTGGCCGCCTCGCCGATCCAGCCGGCGAGTTCGGCGCGCGAATCCCGCAGCTGCAGCGGGTGGTTGTAGAACACCGCGTCCGAGCCCTCGAGGGCCTTGGTATAGGTCTTGCGATCATAGAGATCGATCACCCGCGTCTCGATGTCCGCGTTGGTCGGCCCGAGATTGGGGTTTTCATTGCGCGACAGCGCGCGAACCTTGTGCCCTGCGGCGACGAGCTGCCGCACTTGCGCCAAGCCCTGCCGGCCGGTTGCGCCCACGACGGATACCAGTGCCATCTTCGCATCTCTCCTTTGGTTATGCCGGCTGTCATGCGCAGCCTTTTTAAAACAAATCCGTTCGCCCCGAGCGAAGTCGAGGGGTCCGGCCGAGCGCGGCCGAGGCCCTTTATGCTATCCGTTCTCGGCTTCGCTCGGGACGAACGGATGTGAGAAAGGTCAACTCCGGATAGCGCTGGCACCGTCGACATTGAGGTCGGTACCGCTGGTGAAGCTCGAATCCTCGCAGCTGAGGAACAGGATCGCCCGTGCGACTTCCTCGGGCTCACCCACGCGGCCCATCGGATGCGCGGAAGCCATCACCGCCTCGATCTGTTCGGGTGTTGCGCCGCCCGCGTTGAGGTAGCGGTTGTACATCGGCGTGCGGATCGCACCGGGATGAACGGTATTGGCGCGGATCTTGAGGCCCCGCTCGGCGCAATCGAGCGCCACCGTCTTGGTGAGATGGGTAACGCCGGCCTTGGACGCGCAATAAGCCGCCATGTTGCCCGAGGCGCGCTGCGCGAGCATCGAGCCGACATTGACGATCGTCGCGTTCTCGCCCGAGGCCGCCAGCGCGGGGATCGCCGCGCGGCAGCCATAGAACGAGCCGGTCAGGTTGATGTCGATATGGCGGTGCCAGCTATCGAGATCGACGTCGACCGTGTTCCCCGGCTCCGAAATGCCGGCAATGTTGCACAGGGTCGTCAGCTTGCCGAAGCGCGCCAGCGTTGCCGCAACAGCGGCTTCCCACTGTTCCAGATTGCGGACATCAAGCTGCACCGCATCGGCATTCGGACCAAGCTCGGCGGCATAGGCCTTGGCCTTGTCCACCTGCAGATCGCCCAGCATGACGCTGCCGCCCTCGGCCACGAACAGCGCGGCAACCGTGCCGCCGATCCCTTCCGCGCCGCCCGAAATCAGGGCGACCTTGCCGGTCATCTTGCCCATGTGGCTCAGCGCTCCAGGATGCAGACGCCGGAAAGACCCGGTGCGCCGTAGACGTGGCTGTAGGCGGTCTTGGGCGAGCCCGGCACCTGCCGGCCGCCGCCGCGCCCGCGCAGTTGCACGGTGTTTTCGTAGACCTGACGCAGACCCGAGGCCCCGATCGGTTCACCGCAGGCAAGGCAGCCGCCGTCGGTGTTGACCGGGAGCTTGCCGGTGATCTCGGTGCGGCCTTCGCGCAGCCACTGCTCCTGATCGCCGTCCTTGCAGAAGCCGTTCTCGGCCATGTGCATGATCTCGGCACCGGATTCGGTATCTTGCAGCTGGGCGACGGAGATATCTTCCGGCCCGATTCCGGCCTGCTCGAACGCGGCCTTCGAAGCGAGGATCGTCGGCTTGCCGCCATTGTCGATATCGACCGACGGCGCGAAGACTTCGAACGAGCCCGGCGGGCGCGTGCGCACGGCGACGCTGGCGATCCTGACCGCGTCCGCACCGAGTTCGCGCACCTTCTTGCCGCTGGCAAGGATCAGAGCGACGGCACCTTCGGCGGGCGCGCAGAACATGTACTTGGTGAGGGGGTCGTTCACCATCGGCGAGTTCAGGATGGTTTCCAGATCGACCGGCGAACGCCGCCATGCGTGATCGGCATGGACGCCGTTGCGGAAGGCCTTTTCAGCGACGCGGCCCAGCGTCTCACGGCTGATACCGTAGAGCTGCATGTAGCGCTGGATCTTGAGCGCGAAGAACTGCGTTGTCAGCATCATGCCGGTCTGGCCGTACCATTCGGGCAGGCCATATTCGCGCGGCTTGGCATTGAAGGCGCCGCGCGGGTGCTTGTCGAAGCCGACCGCGAGCGCCACGTCGAACTCACCCGCCGCGATGGCGTTGCGGGCCGACGCGAGCGCAGAGCCGCCGGTGGCGCAGCCGTTGGCGACATTGATGAACGGCAGGCCGGTGAGGCCCAGTTCGTTGACCATGATGTCCGCGCTGCCCGCCGCCGCCGAACCGCCATAGGCGCAGCCGACGTCGGTCCAATCGATCCCGGCATCGGCCATCGCCTGGCGCACCGCAAAAACGCCCTGATCGCGGCCCGAACGCCCGTCAGTGCGGCCGAAGGGGTGGATGCCCGCCCCGATGATATAGACGTCTTCCATCACGCTTTCTCCGGACGAAACGCATAAGTGGCGCGCGTCGCATCGAACGGTGCGACGACGAATTCCATGGGCATGCCAAGCTTCAGATCCTCGAGCACGCAATCGACGATGCGCGTCTCGACGATCACTTCGCCGGGCAGCTCGACATAGCCGAGGAGGTAGGGCTGGAAGGGCTCCGGCCCCTCGTAGGGTTCCTTGGGCTGGAAGTCCTGCCGGGTCCACGACCACAGCGTACCCTTGCGCGAAAGGCGGTAGGGCTCGACCCCTTCGGCAGCATCGCCGCTGGGATAGGGAAACACGATCTTGCCGCTGGGGAGCCTGCCACCGATGAGCGCCGGCTCCGGCTCGTTGGTCCACAAGTTTTCGGCAATGGGCTGAAGCAACTGCGTCATAGGGCCTTTCCCATGGGTGGGGCCGGCAAGGCCGCATCCCGTTGTTGCAAGGTATCGTGGCACCAAAGGCAGGGGGCGACGACGCGCGAAAATGCTAGGCTCTTCCTGCGCACCCTCCCCCTTTCTGTTAGTCGCGTATGGCGCGATCAATGTTAGCCCTGTTCCAAAGAAGGAGCGGGCGTCTTGGGAGAGCATCGCCGTTACCGCCAGTTCGTGCTCGCCGTCATCACGTTCGGCGGCATGCTCAATATCGCCGACCGGCTGATCCTTTCGATCATGCTCGAAGACATCAAGCATGCCTTCACGTTGAGCGATACCGAGATCGGCCTCATCACCGGCTTCGCCTTCACCGTGCTCTACATCGTGTGCGGCCTGCCCATTGCCTGGCTGGCGGACCGGATGAGCCGCCCGCTGATCATTGCGCTATCGATCGCATCGTGGAGCCTCATGACGGCGATGTGCGGCCTGGCGACCGGCTTCTGGACGTTCTTCCTTGCACGGATGGGCGTGGGCATCGGCGAATCGGGCAGCGGCCCTGCCGGCACCTCGCTGCTCACGCAGACCTTCAAGGGCCACGAACTGGGCCGCGCGATGGGCATCTACTTCCTCGGCCCGACGCTCGGGACCGCCGCGGGCCTGATCCTTGGCGGGGTGCTGGCCCATGCCGTCGGCTGGCGGATGACCTTCCTGCTGCTCGGCATTCCGGGCATCGTGTTCGCGGCCTTCGTCTACCTCACCGTCAAGGAGCCGGGTGGCCGCCCGATCCCGCCCAAGGTCAGCATCGCTGACGGCATGACGGCATGGTTCGCAGGCATTCGCGCGCTCTGCACCAACCGCGTGTTCCTTGCAGGATCGCTGGCTTTCGGCTGCATGATCGTGACGGGCTACGGTTTTGCCACCTGGCTGGCGGCGATCATGCTGCGCGGGTTTCACGTCTCCACGGCCAATGTCGGCTTCTACCTCGGGCTGGCTTTCGTGCTTGGCGGCATTCCGGGGCCGCTGCTGGGCGGCTACCTGACCGACTGGCTGGTGCAGCGCGACGCCCGCTGGCGCGCCTGGCTGCCCGCCATCGCCACCCTCGGCTGCCTGCCGATCTACCTCGCCGCGCTTCTGAGCACGAACTTCTGGATCTTCCTCGGCCTGTTTTCCTGCGGCTACCTCGTGTTCCTCACCGCGCAGGCGCCCACCGTATCGCTGATCCAGCTGGCCGTCCGGCCAGACGAGCGCGCGATGGCGATGGCCGTCGCGATGATCTTCAACAACCTGATCGGGCAGGCGCTGGGACTGTTCCTGATCGGGCTCGCCAGTACCAGCCTGACCCCGACGTTCGGGCCCCAGGCGCTGACCTGGGCGCTGATCGGCGTCAGCGCTGCCTTTGCCGTGCCCGCCGCCCTCTTTTACCTACTCGCCGCGCGCAGCATGGAGCGCGGTCCCCTCAAAATGATCAATGGCCCCGACCCTTCGCAGGCGTAGACTGCCCGAAATGGACCGGGAACAAGTCCATGGGAGAGCGGAATAATGGTGGAAACCAAGACCGGTCACGACCGCACCGCCGGCGTGACCTACAACGACGTGATCAAGGCGGACACCGTTCCGCCGCCGGCCGTCTACCTCGAGGATTCGCCCTATCCCGGCGGCGTCACCAAGGTCGCCACGCACCGCTACTGGAGCAAGGAAGAGCACGAGCGCGAGGTCGAACGGCTGTGGAAGCGCGTCTGGCAGATGGCCTGCCACGAAGACGACATCCCCAACGTCGGCGACACCTACGTCTACGAAATCGCCGGCCTCTCGTTCATCATCGTGCGCAATGCGCCGGGTGACGGTCCCGGCGCGGTCATGGCCTATCCCAACGCGTGCCTCCATCGCGGCCGCCAGCTCTGCGAGGCGCACCGCAAGGGCCTGAAGGTGCTGCGCTGCCCGTTCCACGGCTGGTCGTGGCATCTCGATGGCAAGCTCAAGGAAGTGCCCAGCCACTGGGATTTCCCGAGCGTGACCGAAGAGGAATACTCGCTCCCCGCCATCTCGGTCGGCCACTGGGGCGGGTTCGTGTTCATCAATCCGGATCCGAACGCCGAGCCGCTGGCCGATTTCCTCGGCGATATCGACCGCCACTTCTCGCTGCCGTTCAAGCGCCGCTACAAGGCTGCACACATGGTGAAACGCCTGCCGTGCAACTGGAAGGTGGCGCAGGAAGCCTTCATGGAATCCTACCATGTTGTCGGCACGCATCCCGAATTGCTGCCGATGTTCCTCGATACCGGC
>CANGJI010000122.1 GCA_947454135.1 Sphingomonadaceae bacterium
ATCTGCTCGACCAGCGTGGAGCCCGCGCGCGGCATGCCGAGCACGAAGATCGGATCCGGCGCGGGGCAACCGGCCCCGGCATACCGCGCGAAGAGGTCGGGCGTCGCGACGGCGATGGCCGCATCGACTGCCGCCGTGGTTTCCGCAGCCTTGTAGAGCAGGCGCTGTTTGCGCAGCGCGTTGCCCGCCGCATAGTGCGCAAAGGCGGCATCGGGCTCACCGCGATCCTCGTGCGCCTTGCCGAGCGCGAAATCGAGGTGCCAGCGGTCCTCGGGCGTGATGGCCGCGTCCGCCAGCGCGGTGCGCATCGCGGCCATGTCCTCGTCCGAGAAACGCACGGTCTTGAGGTTGGCGAGGCTCCACCACACTTCGCCGAGCCCGGGCTGGATGGCGAGCGCGCGGCGATAGGCGGCAACGCCTTCGTCCAGCCGCCCGACGGTCTTGAGCAGGTGCCCGTAGCTCATCCACACCTTGGGCTGGTTCGGCGCATCCCCCAGCACGCGGGCATAGAGCGCAAGCGCCTCGTCGAATTCGCCGATGCGCCCGTAAGCGGCGGCCTGAAGGTTGGCATTGCCGAGATTGTCCGGGTCTTCGGTGGAGACGCGGGCAAGCTCCTCGAGCGCTTCGGTGACGCGCTCGGTACGGTAGAGCACGAGCGCGAGATTGGCGCGCGCAGGGGTGAAATCGGGCGCGAGTTCGATGGCGCGGCGCAGCAGGTTTTCCGCGTCCTGATAGCGCCCGATCCGCCCCGCCAACTCCGCAAACAGGCGGATCGCGCGCACATCGAAGGGGTTTTCCTTGAGCAGCGAGCGCAGCAGCGGTTCCGCCACGTGGAGCGTGTTCTCGTTCATCGCGATCGCGGCGCGGACGAGGCGGGGATCGTAGTTCGGGGGGGTAACGGTCTGGCTGGCCATGGCGGCGGACAAGAAACACGGTGACGCCGCGCGATCAAGCGTTAGTCTGCGGGGACGACACGGCACCCCACATCCGTTCGTATCGAGCGCACTCGATACGAACGGAGGGGAACGAGAAGAAAGTACGAGCCATTGAACCAGCAACCGCGCGGCCTCAATTTCTGGATGGTGCTGGCGCTGTGCGTGGGCAACATGGTGGGCTCGGGCATCTATCTCCTCCCCGCGACACTCGCGCCGCTGGGCACGAACCAGTTGCTGGGCTGGATGGTGACGATTGCCGGGGCGACCGCGATGGCCGCTGTCTTTGCGCGGATGGGCGCGCGGCTGCCGGGTTCGGGCGGGCCTTATGCCTATGCCTCGGCAGCGTTCGGGCCGTTTGCCGGGTTCGTGACCGCGTGGAGCTACTGGGTGCTGCTGTGGAGCGGCAACGGCGCGATTGCGGTCGCGGTGGTCAGCAACCTCAGCCTTGTGGTGCCGTGGATCGGCAAGACGGCGGGGATGCCGGCGGTGCTCGCGGTGGCCTGCGTCTGGGCGATGACGCTGATCAACATTCGCGGCGTGCGCGCGGCGGGCGCGTTTTCTGTGGTGACGACGGCGCTCAAGCTGCTGCCGCTGGTGCTGCTGATCGTGCTGGCGCTGTGGTTTGCGGCGAGCGGAACGCCGCGTGTGCCGCCACCGCAGGTTTCCATCGCGCCGGGAGCGATTGCCGCGGCAGCAGGGCTCACGTTCTGGGGCTTCCTCGGCCTTGAATCCGCGACTGTGCCGGCGGGCCGGGTCGAGAATGCGGCGCGCGTGGTGCCGCTGGCGACGCTGATCGGCGTGGTGCTGACGGGTGCGGTCTACTTCGGGATCAGCCTTGCCTTCTGGGCCTATATGCCGGCCGATCAGGCGGCGGCCTCCCCTGCCCCCGTCGCGGATTTCCTTGGGCGCACGTTCGGCGGGAACATGGCCTCGGTCGTCGCGGTGTTTGCCGCGATCAGCGCGTTCGGGACGCTCAACGGCTTTATCCTGCTGCAGGGTGAAATGCCGCAGGCGATGGCGCGCGGCGGGGTGTTTCCAGCGTGGTTCGCGGCTGACGGAAAGCGGGGGACGCCAGTGCGCGCGCATGTGGTATCCTCGCTGCTGCTGACGGCGGTGACCCTGCTCAACTATGGCCGGGGGCTGGGCGACCTGTTCCAGTTCATCGCCTCGGTCAGCCTTGCGGCGGGGATGCTCGCCTATTTCATGAGCATGATGGCCGCGATCCGCTTGCTGCCCGAAGAGCGCGGACTGACGGTGATCGCACTGGGCGGCGCGGCCTTCATCGGCTGGGCGACATGGGGCCTCGGCGCGAGCGCGGTGGGCTATGGGCTGGGGCTCGTCGCGGCGGGCGTGCCCGTATACCTCGCGGTGCGGCGGGGGCAGGAGGCCGCGCTGGCGGCCTGAACCATTGCGCCAATACCCCTCCACCACCCTTCGGGCGGTCCCCCTCCCCATTTGCACTGCGTGAAAATGGGGAGGCTCTTTCTGGTCCTCCCCATTTTTGCGAAGCACAAATGGGGAGGTGGCCCGCGTAGCGGGTCGGAGGGGATCTTCTTTACCGCTTGAATCCCACCCACGCCGAGCGCGCCATGACGGCGGCGGCATAATAGACCACGCCGATCACCAGCCAGCGCAGCATGGCGACGTCCATGCTCTTGACGATGAACGCGGCGACCAGAACCGCCGGTATGCCGCCGAGGATGATGCCCGTCACCACGCGCAGATCGATCTCGCCGATGCGGATGTGGCTGATGCTGGCGCCTGCCCCGGCAATCGCCGCGCTGCCCGCCATTACCGGGAAGGCATAGCGCGGATCCATGCCCATCAGGCTGAACATGATGAGCGTGGGCGCATAGTTGCCGATGCCGAAATTGACGAGCACGCCGAGGGTGAAATTGACTGCGAAGGCGACCAGCATCCACGGCAGCGGCAAGGTGGAGGCCGTGCCGCCGCCGGGCATGAGGTGGAGGTTGATCGCCAGGAAGATCGTTGCGGCAATGACGAGCCCCAGCGCGACGGTAAGCTGCACCAGCCAGACTGCGGCCCGGGTCACCAGCCGCGCCCCGATCAGGGCCCCGGTGAGGAGGAACAGGATGCAGCCGACCAGCAGCACCGGATCGACATCCGCGCCAAGCAGCAGCAGGAAGATGATCCCCTGCATGATCGAAGGCCCGGTGTGCCCGACGAGCAAGGTGCTGGGGATCAGCTTGTCGGGCAGGAGATGGCGGAACTTCACCCACGCGGTGGAGGGCGCGAACGAGCCGATGCCGAGCGTGTCGAAGAAATTGGTGACCGCGCCGAGCAGTGCGGCTTCAGGATTGGGCGCCGTGCGCTGGGCGATTGCGGCGCGCAGCAGCACGGCGAGGTAGAGGGCAGCGGTCAGCCCGAGCAAGATCAGCAGCGCCGCCAGCATATCGTGTTCCCCCTGCCCCGAACCGGTGAGGCTAGACGAATATGGCGGCGCTGCAATGGCTTGGCATCAAATCACTTCGCGCGGTGGAGCACCTTCCACAGCGTACCGCGATCGCGGATGATCTCCGCCGCCGCGTTGTGGCCCGGCGCACCGGTCACGCCGCCGCCGGGGTGCGTGCCCGATCCGCACATGTAGAGCCCCTTGATCGGCGAGCGGTAGTCCCCGTGCCCAAGCACCGGGCGCGCGGCCCAGAGCTGATCGAGCCCCATGTTGCCGTGGAAGATATCGCCGCCGATGAGGCCGAACTTGCGCTCGAGATCGAGCGGCGAGTGGATCTGGCGGGCGATGACCGCGTTCTTGAAGTTGGGCGCGTGGTCGTTGACGGTGTCGATGATGAGGTCCGCGACCTTCTCGCGCACATCGTCCCACGTCTGGCCGTTCTTCAGTTCGGGCGAGAACTGCTGGCAGAACAGGCTGGCGACATGCTGTCCCGGAGGGGCGAGGCTGTCGTCGATGGTGGAGGGCAGCTTGATCTCGATAATCGGCTTCTTCGACCAGCCGTACTGCTGCGCATCGATGAAAGCCTGGTCCATATAGTCCATGCCCGGCGCGATGATGATGCCGGCGGTGTGGTGCTCGGCCTTTTCCTTGCCGGGGAGCACGGTGAAGTCCGGCAGTTCCGACAGGGCGACGTTCATGCGGAACGTGCCCGAGCCGGTCTTGTAGTTCTTGATGCGGCGGTTGAAGTCCGCATCGAGATCGCTGCTGTCGACGAGCTGGCGATAGAGCAGCGCGGGGCCGACGTTGGCGGCGATGGTGGGCGCATAGAGCTCCTCGCCGCTGACGAGCTTCACGCCTTCGGCCTTGCCGTTGTTGACGAGCACCTTGGCGACGGGGGCTTCGAGGCTGATCTCGACGCCATATTCGGCGCAGGCGCGCGCCATGGCCTGCGTGATCGCGCCCATGCCGCCGACCGAGTGGCCCCAGGCGCCGAACTTGCCATTCACTTCGCCGAACACGTGGTGGAGCAGCACATAGGCCGAGCCGGGGGTCGAAACGCCCGCGTAGTTGCCGACGACGGCATCGAAGCCGAACGCGGTCTTGACGTGGTCATCCTCGAACCAGCCATCGAGGAAATCGCGCGCCGACTTGGTGAAGATGTCGAGCAGATCGCGCTGCACATCGAGGTCGAGGCCCGCGATCGGCCAGCCCTGCTGCGCGGCAGCGAGCAGCGAGCGGACGCCGCCGCCGACATTGGGCGGGCACTTCAGCGCGATATCACGCAGGACCTGTGCGACCTTTTCGAGCGCGGCATCGTAGTGCGGGTAGGCTTCGGCGTCCTTCTTGTTGAAGCGCGCGAACTCCGCCTCGGTGCGGCCCGCTCCGCCGCCGAGCTTGAGGTAGTTGTTCTCGAACGGGAAGAAGTTGCTGATCGTGCGCTCGATGATGCGGAAGCCGCGCTCGTGCAGCTTCATGTCGGCGATCACCTTGGGGCGCAGCAGGCTGACCGTGTAGCTCGCGGTCGAGTTGCGGAAACCGGGCGCAAATTCCTCGGTGACGCAGGCGCCGCCGACAATGTCGCGCCGTTCGAGCACGCGGACCTTCATGCCGGCGCGGGCGAGATAGAAGGCGCAGGTGAGGCCATTGTGGCCGCCGCCGATGATGATCGCGTCGTAGCGGTTGGAGGTGGGGCGGTTGGACATTGGATTTCTTCCCTTTTGTCTTGGAAGTGGGTTGGCCCACCCCCGACCCCTCCCGCAGGCGGGAGGGGAGATTATGGTACGGCCTTCTTCCCCCCTCCCGCTTGCGGGAGAGGCTGGGGGGTGGGCCTCTTTTACTTCAAGCCTTCGACCACCCCGCAGGCGGTGCCTTGTGCAGCCTTGCCTCAGGCGTGAGCGCGCGGATCTTGCGGGCGAAGCTGCGCAGGCAGACCTCGCTCTTGCCGATGGGGCCGGCGCCGTAAGTCTCGGAAGCCATGCCCTGCTGCACGCGCTCGATCAGCCAGGTGTCTTCCTTGTTGACCACGCGGTTGATGCGCCAGTTGGCATAGCGTACCAGCTTCATCGTCCGGCTATCATCGGGCAATGCAAAGGCCATTTCGCGCAGCACGCAAGTGGTCGGGCTGATCGGCAGCCACTGCATGAAGTCGATCTGGTCGGCGTAGATGTCGAAGGCAATGTTGGGCCAGAGCTTGTAGTAGAGCCAGCGGCGCTGGCTTTCCTCGGGCAGGTGATCCACCCGCGGCAGGTGCTTCTGGTAGAAGCGCTCCCAGAAATGGGCGCTCGGCTTGTCAACGAGATCGCCCTTCAAGCGGTCGACCCAGTCATCCGCGCCGATCTCGTAGGACTTGCCGAAGATGCGCACCAGGCCATCGTGCGCGACGGGGATGTGGAGGTTGTCCGAATAGTTGTCGCCGACGTTCTTCCAGTTGACCTGGCGCGGGCGCAGCCGGGTCTCGCTGATCGTGCGCATCTCGGCAAACCGGTAGGGCGCGACTTCGGCTTCGTAGGGCGCCATCATCTCGGTGACCGAGGGGAACACGCCGGGCTTGAGGCACACGAACACGAAGCCGTGCCACACCTCGAGCGCGACGGGGGCGAGGCCGTTTTCCTCCAGCTTCAAAGCCGGATAATCGCCCTTCATGGGAACCCCGGTGAGGCGGCCGTCCGTCTCGTAGACCCAGGCGTGATAGGGGCAGACAAGCTTTTTCGCGCAGCCGCTCGCGCCCTCGACCAGCCGCATCGCCCGGTGGCGGCAGACATTGGTGAAGGCGCGCAGTTCCATGTCGTCGCCGCGCACGACGATCACGCTTTCGCCGATATAGTCGATGGTGCGCCAGTCGCCGGGCTTGGCGAGGTCGCTGACATGGCAGACGATCTGCCACGAAGGGCGGATCACCCGCTCCATTTCGAGCGCATGGTATTCGGGATCGGTGTAGAGCCAGCCGGGCAGGCTCCAGTCCGCATCGGGATCATGTTCTGATGCGGAACAGGCCGCGATGGCAGATTGGTGGCCCATACCGAATCTCCGGATTGAAAAAGCTTGTTGGACGATCGTACAACAGCGGGTAGGATAAGCAAGATGAAAGCGGATGGTTCCCCTCAATCTGCCCCCCATCAGCCGGCCTTCCGCCGTCAGGAGCCCGATGCGCGTCGGCTGGCGCTGATCGAGGCCTGCGCGCGGGTGCTGGCGCGGCTGGGCGCGGCAGGCGCGAGCGTGCGGGCGATTGCGGTTGAGGCGGGCGTCTCGCCGGGGCTGGTCAGCCATTATTTCAGCGGAATCGAGGCGCTTGTC
>CANGJI010000123.1 GCA_947454135.1 Sphingomonadaceae bacterium
GTCAGCGTCAGCGCCGGGGCGACGGTGATGGAATCGCCCGTATGGACGCCCATCGGATCGACGTTCTCGATCGAGCAGATGATGATGGCATTGTCGTTCCGGTCGCGGACGACTTCCATCTCGTACTCTTTCCACCCGAGCAGCGATTCCTCGATCAGCACTTCGGTGGTCGGCGAAGCTTCCAGCCCGCCGCGCACGATCTTGACGAATTCTTCCTTGTTGTAGGCGATCCCGCCGCCGGTGCCGCCCATGGTAAAGCTCGGCCGGATGATCGAGGGGAGCCCCGTTCGTTCCAGCACCGCCAGCGCCTCGTCCACCGTATGGGCGATGCCGGAGCGAGCCGATTCCAGCCCGATCTTGTCCATCGCATCGCGGAACTTCATCCGGTCCTCGGCCTTGTCGATGGCCTCGGCGTCAGCGCCGATCATCACGCAGCCATACTTCTCGAGCGTGCCATCGCGCGCCAGCGCCAGCGCCGTGTTCAGCGCGGTCTGCCCGCCCATCGTCGGCAGCACCGCATCGGGGCGCTCCTTGGCGATGATCTTGGCGACCACCTCGGGCGTGATCGGCTCGACATAGGTCGCGTGCGCCATGTCCGGATCGGTCATGATCGTCGCGGGGTTCGAGTTGACCAGGATGATCCGGTAGCCCTCTTCCTTGAGCGCCTTCACCGCCTGCGTGCCCGAATAATCGAACTCGCAAGCCTGGCCGATGATGATCGGCCCGGCGCCGATGATCAGGATCGAGGAGATGTCAGTGCGTTTGGGCATGGACCAGCCTTAGTATACTACAGCCCTCCCCCGGTCGGGGGAAGGTCGGGTGGGGGTGCACGACGAATGAGCGATAAACGCCTGACGCCGGTGGCGCGCAAATTGCGCAAGAATCCTACGGAAGCCGAGCAGAGGCTGTGGTCGCGGCTGCGAGGTGAACAGCTTGGCGTGCGCTTTACCCGGCAATACCCCATCGGCAATGCCGTAGTCGACTTCGCCTGCCGCAGCTTGCACCTCGCCATTGAACTTGATGGCGGGCAACATGCCGACAACGACGCGGATGCGGCTCGAACGCGCATGATCGAGGCGATGGGTTACCGCGTCATCCGCTTCTGGAACAACGATGTGCTCGCCAACACCGACGGTGTGCTGACCGCTATCACACGAGAGGTCGCTCTCGCACGGAACCGGAGTAACACCTTCGAGCGCTGAGCACCCCCACCCAGCCTCCCCCGACCGGGGGAGGGGCAGGTCGCGTGATGCGGCTGCGCTTCGCCCAGCACAAAAAGCCCTCCCCCGGTCGGGGGAGGGTTGGGTGGGGGTAACCAGGCTATCCGTCAGCCAAGTCACCCCAGCATCCCCACAAACTTCTCGAACAGATAGAAGCTGTCCTGCGGCCCCGGGCTGGCCTCGGGGTGATACTGCACGCCGAACGCGCGCTTGCCGGCGATCTCGATTCCGCAGTTCGAACCGTCGAACAGCGAGACATGCGTTTCCACCACACCTTCGGGCAGCGCCGAATTATCGACCGCAAAGCCATGGTTCATCGAGGTAATCTCGACGACGCTGTCGGCATGGCGCTTCACCGGGTGGTTCGCGCCGCGGTGGCCCTGATGCATCTTGATCGTCTTCGCGCCTGCGGCCAGCGCCAGCATCTGGTGGCCAAGGCAGATGCCGAACACCGGAATGTCGCGCTCCAGGAGGCCCTGGATCATCGGCACGGCATAGGCGCCGGTTGCCGCCGGATCGCCCGGGCCGTTGGAAAGGAACACCCCTGCGGGCTTGAGCGACAGCACCGCCTCCAGCGACGTCTCCGCCGGAACGATCGTCACGTCCGCACCCGCCTGCACCAGATTGCGGAAGATATTGTCCTTCGCGCCAGAGTCGACGGCGACGACATGCGGGCGGCCCGTGCCGGTGGGCAGCGTGTAGCCCTCGCCCAGCCGCCAGATCGAACCCTGCCAGTCGGCCTGCTCGTCACGGCTGACCACGCGCGCCAGATCCATGCCTTCCAGACCCGGCCAGCCCTTCGCCTCGGCCAGCAGCGCCGGAATATCGAAATTGCCATCGGGATCGTGCGCGATCACCGCATTGGGCGCGCCGCCGAGGCGGATCCGCCGCGTGAGCGCGCGCGTATCGATGCCCGAAAGCCCGATCTTGCCGCGTTCCGCCAGCCACGCCTGCAGCGGCTCGACGCTGCGGAAGTTCGCCGGCTCGGTCACGTCCTCGCGCACCACGAGGCCAACCGCGCCCGGCACGTCATGGCTTTCCATGTCTTCGGGGTTGGTGCCGACATTGCCGATATGCGGGAAGGTGAAGGTCACGACCTGCCCGGCATAGGAGGGGTCGGTCATCACTTCCTGATAGCCCGTCATCGCGGTGTTGAAGCACACCTCGCCGACGGCCTTGCCCGCCGCGCCGAAGCCGCGGCCCCACGCCACCGATCCATCGGCAAGAACAAGAACGCCTGTTGCGCCGGCCGGTTTTGGCGCATGCGTGTGGGCGGGGTCGGCCATGATAGGGGGCGCTCCGTTGGCAAGGGTCTGGCGATGTCGCTAAGGCTCGTCCGCTAGGCCCCTCGCCCCTTCCCGTCAACCTAGCGAAGGCAGAAAGTTTCGCCTAAGTGACAGCCTTTCGCGCCCGGTTCGGCGCTCCATCCACAGGAATACGCATCCCATGATCCGCGATACGATCAAGGCCGCCCAGATCAGCGCCATGAAATCCGGCGACAAAGCCCGCCTCGCCGCCGTCCGTCTCATTCTCGCCAAGCTCAAGGACAAGGATATCGAGCTGCGCACCGCGTCCAGCGTGCCGGACGATGACGTGCTCGTGGTCGACGTTCTCCAGAAGATGGCCAAGCAGCGCCGCGAATCGATCACGCTCTATGTCGAGGGCGGCCGTCAGGAACTCGCCGATATCGAGCAGGCCGAACTCGCGGTGATCGAGGAGTTCCTCCCCGCCCAGATGAGCGAGGACGACACCAAGGCCGCGATCGAGGCAATCAAGGCCGAACTCGGCGCTTCGTCGATGAAGGACATGGGCAAGGTCGTCGCCGCGCTCAAGGCCCGCCACGGCAGCCAGCTCGACATGGGCAAGGCGAGCGGGCTGGTAAAGGCGGCGCTGGCGTGACTTCCCCCCTCCCGCCTGCGGGAGGGGTCGGGGGTGGGCCTGTCATGGTGCGCCTCGCCCGGCTTTCCCCCAGCCCCTCCCGCGGGCGGGAGGGGAGTTTGTGGGTCCACCCGCTGCGCGGTGGAAGGGCCTGATGTCCCTCACCCCCCAATGGCTCGATGAACTGCGCACGCGGACTTCGCTTTCCGCGCTGATCGGGCGCAGTGTGCGTGTCCAGAAGGCGGGGCGGGAATTCAAGGCCTGCTGCCCGTTCCACAACGAGAAGACGCCAAGCTTCACGATCAACGACGAGAAGGGCTTCTACCACTGCTTCGGCTGCGGCGCGCATGGCGATGCCATCCGCTGGATGACCGACCATCAGGGACTGCCCTTTCTCGATGCGGTGAAGGAACTCGCCGCCAGTGCGGGGATGGAAGTGCCCGCGCCCGATCCCCGCGCCGCCAAGCGCGCCGAGGAACAGAAATCGCTGCATGACGTCATGGCGGCGGCGCAGGCGTTCTTTGTGAAGAGCCTCGCCGAGGATCAGGGCGCGCAGGCCCGCGCCTACCTCGCCTCGCGCGGGTTTCCGGCCCACATCGTCAAGGAATTCGGCTTCGGCTACGCGCCCGACAGCCGCACCGCGCTGAAGGAAGCCCTCAGCCAGTTCCCCGAAGCCATGCTGATCGAAGCGGGCCTCAGGATCGTCGTCGAAGGCCGCGATCCCTACGACCGGTTCCGCGGGCGGCTCATGCTCCCCATCTGCGATCCGCGCGGCCGGGTCATCGCGTTCGGCGGCCGCATCCTCGACAAGACCAAGACAGACGCGCCCAAGTATCTGAACTCGCCCGATACTCCGCTCTTCGACAAGGGCCGCACCGTCTACAACCTTCACCGCGCCTCCCCCGCCTCGCGCCAATCCGGCCGGGGTGTGGTTGTCGAGGGCTACATGGATGTCGTGGCGCTGGCGGCGGCGGGCATCGGCGAGGCCGTCGCCCCCCTCGGCACGGCGCTCACCGAAGACCAGATCGAGCGGCTCTGGCGCATGGTCGAGACGCCGGTGCTCTGCTTCGACGGCGACGCCGCCGGCCAGCGCGCCGCCGCGCGCGCCATCGTCCGCGCGCTACCCTTGCTGCGCCCGGGCCATTCGCTGCGCATCGCGGTGCTGCCCGCCGGGCTCGATCCGGATGATCTCATCAAGCAGCGCGGTTCTGCCGCGATGGAAGAAGTCCTCGGCGCCGCGCGCTCCATGGTCGAGGTGCTGTGGAACATCGAGCGCGCCGCCGGTCCGCTCGCCACGCCGGAGGACAAGGCCGGCCTCAAGGCCCGCCTCATGGCCCATGTCGAGACCATCGGCGACGGCGATATCAAGGCCTTGTACCGCCGCGACCTGCTCGACCGGTTCGGCGAACTGGCCTATCCGCAGCGCGAGCGTCCGGCGTTCCAGCCCGGGTTCCAGTCCGCGTTCCAGTCATCCGGGCGCCGCAGCGGTCCGGGCGGCAAATGGCAGCCCGGACCGCCGCCGCTCCCCGCCGCCGTCACGGCCCGCATGCAGGCCGTGGGCGAGCGCAGGCCCCTGCTCGCAGCTGTCCTTGCGGGCCTTATCGCGCAGCCGCAGCAGATCGCGCGCCATGCCGAAACGCTTGCCCGGATCGAGGTGCCCGATCCAGCCCTCGGCGCCCTGCTCGATGCGCTGATCGATCTGGTCCACAACGGCCCGGACAATGCCAACCAGCCGCTTGAAAGCGGCGCCGTTCTTCCCATATTGGCCGAGCGGGGTCTCAGGGCTCCGACGGCGGATGACTACGCCGGAATGCGATTCGGTTTTCTGGACGGCAAGGCACCCGATGCGGCGGAAGAACTCGCCGAAGCGGTCGATCTGCTGGTCGGACTTCCGGCCGTCGAAGCGGCGCTGGCAGAAGCCACGCGCCGGCACGAGGCGGAGTTTTCCGACGAAACCTTCGCCGAACAGCAACGTTTGCTGCAACGAAGGCTGGCGCTGCTGGCCCGGTTGGGGCAAATGGGCCGCACCCGCGCGGGGATGTGACAGGGTGTGTCACGCCTGCCGCGCGAACAGATGGTACCGGGGATAGATGGCTTCCAACGACACGACTGACACCGGCGATGCTCCGCTGATCGATCTCAACGATGCTTCGATCCGGAAGCTGATCGCCCGCGCGAAGCGGCGCGGGATCATCACGTGGGACGAGCTCAACGAAGCTCTGCCCAACGACATGAGCTCGGACCAGATCGAGGACATCACGTCCGCGCTCAATGAAATGGGCGTGAACATCGTCGAGAGCGACGAGGACGCGGTCGATCCCGAAGACAAGAGCAGCGACGAGGAAGTCGAGGATCAGGATCCGGTCGACGAGCGTCCGGACCTTGTCACCAAGCGCAAGGAAACCGTCGAGCGCACCGATGATCCGGTGCGCATGTACCTGCGCGAAATGGGCGCGGTCGAACTGCTCAGCCGCGAGGGCGAAATCGCCATCGCCAAGCGCATCGAAGCCGGGCGCGACACCATGATCCTGGGCCTGTGCGAAAGCCCGATCACCTTCCACGCGATCATCCAGTGGTCCGAAGCGCTCAACGCGGGCGAGATGCAGCTGCGCGAGATCCTCGATCTCGACGCGATGCTGTCCAAGGAGCCGCAGCCTGAAAACCTCTCCGAAGACGGCGAGGAAGGCGACGGCGAGATCAGCGAAGCCACCGCCGGCCCTTCCTTCAAGGAGGAAGAGGACGTCGAGGAGGAGGAATCCGCCGAGGACGAGGACGACGAGCTCACCGAACGCCGCGCCAAGCGCCCTGCCGAGGAAGAGGAAGAGGACAACACCCTCAGCCTCGCCCAGATGGAAGCGCAGCTGAAGCCCGAAGCGCTCGAGAAGTTTGCCCAGATCACCGATCTGTTCCGCACCTTCGAAAAGGTGCAGGCCGAGCGCCTCAACGCGCTGGGCGCGGGCGGCGATTTCCCGGCTGCCAAGGAGCAGCAGTACCAGCAGCTGCGCGAAGACCTCACCGCGCAGGTCGAAAGCGTGCAGTTCCACGCGACCAAGATCGAATATCTGGTCGACAACCTCTACGCCTTCAACCGCCGCCTCACCACGCTCGGCGGCCAGATGCTGCGCCTCGCGGAGCGCCACAAGGTGCCGCGCAAGGACTTCCTCGATCACTACGTCGGGCGCGAGCTCGATGAAGGCTGGTTGCAGACGCTGGCGAGCCGCGACAAGAAGTGGGCCGCTTTCGCCGCCAACGAGGCCGAGCCGGTCGAGCGCATCCGCGCCGAGATCGCCGATATCGCGGCCGCTACCGGCATGTCGCTCGGTGAGTTCCGCCGCATCGTCAACATGGTCCAGAAGGGCGAGCGCGAGGCGCGCATCGCCAAGAAGGAAATGGTCGAGGCAAACCTGCGCCTCGTGATCTCCATCGCCAAGAAGTACACCAACCGCGGCCTGCAATTCCTTGATCTCATTCAGGAAGGCAACATCGGCCTGATGAAGGCGGTCGACAAGTTCGAGTACCGCCGCGGCTACAAGTTCAGCAC
>CANGJI010000124.1 GCA_947454135.1 Sphingomonadaceae bacterium
CGCGATCTCAATACGCAAGCCATCGAGCAGGAACGCTTCGCCCGCGAGATGGGCATGTCGAGCCGCACCTTGCGCCGCAAGCTTACCGAACAGGGCTCCTCGTTCCAGCAGGTGCTTGACGAGTGCCGTATGCGGCAGGCCGTGTTCGAATTCCGCGTGCGCCCCGATTTGTCGATAGCGCAGATCGCGCTAAGGCTGGGCTATGCGGAGCACAGCAACTTCACCCGCGCGTTTCACCGCTGGAGCGGACTTTCCCCGCAGGCCTTCCGCGCGAACCTTGCCAGCACCGCGCACTGATCTTCAGGACCACTCATGACCCGACTGCTGCTGCTCGAAGGCAACACCGCGCCCAAGCGCGCCCGCGCCCATGAACTGGGCGTGCGCACGTCGAGCGAAATCTACATCGAGGCGATTGCCGCGCATTATCCCGACATCGCGCTCGACGTGCTCAACGGCGCGGACGAGGGCGAGGTGATCCCCGGCGGGCGGACATGGTCGGACTATGCGGGCTTCGTCGTCACCGGCTCGGCGCTCCACGCCTATGACGCCGATTTTGCCGTCACCAACCAGATCGAGCTCCTGAAGCAGGCCGCCGAAGCGGGCCTTCCGATCTTCGGCTCCTGCTGGGGCCTCCAGATCGCCGCCGTCGCCGCGGGCGGTGAAGTGGCGTTCAATCCCAAGGGCCGCGAAGTGGGCTTTGCGCGCAAGATCCTGCTCAACGAGGCGGGCCGCACGCACCCGATGTTCAAGGGCAAGGCCTCCGTCTTCGACGCACCCTGCATCCACTACGACGAAGTGATCCGCCTGCCGGACAGCGCGACCCTGCTCGCCTCCAACGCGCACAGCGCAATTCAGGCTGCCGTCATTCCGCTCGCAAACAGCGAAGTCTGGGCGGTGCAGTATCACCCGGAATTCGATCTCGCCCAGCTGGTGCAGCTCTACACGCTCTATGCCGAGGATATGGTCGGCCAAGGTTTCTTCGCCGACATGGCAGAGCTCGTTGCCTACCGCGAAAAGCTGGAGGCGCTGGCCGCTGATCCGGCAAACGCGGGCCTCGCATGGCAGTTGGGCGTGGACGAGGACGTACTCGACGACCGCACCCGCCGCGCAGAAATCCTTGCGTGGATCGAGGCGAAGGTGCTGTAACCCGGCGGTTTTTTCTTTTCGTCAACCGGACGCATTTCTCACGTCGTCATTCCCGCGAAGGCGGGAATCCAGAGCCGCAAGCCAGGCCCCTGCCGCCCTGGATTCCCGCATTCGCGGGAATGACGACAGTGGTATGGCGTCGCGAGCCTATACTGCGCTGATGCCGCCCCGCCTGCGCGGGAATGACGAGGGTGGGCTAATGGCGCGAGGGCATATCGCGCCCGCGAGCCCCGCCTGCCTCACATATCAAACCACACATGCACCTGACTGGTGCCCGTCGCGTTTTCGTAGTCCGAGAACTGACGCCCCTTGGCCTTCCAGTCGCGTCCACCGCAGGCCGCCGCCATCATCAGGTAGTGCCCAAACCGCGCCTCGGGCGCATGGCGCAGGTAGTCCGGCATCGTATCGATCACCGCCGCGTGGTTGCCTTCCGCAAACCAGCGCAGGCGTTCGAGGTCCGCCTCGCGCGCTTCGGGGGTCGAGATGTGGATCGGGTCCGAAGCCTCATGCTGCGCGATCTGGTCGAACGGCCAGAAGCGGTGGCTCATCGAGCCGCTGGCGATCAGCACCACACGCTTGTCGGATTCGCGGATTGCCTGCCCGATGCCTGCGCCGACGCCGAGGAAATTGTGCGGCTCTGCGGAATAGGCGTGGCTCACCGAAATCCACTTCTCGTCGCCTTGCAGGAAGGTCGAGAGGTTTACCGTGGGATAGTGCATCGGGAGGTACGGATCATCGTTCGCGGTCGTGCGCACACCGTGTTCTGTCGCCCGCTCTGCCATCGCCAAGGCGAGTTCAGGACAGCCCGGAAGATCGTAGGGTATCTGCTTCATCCCGCGCGGCAATTCATCGGAGGTGTAGCGCCCGGTGCGCCGCGCGTGGGCCGCGATGCAGAACTCGACGATGGTGAACCAGTGCGTATCGAACAGCACGATCACGTCCGGCTTGAGCACGTCGAGCACTTCGCTCTTGAGCCGGCGCAGCCCCGGCACGAGGCTGATTTCCTTGCCCTCGTTAAGGGCGTATCGATCCTCCTCGGACATCATGATTGTCGGCGCGTGCGCGACCAGTCCGGCTCCGATGATCTCACCCATGTTGCGGCTCCCTGTGCTGCGGTACACGGCCTCAATAGGCCCGCCAGGCCCCGACCAGAAGGCCCCGACCGCACTCTGTCCGGTTCTGCCAAGTCCCCCGCCCGGCCCCGGACTAGCACGACAAGCGAACAGGAGAGGTTCCCATGCCCTTTGCATTTTCGCGCCAGACCGATCCCCATGTCGATCTGTCTTCGCTCGACGCCTTCAACGATGGCGCGCCGTTCGAGACGTTCGCCCGCATGCGCCGCGAGGATCCGATGGCGTGGTCGGAAATGACGAGCGGCGAGAAGGGGTTCTGGTCGGTCACCCGCCATGCCGATCTGCTCGAGCTTAACCGGCAGGCCGATCTGCTGTCCTCCGCGCGGGGCATCCGCATGGAAGACCAGACGATGGAGGAAGTGGAAGCCCGCAAGACCTTCCAGGAAACCGACGCACCGCACCACCGCGGCTTCCGGGCGCTCGTTTCCAAGGCCTTTGCCAAGGGCACCGTCGCACAGTTCGAGGACCAGATCCGCAACATCGTGACGCAGCTGCTGGATGTCGCGCTGGAGGAAGGCGAGTTCGACGCCGTCGACCGCATCGCCCGGCGCCTGCCGATGCAGATGCTGGCGCAGATCATGGGCGTGCCGCAGGAAGACGGGCCGTGGCTCGTCGAAAAAGGCGATGCGCTGATCTCGAACGCCGATCCCGACTACACCGATTTCGTCGTCGATCAGCTCGACGGCGATGCCTACCGCATGCTGCCGTTCCGCTCGCCCGCAGCGGTGGACCTGTTCGATTACGCCAACAAGCTGCTCGACCGCATGGACGCGGGCGAACAGATCGGCGTGCTCAATCTGGTGCGCGAGAAGACCAATAGCGGCGCGCAGATGTCGCGCGACGAGTTCCGCAACTTCTTCTGCCTGCTGGTCGCCGCCGGTAACGACACCACGCGCTATTCGATCTCGGCCACGATCCACGCGCTCGCGAATGATCCGGCGCTCCTCAAGCGGCTCCAGAACGGGGAGTTTCACAGCTGGGAAGGCGCTGCGGACGAGATGATCCGCTATGCTTCGCCCACCACGCACTTCCGCCGCACCGCCACGCGCGATTTCACGTTCCACGGCAAGACTGTGCGCGAGGGCGACAAGGTGCTGCTCTGGTTCATCTCGGGCAACCGCGATGATACCGCTATCGCCGATCCCTACCGCATCGACCTTGGGCGCGAGCGCAATCCGTTCCTCTCGTTCGGCCAGGGCGGCCCGCATATCTGCCTCGGCATGTGGCTGGCGAAGCTTGAAGTCGCCATCGTGATGCAGGAACTGGCAAAGCGGCTGACATCCATCGAGCAGATCAGCGACCATGCCTTTTTGCGCAGCAACTTCATTCACGGCATAAAGCATCTGCCGGTGCGCGTGACCGCGCGCTGAAGGGGAGAGAGATGACCAATACGTTCGAACGCTGCCGCATCCTCTTCGCCGACCAGCTGAATCTCGCGCGCGGCAAATATGTGCCGATGAGCGAGGCGAGCAAAGGCCACGCGCGCATGTGCGTGGGCACCTTCGCGGTGACCTATGACAAGGCGCTGGTGGCCGCGCCCGGTGGCGGGCTCCTTACCGGTCTGCCGGACATGGAAGTCACCTTCGACCCGGCGGACCTGCGCCCCTCGTGGGAGCCCAACACGCAGATTGCGCTTGGCTCGCTGCGCTTTCAGAACGAACCCTTCGCGCTGTGCGGCCGCTCCGCCCTCGCCCGTGCCATCGAAGGATGGCGGGCGAAGGGCCTCGATCCAATGGTGGGTATCGAGATGGAAGCCTATGTCTTCCAGCGCGGTGCCGATGGAGGATGGGTGCCCTACGACACCCCCGGCGCCTTCGTTTACGGCACCGGCCCCTTTGCCGACCCCGCCGGCCTGATCGAGGAAATCTGGGCAACCGCCGCCGCTTGCGGGATCCCCATCGAATCCATCAACACCGAATATGACGCGCCGCAGTTCGAGCTGACCTTGCGTTATGCCGATGCCATGAAGGCGGCGGACGATGCGTTCCTGTTCCGCCAGATGGCGCGCGAAGTGCTCTACAAGCGCGGCTACCTGCTGTCGTTCCTGCCCAAGCCCTTCGCCGACAAGAGCGGCAGCGGGCTCCATTTCAACCTGAGCTTCACGCAGCAAGACGGCAGCAACGTCTTCGCGAACGATGTGGCGAGCGGGAACCTCTCGCCAACGATGCAGGGTGCCATCGCGGGTATGCTGCACCATCATGAGGCGCTGTCGGCAATCATGGCCCCGCTCACGCAAAGCTACGCGCGGCTCCAGCCTGCCAGCCTTTCGGGCTATTGGGCCAATTGGGGCATCGACCATCGCAGCGTGACGGTGCGCGTTTCCGCCGAAACCGGCTCCGCCGCGCGGATCGAGCACCGCCTCGCGGACTGCGCCGCCAGCCCCTATTTCGCGATGGCTGCACTGCTGCAGGCAGGGCTCCTCGGCCTCGACAACGGCTATGAACTGCCGGGTGAAGAAGTGAACGACGGGCTGGAGACGATCAGCACCGATCGCCACACCCCGCACGATCTCGGCGCCGCGCTCGATGCGCTGGAAACCGACACGGTGCTATCCGCCGCAATCGGACAGGAACTCGTCGACAACTTCATCGCGATCAAGCGCGAGGAAGTGCGCATCCTTGAAGGCAAGACTGCCGACGAGCAGCTCGCCTACTACCTCCACTACATCTGACGGAAATACCATGCGCGACCGCATCGACATCGACGGCATTTCCGTATCCCCCGATCATTTCATCGGCGGCAGGCGCGTCACCGCGGCGGAGACGTTCGAGACCCGCTGCCCGTTCGATTGGGATCGCAAGCTCGCCGATATCGCACGCGGCGATGCCCGGACGGCGGCACTTGCTGCAGAGGCCGCCACTGCAGCATTTCCAGCCTGGGCCGCCCTCAGCGCTGCCGAGCGGGGCGCCTATCTGCACCGGCTTGCCGACCTGATCGAGGCCAATGTCGAAAAGCTGGCCACGGTCGAATGCCTCGACATGGGCATGCTGCTTGAAAGCCTGCGCCTGCGGGTGATCCTGCGCGGCGCGGCGAATTTCCGGAACTACGCCGACCTTGCGAGCGATCATGAGGAGCGCGTCTGGTCCTCGCGCGGGACGCTCAACCGGGTGATCCGCATGCCGGCCGGCCCGGCGCTGATCATCACGCCGTGGAACGCCCCCTTCATGCTCTCCACGTGGAAGTGCGCGCCCGCACTCGCGGCGGGCAATACGGTGATCCTGAAGCCGGCCGACTGGTCGCCGCTATCCGCTTCGATCCTCGCCGACCTGATCGCGGAAGCGGGCTTCCCGGCAGGCGTGTTCAACATCGTGCAGGGTCTCGGCGCGGAACTGGGTAATGCGCTCACCTCCGATCCGCGCATCAAGCGCATCAGCTTTACCGGCTCTGTCCCGACCGCGCGGATCATCGGCAAGGCGGCGGCGGAAAATATCGTCCCCTTCACCGCCGAACTGGGCGGCAAGTCTCCGCTGCTCGTCTTCGCCGATGCCGATCTCGATGCTGCGGCGAAGAAGGCGGCCGGGCAGTTCGACGATAGCGGGCAAGTCTGCATGGCCGGCACCCGGATCATCGTCGAGGAAAGCATCAAGGACGCATTCCTCGAGCGGTTCCACGCCTATACCGATGCGCATGTCATGGGCGACAGCCGCGATCCCGCGACGACCATGTCCGCCCTGATCCACCCCGTCCATGCAGAGCGCGTCCTCGGCTTCATCGAGCGGGCACGGGCGGCGGGTGATACCATCGTTCGCGGCGGCAAGCGGTGGAAGGAAGGCGCGAACTGGATCGAACCGACGCTGATCGTGCCGAAAGACAACCAGAGCGAAGTCGTCCAGCACGAAGTCTTCGGCCCCGTCCTCACCTTCCAGACGTTCAGGGACGAAGCCGAAGGCGTGATGCTCGCCAATTCGACTGCCTATGGCCTGTCCGGTATCGTCTACACCGGCAGCGAGGAACGCGCGCAGCGTGTAGGCCGGGCGGTCCGCGGCGGCACGGTGTGGGTCAACACGTTCCTTGTACGCGATCTGACCGCGCCGTTCGGCGGGATCGGCATTTCGGGCATCGGGCGCGAAGGCGGCGATTATGCCCTCGATTTCCACTCCGACCTCAAGACGCTTCAGATCCTTGAGGGCAGCGTATCCTAAGCCGGACTGAAGCTGCGCACGATATCGATGAACGAGCGGACCGCAATCTGCTCCACCGCCGGCATCCGCTGCGCAAACGGCATCTGGTACCCGGCAAACACGGTGAGGCCTTCCATCGAGGCCGAGATGAACAGCGCAAGGTCAAGCCGCGCTGCTTCCGGCAGATCGGGGCGCATATCCGCAATGATTTCGACCA
>CANGJI010000125.1 GCA_947454135.1 Sphingomonadaceae bacterium
AGACGGGAGACCAGCTGGACGAAGCCGAAGCCGTTCATACCCGTCCGCTCCCCCTGCCAGCCGCAATCGGCGAGCGCTTCGCCAAGCGCTTCATCCACGACGCGGCGTTGGGCCTTTTCCGCCAGCGAGGGGAAGTCGATGCCGACCGATCCACCCATATCGAAGCGCCGCATCGCCCCCGCAATCGCGGGCACCGCCGCGAGCGCCAGCGCGGCGAGCGGCGGCGGGCCATCGACATCGATCAGGGTCATTGCCGGAGTCGGGCTGATCACCAGACTGCCGCCGGCGAAGGAGACCTCGCCCGTCAGCGCCTCGGCGACAAGATCGTCCCATCCCGCTGCGCCAAAGGCACTGCCAAGCACCGGCACGGTGCGCACCGGATGCAGCCCTCCGGCCAGTTCCTCCGCCAGCGTAGGCGCGGGGCGCGGGGCTTCCCCCGGCGCGGCGGGGCGTACTTGCGGCAGCTTGGTGCGGCCTTTCTCGGCAATTGCGGAGCGCGTCACGCGCACCATCACGGCGCGCCCCTCGGTCAGCGCGGGATCGAACCCTTCGCCCAGCGCCTCGCTGCCATCCGGCAAGCGGACAACCGCGCGGCGCGTGCCGGGGATGCGGCTGACAAGGCGCGCCTCGGCAACGGCGCCCGCGCGCCACGCCTCGTCCCACACGACGCGCGCCGCCACGATCTCGTCCCCATCGACAAGGATCGCGCGATCCTCGCCGATGCCATGCTCGACGAGCCATTCACTCATCAGGCGATTGTCACGCCCGCCGCGCGCAGCAGGCGGCGCGTTTCGTAGAGAGGTAGGCCGACGACGCCCGAATGGCTTCCGGCAAGCCACGCGCAGAAGCCTTCCGCGCTGCCCTGGATGGCATAGCCGCCCGCCTTGCCGTGCCACTCGCCGCCCGCGATATAGGCTTCGATCTCGGCAGGCTCGAGCCGCTTGAAGCGCACGATCGTCTCGCTCAGCGCCTCGCGCAACGTGCCATCGGGCGAAAGCACGGCAATCGCGGAGAAGACCCGGTGGCGCCGGCCCGAGAGCAGCGCGAGGCAAGCCCGCGCGGTCTGCTCATCCTCGGCCTTGGGCAGGATGCGGCGGCCGACACCCACGACGGTATCCCCGGCAAGGATCACCGCATCCGGCACCTGCGCAGCGGCCGCACGCGCCTTTCCGGCGGCGAGGCGCACCGCATGGGCGCGCGGCAATTCGCCGGGAAGCGGGCTCTCGTCGATATCGGTGGCAAGGATGCGCGGGCTGGCGATGCCGAGGCGGGCCAGCAATTCGCGGCGGCGCGGGCTCGCCGAGGCGAGAACGATCTCCGGCACCACTTCACGGTTATCCGAAGCCGACGGCGCAGCGGCCATCAGAGCGGATCCCTCGGAACTGGCCTTCAGAACTGCCCCGGTCCCGAACGACCGGGCATGAAGCGGTAGGTGATGCGGCCCTTGGTCAGGTCGTAGGGCGTCAGCTCGACCAGAACCTCGTCGCCCACCAGCACGCGGATGCGGTTCTTGCGCATCTTGCCGGCGGTGTGGCCCAGGATCTCGTGTTCGTTCTCCAGCTTCACGCGGAACATCGCGTTGGGCAGCAGTTCGACCACCTGGCCGCGCATCTCGAGGAGTTCTTCTTTCGCCATAGGCGGGGTCGTCTGCCTTTTCGCTTGGGATGATTCCACGCATTGCGGGCGCAAAAAGCGCCCTTGGGCCGGGCGCATAGCGATCTCGGCACCAAAAGAAAAGCGCGAAGGCAATTGCTGCGATGCGACAAATTGATACGAAAGGGTCATTGCCGGGTGCTCCTCGCCCGACCTAGGAGCGAGCGCGGGGGTGGGATTGTTGCAACCGGGCCGGAAACCCCGACCCGCCAACAGGATTCACGCCATGGCCCTGCCGCACAGCTCCGCCGCGCTGGCGCTCGCACTGCTCCCGGTTTCCGCGCTCGCCGCCCCCGAGCCGCAGGCTGCGCCCGCTCCGGCTGGCACCCCCGATGGTGATATCGTGGTCGTCGCCACCCGCATTCGCGGCGAGGTCGAAACCGCTGTCCCGCCAGTCGTGACGCTGAGCGAAGACGATATCGCCGCCTATGGTGCAGGGTCGCTCCAGTCGCTGCTGGCCGCGCTGGCGCCGCAGACGGGCACCGGGCGCGGGCGCGGCGATGGCACGCCGTCGGTGCTGCTCAACGGCCTGCGCATCGCCAGCTTCCGCGAAATCCGCTCGATCCCGCCCGAGGCGATCCGCCGCGTCGAAGTGCTGCCCGAAGAAGTCGCGCTCAAGTACGGCTTCCGGCCCGATCAGCGCGTGGTCAACTTCATCCTCAAGGACAAGTTTCACAGCTTCGGCAGCGAAACCGAAGCCAAACTTCCCGGCGCAGGCGGCTTCAGCGATCTCAGCGAGGAAGCAACCCTCACCCGCATCGAAAAGGCCAGCCGCCTCAATATCACCGGCACGGTAGAGCGCCGCTCGCCGCTGACCGAGGCGGCGCGCGGAATCGTCCAGCCTGCGCCCGCCGGGGTGCAGACCGGCCTGATCGATCCTCGGCAGGGCGATTTCCGCACCTTGCTGGCCGATGCGCGCAGCGCGGTGCTCAACGGCACCTGGGCCAAGTCGCTCGGCACGGGCGCGTCGATCGCGCTCAACGGGCTCGTCCAGCGCAACGACAACCGCAGCCTCAACGGGCTCAACACCGTCGTGCTGGCCGCGCCGGATGGCAGCCTCGTCCAGCGCACCACGCTGCTCCCGGCGCCCCTCGCCAGCCGCACGGTAGCGGGCACCGTTTCCGCCGGGGCGACGCTCAACCTGCCCATCGGCGGATGGCAGCTCGGGTGGACGAACGATGCCAGCCACGTCAACACCACCACCACGATCGATGCGCGCGCGGATCTCTCCGGGCTGCAGACGCTCGTCGATCAGGGCACGCTTTCGCCCTTCGGCGCCCTGCCGGCAGACGCGATCCTGCCCGCGCCGCAAGGCATCGCGCGCAGCCGGTCCGATAGCGCGACCACGCTCGCCACCGTGACCGGTTCGCCGCTGCGCCTGCCCGGCGGGCAGACCGCGCTGACACTGAAGGCGGGCTTTGCCTATTCGGGCCTGCGCTCCTCGGATTCGCGCCAGCTCAGCGCCCCGGCCAACCTAAAGCGCGGCGATGCGCAGGCCGGCTTCAGCCTCGACATTCCCATCACCAGCCGGCGCGAGAACTTCGGCGGCAAGCTGGGCGACATCTCGCTCAACGTGAACGGCGAAGCGCACAACGTGTCGGACTTCGGCGGCCTCACCGCATGGGGGGCTGGCATCACCTGGGGCGTCACGCCCAAGCTGACCTTCGCCGCCAATTACATCACCAGCGAAAAGGCCCCCGGCCTTGCCGATCTGGGTGCGCCGGTCACGGTTACCACCGGCGTCGCGCTCTACGATTTCACGCTGGGGACAAGTGTCCTCGCCACCGTCATCACCGGCGGCAATTCCGCGCTCAAGAAGGAGCGCCAGCGCGACATCAAGCTATCCGCGAACTGGGACTTGCCCATCGGCAAGGAATCCGCGCTTCTGGTCGAATACTTCCGCAACCACTCGCAGGATACGACCAACGCCTTCCCGCTGCTCACCCCCGATGTCGAAGCCGCCTTCCCTGGCCGGGTGACCCGCGATGTCAATGGCCGCATCGTCAGCGTGGACCAGCGCGCGGTGACGTTCGCCGAAACGACAGGCTCGCGCCTGCGCGCCAGCCTCAACTTCGGCGGCCCCTTCGGCAAGCCCGATGCCAATGCCCGGCGCAGCGCCTTTGCCGGCATGCGCAGACCCGGCGGCGGCGGCCCCGGTGGCGGTCAACGCCCCATTGGTGGCGGCGGAAGAGGCGGCTTCAGCGCCGACGGGCGCGGCCACTGGAACCTCAGCCTCGCCTATACGCAGGAACTGGATGAGACCGCGCGGATCGTCACCGGCGGGCGCGTGCTCGATCTGCTGAACGGCGATGCACTTTCGGGCGCAGGGATTGCACGCCGCAGCGCAACGCTGGAGGGCGGCGGGTTCTATCACGGGTTCGGCCTGCGTGTTTCGGGCACTTATGCCAGCGGCACCCATGTCGATGGATCGGGCGTACCCGGCGCCTCGCGCCTCGATTTCGGCGATCTCGCCACGTTCAACTTGCGCGGCTTCATCGATCTTGGCCGCATGCCCAAGCTTGTCAGCCGCGCGCCGATCCTGAAGGGCATGCGCCTCGCGATCGGGGTGAACAACCTGTTTGACGCCGTGCAGAAGGTGACCGACCAGACCGGCGCGACCCCGCTGCGCTACCAGCGCGGCTACCTCAATCCGGAAGGCCGCGTGTTCAGCATCGAACTGCGAAAGCAGTTCTGAGCGTCAACTGAAGGGGCGCAGGCGGGTCCGTCCCTGCAACGGGCTGCGACCATGTCGCCGCGTGTTCGCCGCTTCCTGGCTGGCACGGGCATCGGCGTGGTGCCGCACATTGACGACGTCATGCAGCGGCAGCGCTTCCTCGAACTGGATGCCGAAACGCGTACCCTGCGACCAGATCACGGTGCCGAACACGTCGAGCCCGGTGGCGCACAGCACCACGCCCGCGCCGACGCCGGGCAGACGGCCCGCAAGCGTCACTCGCGCACCGGCCTGCGAGAGATCATCGAGCAGGCAGTTCTGCTTGCCTTGCAGCAAGAGCACGGTCGCCGGGATGTAGAGGCGCACGCGGGGGTTCGCACGGCGACCGGTGACGTGGGGCGTCGGGATGATCGGCTGTGAGGGGAGAGCGCTCATGATGCGCGCGGCTATGCACCCGAACAGTTTATGCAACCATTGACACGGCACTAGCAGGATTCCCCTATAGGCTGCGCGCCGCGCGGGGATATCTGCCTGCCGCCCCTCCCCAAGCCCGGCCCGAGCGACTATCTGAGGCCGGGCCATGGCGCGCCGCAATTCCCCTCCTCCGCCTGATCACCACTCCGGCCCGCAAGTGCCGGAATCGCTGCTGCCGCAGGCCTCGGAGCGCTTCAACGAGGACAAGGCGACCTACACCGTGCGCGGCTCGGACCAGCCGGATATCGAGCGCGGCGTTGCCGCCATCCGCGAAGTCGTCGCCACGCTGAAGCCCAAGCCTGGCGTCTACCGCATGCACGATGCGCGCGGCGACGTGCTCTATGTCGGCAAGGCGCGGGCGCTAAGGAACCGCGTCGCCAATTATACGCAGGTCGATCGCCTGCCCCAGCGGCTCAAACGCATGGTCAGCCAGACGCGCTCGATGACCATCGTGACGACCAATTCCGAGGCCGAGGCGCTCCTCCTCGAAGCGCAGCTGATCAAGCGCTACCGCCCGCCCTACAACGTGCTGCTGCGCGATGATAAATCGTTTCCGTTCATCCTCTTGCGCGCCGATCACGCCTTTCCGCGCATCAGCAAGCACCGGGGCGCGCGGCGTGCCAAGGGCAACTACTACGGCCCCTTCGCCAGCGCCGGCTCGGTCAACACCACGATCAACGCGCTGCAGAAGCTGTTCCTGCTGAGGAGCTGCAACGACGGCTACATGTCGCGCCGTGATCGCCCTTGCCTGCTCTACCAGATCAAGCGCTGCTCGGCCCCCTGCGTCGACCGCATCAGCGAGGCCGACTATGCCGAGCTCGTCCGGCAGGCGAAGGACTTCCTCGGCGGAAAATCCGGCGCGGTGCAGAAGGAAATCGAGGCGCAAATGAGCGCTGCCGCCGAGGCGCTCGATTATGAGCGCGCGGCCATGCTGCGCGACCGCCTGCGCGCGGCCACCTTCATCCAGGGCAGCCAGGCGGTGAACGCCGAGGGCGTCGGCAACGCGGACGTCTTCGCCATGGCCAGCAAGGGCGGCCAGATCGGCATCCAGGCCTTCTTCATTCGCGGCGGCCAGAACTGGGGCCACCGCGCCTTCTTCCCCGGCCACACCGAGGGGCTGGAAGAGCACGAAGTCCTCACCAGCTTCCTTGCCCAGTTCTACGAGGACGTGCCCCCGCCGCGCCTGATCCTTGTCGACCGCGATCTGCCCGAAGCCGATCTCCTCGCCGAAGCCCTGCACGGCGCGGCGGGCGGCAAGGTCGAAATCTCGGTTCCCCAGCGCGGCGACCGCCGCCGCCTGATGGAGCAGGCCCAGCGCAACGCGGTCGAAGCGCTCGACCGTCGGCTTGCCGAAAGCGGCACCAAGGCCCGCACCTGGCGCGAAATGGCCGAATTCCTCGAACTCGGCGAACCACCCCAGCGCGTCGAGGTCTACGACAATTCCCACGTGCAGGGCGCCCATGCCCTCGGCGCGATGATCGTCGCGGGTCCGGACGGCTTCCTCACCGGCCAGTATCGCAAGTGGAACATCAAGACCGCGCAGACCAACGACGATTTCGGCATGATGCGCGAAGTCTTCCAGCGCCGTTTTGCAAAAGCACAGGACGACGACCCGGACCGCGAGGCCGGCATGTGGCCCGATCTCGTCCTCATCGACGGCGGCAAGGGGCAACTCAGCGCCGCACGCGAAACGCTGGAAGCGATGGGCATCGAGGACGTCACCCTCATCGGCATCGCCAAGGGCCCGCACCACGGGCGCGAGGGGCGCGAGGTGTTCCACTTCATG
>CANGJI010000126.1 GCA_947454135.1 Sphingomonadaceae bacterium
CAAGGAATACCAGATCATGCGCAACGCATCGATCGCGGTCCTGCGGGAAATCGGCGTTGAAACAGGCGGTTCGAACGTGCAGTTCGCAGTCAATCCGAAGGACGGGCGGCTCATCGTCATCGAGATGAACCCGCGCGTGTCGCGCTCCTCGGCGCTGGCTTCGAAGGCCACCGGCTTCCCGATCGCGAAGGTCGCGGCGAAGCTGGCGGTCGGTTACACGCTCGACGAGATCATGAACGACATCACGGGCGCGACCCCGGCGGCGTTCGAGCCGACGCTGGATTATGTCGTCACCAAGATCCCGCGCTTTGCCTTCGAAAAATTCAAGGGCGCCGAGCCCTTGCTCGGAACGGCCATGAAGTCCGTCGGCGAAGTCATGGCAATTGGACGCAATTTCCAGGAATCGATGCAGAAGGCTCTGCGCGGGCTGGAAACCGGGCTCGATGGCTTCAACCGCGTGGTCGAGCTGGAGGGCGCGACCCGTGACCAGCTCGTCGCCGCGCTCAGCCGGGCGACGCCCGAGCGGCTGCTGGTGATCGGGCAGGCTTTCCGCGAGGGGATGTCGGTGGAGGAAATCCACGCCGTCACCAAGTACGAGCCGTGGTTCCTGCGCCAGATCGAGGCGATCATCGCGGAAGAGACGCGCATCGGCGAGGAAGGCCTGCCGATCGACGCGGCCGGGCTGCGCCGCCTCAAGGCAATGGGCTTTTCGGACAAGCGGCTGGCGACCCTTGCGGTGCGTTCGGTCGGCGTGGCCGGCGGGCTGGGCGAGACGCAGGCGCGCAGTTCCGGACTGCTGCATGATGTGCTGAGCGCGATGGCCGGCGCGACGAGCGAGGAAGAAGTGCGCGCGCTGCGCCACAAGCTGGGCGTGCGCCCGGTGTTCAAGCGTATCGACAGCTGCGCGGCCGAGTTCGAGGCGGTGACGCCCTACATGTACTCGACCTATGAAGGCGGCCTGTTCGGCGAGCCCGAGAGCGAGGCGGCGCCGAGCGACCGCAAGAAGATCGTGATCCTGGGCGGCGGTCCCAACCGTATCGGGCAGGGCATCGAGTTCGACTACTGCTGCTGTCACGCCTGCTTCGCGCTGGGCGACCGGGATCCGGCGAGCGGCGAGGCCGGCGCCGGGTTCGAGACGATCATGATCAACTGCAACCCCGAGACGGTTTCGACCGACTACGACACCTCGGACCGGCTCTATTTCGAGCCGCTGACCGCCGAGGACGTGCTCGAGGTGCTGGAGGCCGAGAAGGCGAACGGTACGCTGGTAGGCGTGATCGTGCAGTTTGGCGGGCAGACGCCGCTGAAGCTCGCGCAGGCGCTTGAGGATGCGGGTATCCCGATCCTGGGCACTTCGCCGGACGCGATCGACCTTGCCGAGGACCGCGAGCGGTTCAACCGCCTGATCGAGAAGCTGGGCCTGCGGCAGCCTGCGGGCGGCACTGCGCGCAGCCGTGACGAAGCGGTCGCCGTGGCGGCGCGCATCGGTTACCCGGTGCTGATCCGGCCTTCCTACGTGCTGGGCGGCCGGGCGATGGAGATCGTCGACAGTCAGGCGCAGCTCGATGACTATATCGCGACCGCGGTGAAGGTTTCGGGCGAGAGCCCGGTGCTGATCGACCAGTACCTGCGCGACGCGATCGAGTGCGACGTCGATGCGCTGGCGGACGGCGATGACGTCGTCGTCGCGGGTGTGATGCAGCACATCGAGGAAGCGGGCATCCATTCGGGCGATAGCGCCTGCACCCTGCCGCCCTACAACCTGCCCGCCGAGATCATCGCCGAGATGGAACGGCAGGCGGTGGCGCTCGCCAAGGCGCTGAGCGTGAAGGGCCTGATGAACATCCAGTTCGCGGTGAAGGACGGTCTCGTCTACCTCATCGAGGTGAACCCGCGCGCCAGCCGCACGGTGCCGTTCGTGGCCAAGGCGATCGGCCAGCCGGTCGCCAAGTATGCCGCGCGGATCATGGCGGGCGAGAAGCTGAAGAACCTGCCGCCGATCAAGCGCAACGTGCCCTACATGGCGGTGAAGGAAGCGGTGTTCCCCTTCGCGCGGTTCCCCGGTGTCGACCCGGTGCTCTCGCCCGAGATGAAATCGACCGGCGAGGTCATGGGCATCGACAGCGGCTTCCCGGTGGCTTTCGCCAAGGCGCAGCTGGGTGCAGGCATGGTGCTGCCGCAGGCCGGAACGGTCTTCGTCTCGGTCAAGGACAGCGACAAGCCGGTGATCCTGCCGGCCGTGCAGAAGCTCGATGCGCTGGGCTTCCGCATTGTCGCGACGGGCGGCACGGCGACGTTCCTGACCGCCGCTGGCGTCAAGGTCGAGCGGGTGAACAAGGTGGCCGAGGGCCGTCCCCACATCGTTGACCGGATCATCGACGGCGAGATCGCGCTGATCTTCAACACGACCGAGGGCTGGCAGAGCCACAAGGACTCGCAATCGATCCGCGGCTCGGCGCTCTATGGCAAGGTGCCCTACTTCACCACGGCGGCGGCATCGGTCGCGGCGGCGGGGGCAATCGAGGCGCTGCGCAGCGCCGAACTTGCGGTAAGGTCTCTGCAGGATTATTATCAACCGTCCACGTGATCCCCTGCATTGCGGCGATTGGGGCCCGATCCGGCTTGGTGCCGATCGGGATGGAATGGTTTTCCCTTGGCGATGTTTGGCCAAGGGACTGAAAGGTAAGAAGGACTAGGGATGGCAAGTGTTGAAAAGCTGCCGATGCTGGCCGAAGGCTACGAGAAGCTGACGGCGGAGCTGAAGGCGCTGCGCGAGGAACGTCCCCTGATCGTCGACGCGATCGAGGAAGCGCGGGCGCACGGCGATCTTTCCGAAAATGCCGAATATCATGCCGCGAAGGAGCGGCAGGGCCAGGTCGAGGCTTCGATCAGCGATCTGGAAGACAAGCTGAGCCGCGCGCAGATCATCGATCCGACGACGCTTTCGGGCGACCGCATCGTGTTTGGCGCTACGGTGACGCTGCTTGACGATGCCGACAAGCCGGTGCGCTACCAGATCGTCGGTCAGGCCGAAGCGGACGCCAAGCGTGGCCGGATCAGCTACAATTCGCCGCTGGGCCGCGCGCTGATCGGCCGCCGCGTGGACGACGAGATCGAAGTGACGGTGCCTTCGGGTGACCGGTTCTACGTGGTCGAGAAGATCGAGTTCATCTGAGGGTTCGCCTCAGCGAGGCTTGATACGAAAACGGCCGGGGTGTTGCCCCGGCCGTTTTTCTTTGTCTCAGACTGGCCCTTATTCTGGGCCTTATTCCGGCTTGTGCAGCTCGGGTTCCAGCAGGCGGTGGAGGTGGACCACCACGTAGCGCATTTCGGCATCATCGACGGTGCGCTGGGCGCAGCTGCGCCAGGCATCTTCTGCGCTGGCATAATCGGGATAGACGCCGACGAGATCGATCTTCGAAAGATCGGTAAATTCGAGGTGCTGCGGGTCCTTGACCCGCCCGCCCATGACGAGGTGCAGTTTCTGCATGGCTGGCTTGTCCGTTTCCTTGGGGAGGAGGCCAGCCCCTCGCAAAATAGAGAGGGGTGCGCAAGTCCCGGGCGTTACGGAATGGGCCGTTAATCCGCCTTCTTGCCCGGCAGATGCCGCGTGATCACCGGCGCGAGGGTGCGGAGCGCCTTGCCGGCAAGCCCGGGAAGGACGGGCTTTGCCGCGTCGGGCTTGGCGGCCTCTTCGCTTTCAGCGGGCGCAGCGGCCGCTTTTTCACCAGCAGCACCGGCAACGTAGGCGGCGGCAAGTTCGACGCCGAGCGTGGCGAGATCGACCGCGCGGCGCGGCAGCGACATGCGCGCGAGAGTGCCCTTGCGGGTCGCCTTGTCACCGGTGACGCCGCTGGTAACCCCGCTGCCAGCGCGGGCGAGCGCGCCGGCAACGATCGCGCCGACGAGAAGGCCGCCGGCCACCATCGCGACCGGATGGTCCTCGACGAAGCCCTTGACCTTGGTGAGCGGATCGGTCGGCTTGTCCGCTTCGGTGTCGGGAGCGGTTTTGGGTTTCGGGGTTTCGCTGTCGGTCATGTCACGTCCTCGTCCGCTTCGGCTGGAGCGAAGCGGTTCTTGATCAGATTGAGCAGCGGGCGGCGGAAGAACCACGCGGCGAGCAGGGCCATGGTGCCGCCGATCACCGGGATATTGTCCTTCGCGACGGCCTTGGCCTCGTCGACCGTATCGATCACGCGGTCCATCGCGGCATCCTTGATGCGGGCGGGGATGGACTTCTCGGCAAGGCCGGTGCGCAGGGCGTCCTTGCGGCCGTTGAAGCGGGCCCAGGCGGCAGTGCGCGCGGCGCGGGCTTCGTTGAGCATGTCCTCGCTCATGCCGGGCCGTTCCTGCCTTTGAGCGCGCGGCCGACGGCGCGGACACGGCGGATCACGCCGAGCAGGCAGAGGCCGGTCAATCCCAGCAGGCCGAGCAGCACGACCGCGAGCGCGCCCCACGGCCCGATCAGCGGTGCCAGTGCCAGCAGCAGGCCCACGACGAGCGCCATCAGCGCGAAGAACAGCAGCGCCAGCGCCAGCGCGGCAAGCGCGAGGATCCCCTTGGCGCGGCCGAGGACGAAACCGGCACGCGCCTTCTGGAAGGCGATTTCCGCCGCGATCAGCGTCTGGCCATCCTCAAGCAGCGCGCGCGCGCCGCCGAGGAGGGAGTCTTCCCCCGCCGTCTCGCTCTCGGTGTGGAGCTTGTCCTCGGTCACGCTGTCGGATCAGGCTTCCGTGGTTTCGGTGCTGTCCGCAGGCGCAGGCTTGCGGCGCAGGAAACGCGTGAGGACGAAGCCGGTAACCGCCGCAATGCCGAGCGCCTTGACCGGGCTCTTCTTGACGAAGGTCACGATATCCTCGCCTATCTCGGGAATGTCCTTGGCCTCGAGGCTGGCAGCGGTCGACTGGAGCGTGTGGGCAGCGCCGCGGGCGTAGTCGCCGTATTGCACACCCAGCTTCTCGTCGATGACGCTGGCATTGCTCTCGATCGTCTCACCGAGCGTGGACAGCGCGGCAGTCGCCTTGCCTTTGCCCTGCCGCGCGAGGTCGAGCGCGACGACCTTGGCCTGCTCGGCATATTCGCCGGCCTTCTCGGTGACTTCGCTGGCGGTCGCGGTCACGGTTTCGGTGAGCGCGGCAGTGCGTTCGCGCGCTTCGCCGGTGAGCGTGGCGGCGCTGGCCTTGGCGTCCTCGATCGCCTTGCCGAAGCGCGTGCTGGCGGCGGGCGCCGGTTCGGGCGCGGGTTCCTCGATCTGGGCGATTTCGGCAGGGACAGCTTCAGGCGCAGTCGTCTCGACGACCTTGAGCGCAGCCTTCTTGCGGGTCCGGGCGGGCTTGGCAGCGGCTTCGGGAGCCGCGTCTTCAGGGGTATTGGCCATGGTGCGGGTCCTTTCGCGGGGGCGATTCTGGAATGACCTCCAGTCCTAGCCCAATTGCCGCAGGTGCGAAAGGCGCGCGCGGGGCTTTCGACGTACAGATCGGGCCGCCGAACGGGGATGGGAGCCGGGCGTGCATAGCTAGGCGCACTTGTATCGCCGGCGAAGCACCGATAGGGGCGCGTCAGGATACGTCACCACACGAGGAAGCGCCAATGACCGCGATCATCGACATTCACGCCCGCGAGATCCTCGACAGCCGGGGCAACCCGACCGTCGAAGTCGATGTCCTGCTGGAGGACGGCTCGTTCGGCCGCGCGGCTGTGCCATCGGGCGCCTCGACCGGTGCGCATGAAGCGGTGGAACTGCGCGATGGCGACAAGGGCCGCTTCCTCGGCAAGGGCGTGTTGCAGGCCGTCGGCGCGGTGAACGGCGAGATCGCCGGCGCGCTTGTCGATATGGACGCCGAAGACCAGCGTGACATCGACATGGCGATGATCGCGCTCGACGGCACCGAGAACAAGGGCCGCCTCGGCGCCAACGCGATCCTCGGCACCAGCCTTGCGGTGGCCAAGGCGGCGGCGGATGCGCGCGGCCTGCCGCTCTACAGCTACGTCGGCGGCGTTTCGGCGCACATGCTGCCGGTGCCGATGATGAACATCATCAACGGCGGCGAGCATGCCGACAACCCCATCGACTTCCAGGAATTCATGATCATGCCGGTCGGCGCGCCGACCCTTGCCGAAGCCGTGCGCTGGGGCGCGGAAGTGTTCCACACGCTGAAGAAGGCGCTGCACCAGAAGGGCCTCGCCACCGGCGTGGGCGATGAGGGCGGCTTTGCGCCCAACATCGCCAGCACGCGCGATGCACTCGATTTCGTGATGGCCTCGATCGAGCAGGCCGGGTTCAAGCCGGGCACCGACATCGTGCTGGCGCTGGACTGCGCTGCGACCGAGTTCTTCAAGAACGGCAAGTACGAGATCAGCGGCGAGGGGCTCTCGCTTTCGCCCGAGGCTATGGCCGACTACCTCGCCGCGCTGACCGATGCCTATCCGATCCGCTCGATCGAGGACGGCATGAGCGAGGACGATTTCGAAGGCTGGGCCGCGCTCACCGCCAAGATCGGCAAGAAGGTGCAGCTGGTGGGCGACGATCTCTTCGTCA
>CANGJI010000127.1 GCA_947454135.1 Sphingomonadaceae bacterium
CAGCTCGCCGAAGAGAAGGAAGCCGTGGAACAGTACGGTTCGTCGGAAGCCGGCGCTTCGCTGGGCGACATCCTCGGCGCGGCCCTCAAGGCCAAGCAGTAAGCCTAGCTTACCGCCGCAAGGCAAATCAAAGGCCCGTCCGGAGTAATCCGGGCGGGCTTTTGCATTGCGGCGCACACTCGGCTAGGCTCCGCGCCGAGGATCGCCCGAGAGATACTATGACGCTTGAAGTCCACCAGTTCCCCTGCCTCAGCGACAACTACGGCTATCTGCTGCACGACAGCGCGAGCGGCGAGACGGCCTGCATCGATACGCCGGATGCCGAGGCCTATTTGCGCGAAGCAGCTGCCAAGGGCTGGACCATCACGCAGATCTGGAACACGCACTGGCACCCTGATCACGCCGGCGGAAACGAGGCGATCAAGGCCGTGACCGGTTGCAAGATCATTGCCCCGGCAGCCGATGCCGCGCGCATCGCCGGGATCGATCGCACGGTGACGCAAGGCGATACCGTCCCTTTCGGCGCCTACGCCGCGCATGTCATCGACGTCGGCGGTCACACCATCGGCCACTGCGCCTACCACCTCCCCGAAGCTGCCGTCGCCTTCGTCGGCGATGCGGTGTTTGCACTGGGCTGCGGGCGCATGTTCGAAGGCACGCCGGACCAGTTCTGGGCCAGCCTCAGCCGCGTGAAGGCTTTGCCGGGCGAAACCACGCTCTACTGCGCGCACGAATACACCGCCTCCAACGCGAAGTTCGCGCTTCATGCGGATCCCGACAACGCCGCCCTCGCCGCCTATGCCGCCGAAATCGCCGAGAAGCGTGAACGGCAGGAATGGACGGTCCCCACCCGCCTCGACCGCGAGCTTGCCACCAACCCGTTCCTGCGCGCCGATGATCCGGCGCTTCAGGCGCGCTGGGGCGGCGGCACGCCCGTTGAAACATTCGCCGCGCTGCGCAGCGCCAAGGACAATTTTCGCTGATGGCCCAGACCACGGACACCGTTCGCCGCATCACCCGCGTCACCTCGTTCGACGTGGCGGAGGAAGCCGGTGTGAGCCAGTCCACCGTCAGCCGCGCGCTGGCTGGGGATACCTCGATCAGTGAACCTACCCGCCAGCGCGTGATCGCTGCCGCCGCCCGGCTCAACTATCAGGTCAACGAGAACGCCGCCCGCCTGCGCCGCGGCAAGACCGGGACGCTGGCTGTCGTGATGATCTGCCGCGCCGGGCAGGACCGCAAGGACCTCAACCCGTTCTACTTCGCCCTCCTCGGCAGCACTTGCGCCGCCGCCTCCGCGCGCGGTTACGAAGTGCTCGTCTCCTTCCAGGATAGCGCGGAAAACTTCTGGGGCCACTACGAGGAACGCCGCAAGGCCGATGGCATGATCGTCATCGGCACCAGCGAGAACACGCCCGCGTGGGACTATTTCGGCGAGCTTGATCCCGCCACAAACTGGGTCTGCTGGGGCGCGCCCAGCGATGCCTTCCCATGGGTGCGCAGCGATAACGAAGCCGGCGCCGCGCTTGCCGTACGCCACATGCTGGTGCGCGGCTATGAACGGATCGTCTGCATCGGGTCCGAGACTTCGCCGCAGCGCCAGTTCAAGGAGCGCTATGACGGCTACGCCGGCGCCATGCGCGATGCGGGCCGCGAACCGGTGCTCCAGCGCATCGAACGCGGCCTCCCGCGCGAGGAACAGGGCCGCCGCGCCGCTGCCGCGCTGGCCGAAAGCGGCGAGCCCTTCGACGCCGTTTTCGCGGTGAGCGACGAGATTGCCCTCGGCGCACTCAAGGAACTCAGCGACCGTGGCTACCGCATTCCCGATTCTGTCGGCATCGTCGGTTTCGACGGCGTGCGCGCGGGTGCGTGGTCGACCCCGCCGCTCACCACCATCGAATCCGATTTCGAAACTGCCGGCGCACTCCTCGTCGAACGCCTGATCGCGGCCATGGCCGGAGAGCCGGAAACGCCCCGCCGAGTGCCGGTGCGCCTTGTCGTGCGCGGCTCCACGCGGCCCTAAATCGCCGCGCTACGCCCGCACGAAGCAGCCTTAGACGGAACAAGAGACCTCATGAAGATCGCCTTCCTCGCCTGCAGCACCACGCTGCCCGGCGCTCCGAACCGCCGCGCCGATGCCTTCGAGCACGACCAGCAGATGGCAGCGCTGGTCGCCGCGCTGCGCCCTGGAGAAAGCGTCATCGACATCGACTGGCAGGCTCCGCTCGAAGCCTTTGCGGGCTTCGATGCCGCGCTCATCGGTACGCCGTGGGACTACTGGGACAACCGCGAAGGCTTCCTCGCCAAGCTGGACGCGATCCGTGCGCAGGGCGTGCCGGTCTACAATGCCCCGGAAATCGTGCGCTGGAACATCGACAAGGGTTACCTCGCCGAACTCGGCGCGCGCGGCGTCGCCACCATCCCGACCCTGCTGCTGGACAATCCCGGCCCTGCCGAGATCGTCGCGGCCTTCGATCACTTCGGCTGCGACCGCCTCGTGGTGAAGCGCCGCGTCGGCGCAGGGGCGGAAGGCCAGTTCGACTTCACGCGTGAGAGCCCGCCCGCCGCCGATTGGCGCATGGGCCACGCCGCGCTCGTCCAGCCTTTCCTGCCCGGCATCGTGGAGGAAGGCGAACATTCGCTGATCTTCATCGATGGCCAGTTCAGCCACGGCCTGATCAAGCGTCCAGCCCCCGGCGATTACCGCGTACAGTCGCTCTATGGCGGGTGGGATACTGCTGTCACGCCAGCCCCGGACGATCTCGCCGCCGCGCAAAAGGTGATCGCGGGCCTGCCCTTCCCCGCCCCGCTCTACGCCCGCATCGATCTCGTGCGCGGGCAGGACGGCACATTGCTGCTGATGGAAGCGGAACTGATCGAGCCGTTCCTCTACCCGCTTCAGGGACCGGAACTCGGGCCAAGGCTCCTTGCTGGCCTTCGCCGCCTGCTTACTGCATCTGCGCCCTGAACGAGATCGTGAAGTTCGGCGGCGTGCCGGAAGAGCCCGCCATCGTCCCCTTGGGGTTCACGCAGATGAACTTCACCGAAGCATCATAGGCTGCGGTCGGCGTGTAGGTGCAGCCGGAAAAGGTCGTCGGCGCCGTCGCGGCGTTCGAATACCTGATGTCGGTGCTGGCCGTGAACGTCAGGCCGCTGCTCGGGCTTCCCTGCGTGAAGGTCGGTGTCGCGGCGGTACCCACCAGCATCTGGCTCGGCAGCGAATCGATCAGCAGCACCGAGTTGCTGTCCACCGCGGTGGTCCCGGTGTTCGAGACGAGGATCGAGTACTGCACGATCGCACCGGGGATCATCTTGGGATTGGTGGTCCCGTTGATCGGATCAGAAAGCACGCTCGATGTCTTCACCAGCGTCAATGTCGCGTTGGCGGCGCGGCGCGTGTTGGTGATGGTACACGAGACAACGTCGCCCATCTGCGGCGTCAGCGTACCGCCAACGACATTCGGTAGCGTCGTCGACGAGCCGGTGAAGGCATTCGTGCAGGTCATCGTCGCGGTATATTGGGTGAGGCTCGTGCTGCCTGCACCCACTTCGGTGAAGACATAGGCTGTTCCCGGCGAGACCATCACTTGCGGCGTGCTGGCGTTGTTCACCGTGGCGCTCGTGCCGGTCGTGGTCGTCGTTGCCACGGTGGTCGAGCCCTGGTTGATCCGCATGATGAACTGGTCCGTACTGAACCGCCGTCCACCCGTGCCCAGCGCCTTGGTCAGCTGCAAGTGCGGAAAGACCGTGTTGGTGAAGGTACACGTCACGATGTCGCCGAACTGGAGCGCGCCGAAGCTGAAGTTGGTCGTGATGACCCCGCTTGGCAGTGAGGTGCTGGAACTGACCGTGTTTGTGCAGGTCAGGCTCGACCGGTAGTCGGAAAGCGGGTTAACGCTGCCCGTGGCCATGCTCTGGGTCAGCGTCAACGGCAGCGCGGAGGCTGTGGTCAGCGTCGCCGCCGTGAAGGGGCCATTGCCCGTCCCGCTCGACGTGCCGCTAGCCAGCGTCGTGCCGCCGTTGGTCGCGTTGATGTTGAAGACGAACTGGTCCGCCGAAGCCGCCCGCGCGCCGGTGAGCTGGAGGTTGAGCCGGATCGAGGCGAAGCGCACCGCGAACATCACGCCCTGCAGGCCGCCGCCGACAATCGTGGTGGTGAGCGATGTCGGCGTGCTGGAACCGACAATGTTGGCGCCCACCGTGCCGGGAACGCCGGTCACCGTGAAGGTCTGCGTGCCGAGACCGGTGCTCGTCGGATACGTCGACCCACTGATCGGCCCGGCGTTGTCGAGCGCGACCCAATTGCCGCCATTGGTGGTGAAGCCGAGCGATTCTGTCTCGTTCGAAGATTCGCCGTCCGCCGCCACGAACATGTAGCTGGTGATCTGCGACACCCCGGCGGGCGGCGTCAGCACGATGTTGGTGATGGTGGCAGTCGTCGTGCCTGCAGCGGTCTGGTAGAGGATCGGGCGGCCGCCAATGCCCAGAAACGCCGTATTGCCGATAGCAGCGCCGGACCAGGAAGGGGCCGCTGCGCCGTTGATCGCGGCCCCGCTGATGTTGAGCGTGAAGGTCATCAACGTGCCGTCTGGCAGCGTATAGGACATCGCCTGCCCGGAAGCGGATCGCGCAGCGGCGTCGTTGTAGCCCGAGAAATCGAGCCAGCAGTAGGAATTCCAGTTGGCCGGGCCAGTCGAGCCCTGCGATGTCGCGTAGAAGCAGCTCGCTGCCTCGGCGCGCCCTGCACTCAAAAGCAACGTCAACAGCGCCAGAAGCAACGCCGCGAACGGCCGAAACACGCCGCGGTTCATGCCCTGCACCCAGTCCCGATCCTTCTCATGAGGCTGGGACTACGCAGAAACTCTTAGGGTAAAGTTAACCAAGCTCCGCCGCGCCGGGCGGAGATTGGTCCATATTGGATGTTAGTTCGCGAGACCAGCGATGGCGCTGTCGACCAGCGCCTTGTCGGCGCTCGCGCCGTGGTGCTGGGCAATGAGCTGGCCAGCAGCCGCAGCCGCAGCCGCAGCAGCGCGCGCACGCAGCTCGTCAATGGCGGCGCGCTCGGCAGCCGCGATCTTGTCGGTCGCCATCTTCTCGCGGCGCGCGATCATTGCGGTGGTGTCAGCCTCGGCCTTGGCGATGATCGCCTGAGCCTCATGACGGGCATGCTCGACCATCGCGGCAGCATCGGCTTCGGCACCCGCGATCTTCTTCGCGTATTCGGCGCGCAGCGCTTCGGCTTCGGCGCGCAGCGCCTTGGCGGCATCGAGCTGCTCGCGGATTGCGGCGATCTTGGTGTCGAGCCCGCCGGCGATTGCACCGGGAACCTTCTTCCAGACGACGATCGCGAGGAACGCGGTCATCGAAAGCGCGACCCACATGCCCGGGGTGATGAACCCGAAGGCCATCGGCTCGGCGTGTTCGCCAGCATGTTCGGCAACCGCATTTGCGGCGTGGGCGAGCAGCGCGAAATTAGCCATGGAGAACGTCCTTCACCGCCGCGCGTGCGGCATCGGCCGCGACCGTCAGACCCGCGACACGGGCAGCAATCTCGGCAGCGGCATCGGCCGCCACGGTTTCGATTTCAGCCAGAGCGCCCTGGCGAGCCGCGGCAATGCGCGCCTCGGCTTCGGCGACCTTGGCATCCGCATCAGCGCCGGCAGCAGCAAGGCGCCCCTCGGCGGCCTTGGCGGCTTCGGCCTTGGCGGCTGCGATCAGCGCCTGGGCTTCCCCGCGCTGCTGGGCAGCAGCAGCCTTCCACGCATCGTCCTGCGCTTGCGCCTCACGGCGCGCGGCTTCGGCAGCGGCGATATCCGCGCCAATCTTCTGGTCGCGACCTTCCATGGTCTCGAGAACCTTGGGCGCCATGCCCCGGCCGACGAGGAAGAAGACGGCGCCGAAAATGACCAGCATCCAGAAAATCTGGCTGGAGTAGGTCGCGGCTAGCTGCGAAATCTGGGGCATTGGGGTTCCCGGGGGATCAGAATCTGCGGCAGAACGCTGAAAAAGCAAGGCAGGGCGGCGCTTCGGCCCGGAGACCGCAGCGCCGCCCTTACCGCAAGATCAGGCGACGAAGATCAGGATCATCGCGACGACGAACGAGAGCAGACCGAGAAGTTCGGCGGCCGCGAAGCCGATGAACAGGCGGCCCTGCTGGCCGTCGGCAGCGCCCGGATTGCGCAGCGCGCTCTCGAGGAACGAACCGAAGACGTTACCCACGCCGATGGCGGCCATGCCGGCGCCGATCGCAGCGAGACCCGCACCGATGAGCTTGGCGCTTGCAGGTTCC
>CANGJI010000128.1 GCA_947454135.1 Sphingomonadaceae bacterium
ATCGGCCTCGGCGTTGCGCAGACCTTCAGCGATGCGGGCCTGCGCCTTGCGCTGAGCTATCGCAACGAGGACCACCGCGCCCAGACCGCCGCATGGTTTGCCGCCAAGGGCCGCGAGGAGCCACAATTCATCAGGCTCGACGTGACCGACCGCACCGCCTTCGCCGCTGCTGCCGCGCAAGTGGAAGCGCATTTCGGCGCGGTCCATGTCCTCGTGAACAACGCCGGGGTAAGCGTCTTCGGACCGACTGACGAGGCGAGCTACGACGATTACGACTGGATCATGGGGGTAAACTTCGGCGGCGTGGTCAACGGCCTCGTCAGCTTCCTGCCTCGGCTCAAGGCCGCGACCGGCCGCCGCCACGTCGTCAACATCGCCAGCATGGCCGCGTTTCTGCCCGGTCCGCAGGCGGGCATCTACACCGCGAGCAAGTTTGCCGTGCGCGGCCTCACCGAATCGCTGCGCTACAATCTTGCACCGCATGGCATCGGCTGCTCGCTCTGCTGCCCCGCACTTACCCGCACCAATGCGTGGGATTCGGCGCTGAAGCGTCCCGAAGCCTTCGCCGATAGCGGCTTCGCCCCTGCCGACCGCAACGAACTTGAACAGTTCGGCACGGCCTTCGAGGCCGGGATGGACCCGTACGAGGTCGGCACCAAGATCCTGCGCGGCATGGAGCGCAGCGACGGCCTGATCCTCACCCACCCCGAATTCGCCGACGACTTCCGCGAAATCTACGAAAAGAGCCTCGCCGCCCTGCCGCACGAGGAAGCCCCGCCCGAACGGCTCGAAATCGAGCGCCTCCGCCGTGCCGCCATGCAGGCAGCCGAAGCCGGAACGATCATCGGCCTTGGCGACCTGACCTGAGGGGCGCTTGCACGCCGCATTCGCCGCGATAGTCTCCACCCGCGCAGCCACAACGAAAGGCCCGAACCCATGTGTGACGAACAGACCGATGCGCAGAACGCCGAATGGCTCAGCCGCCGCGAGTTCGGCGTGGCCGGTGCAGGCCTCGTCGTCATGGCAACGATCCCCGGGTGCAGCGCGGCGCAGACCGCATCCGGCGATCTCCCGGTCAAGGGCCGCGCAGTCACCGTCACCACGCCCGATGGCAAGGTCGATGCGTGGTTCTATGCGCCCGAGACCGGCAAGCACCCCGGCGTCATCATGTGGCCGGACATCGCCGGCCTGCGCGAAGCCTACAAGACTATGGCCGCCCGGCTCGCCTCCGCCGGCTATGCCGTGCTGGTCGTCAACCACTACTATCGCGGCGCCGTCGCCCCGGTGCTGGAATCGCTGGTCCAGTGGCGCACGCCCGAAGGTCAGGCCAAGCTCAAACCCCTCATTGCCGGGATCACGCCTGCCGGAACAATGAACGATGCCAAGGCCTTTGTGGCGTGGCTCGATACCCAGCCGGAAGTCGATACCGCCAAGCGCATCGGCACCTGCGGCTATTGCATGGGCGGCCCCTATACCGTCCGCAGCGCCGCCGCCGTGCCCACCCGCATTGGCGCCGCCGCCTCGTTCCACGGCGCGGGCCTTGTCGGCGAAGGGCCTGACAGCCCGGTCAATCTCCTTGCAAAGACAAGCGCGAGCTTCCTTTTCGCCATCGCGCAAAACGACGATGCCAGCGCGCCGGGTGACAAGACCGCGCTGGCTGCCGCCGCCAAGGCAGCCGGGCGCCCGGCAGAGATCGAGGTCTATCCAGCCCAGCACGGCTGGTGCACGATCGACGCCCCGATCTACGACAAGGCTCAGGCCGAGAAGGCATGGGGCCGAATGCTGGCGCTCTACGCAGCGAGCCTTTAGTCCGGCGACACGATCCATGCCTTGGCGGCGTCCATCTCTGCCTTGGCGAACACTTTCATCCGCACCGGCATGATCGGCTTGATCAGCCATGCCATGATCCGCGCCCAGGTCAGATCGGTCACCACGGCAAAGTGGCTGAAATCGCGCAAGTGGTTCCAGGTGAACACCTGATCATCCCAGATCGCGCGCGGCGAAAACTCGGAAACATCATCCTCGATGACATAGAGCGCCTTGAGCGGCCCATGCCCCAGCATGGCCTCGACCCGCGGCTCCAGACCCATGTAGTCCTCATGCGTGAGCGGACCCGAGGCGACGAGCCCCAGCGTATCGGCAGGCAGGCCTTCGATGTAGCTGAACATGGCAGTGGTCCTTTCGCGAACGGGAATCGGCAAGGCGGTGCAGGAAGCACTCGCGCGCCCGAGGCAAGGACGCATTGACCCTGCGCAATCCGTATGGACCCCGGAGATTTGCGGCACCACGACAACGCTCTCTGGTACCCACGACGAGCCGCAGGCCGAATGAGCCCGGAACCGCATGCTGATGCTCTGCACAGCCAGCCTCGGATGGCCACCATTGCGGCGCTTAAGCAACAGTACGGAGATATTCCGTCACAGGGCTTCGTATTAATCGTGCAATGAATGAGCGCAGGAGCATAGGGGCGCGGAACATCCGGAAAGGACCTTTCCGCCATGCGCCTGTGGAAGTTGTCCTACACCAGCATCGCCGTTGCGGCGCACGAAGAAGCCTTGCGGCAGCTCCGCGAAATCTGCGCCAGCTCCGGCGAGCGCAATGCGAAGATCGGTATATCCAGCGTGGCCACCGTGCATCGCGGCAGGTTCGCCCAGGTGCTTGAAGGGCCGGAAAGCGCGGTGCGCGCGCTGCTCAAGCGGATCATGGGCGATCCGCGCCATCACAGCATCATGGTGCTGACCGACGGGCCGATCGTCGCGCGACGCTACGCGGATTGGTCGATGGCCTACCGCGATCCCAAGGCTTTCCTCACCGATCAGCTCGACGATATCCTCCAGCAGACCGCAGATGTCGTGCGCGCCATGAAAGCGACCTGGCACTAGTCGCTAGGCGCTGCGCAGCATCTCCGCATTGGCCTCGATCATTGCGCGCACCGAGCGCGCCTTCTGGCCCGTCAGCCGTTCGACATCATCGCTGCGCAGGGCAAGGAACCCCTCGCGGATCGCGCGGCCGAAGCTCACCATGTCGTCGCTGTTCCAGGGGATGCCCGCCACGCTCTGATCGTCCACCGGGCGGCGCGGGATGCCCATGGCATCGAACATCGCGTACTGCTCCTCGTCGGTGGTCGAGACGTATTCGACCGGACGCCCCGTCACCTCCGCCATGATCGCCGCCACCTCGCGGAAGGTCTGCAGGTCCGGACCGGTGATGTTGTAGATCTGCCCTTCGTGCCCCTCGCCCAGCAGCACCGCCGCAGCGCTGGCAATGCAGTCGTCGCGCCAGACCATCGCCTCCAGCCCCTCGCCCGCATTGCTCACCCACTGGCCGCTCTGCATCACTTGCGGGCCCGCCATCAGGATCATCGCATCGGCGTAGTGCGCATCGCGCAGCATGGTCCACGCCATGCCGGACGCGCGGATCAGCCGCTCGGTCTCGATATGGTCGTGCCGCACTTCGGCGGGGTTCGCCGGATCGTCGATGCCGATGAAGCTCGTATAGGCGATGTGCCGCACACCCGCCGCCGCTGCCGCATCGATCGCCGCCTTGTGCTGCACCACCCGCGCGCCGACGCGCGTCCCTGAAATGAGCAGCATCCGCTCCGCCCCCTGCACCGCTGCGGCGAGGGTCTCGGGCTTGTCGAAATCGCCATAGCGCACGGTGCAGCCTGCGGCGGCGCGGTCGGCCAGCTTGTCCGGCGAGCGGGTGATGAGGATCAGATCGGCCGCGCGCCCTGCCGCGATCAGCCGGTCCGTAAGCCCCCGACCATAATTGCCCGAGGCCCCGGTAATGACGATGGCGCTCATGCCGCCGCCGCGTCCAGTTCGGCCTGCGGCACCCACCAGCCGTGGACCTGCGGGCGGAGGCGATGCGGGATCGTCACCTTCGCGACCGGCCCTGCCGCCACGTTGCCCGCATCGACCACCCAGGCCTGATGCAGGAAGGCATCATCGCCGATCTGCTGATCGACAATCATCACCAGCCAACCTTCATGGCCCTCGGCCTGAGAAGGCACATGCACCGGCTCGTTGAACCCGGCCAGCGGCGGCAGCGCCAAGGCCTGCGGCGGACCGCCCCGCATATCGAGCCGCAGCAGCAGGTTGAACATCGCGCCAACCGGCCCTCCCGGCAGCGGCGGGCCTTGCAGCTGCGGGTTCATCGTCAGCATCCAGGCATGGTCATAAGGCCGGCCCTGCCTCGCCGCCGGGATCACCGGAAAATCGCCCGGTGGCCCGATCACGCTCTCGGTCACCTCGCCCCCGTCCGCCTTCGGATCGACGGTCCAGCGCGTCAACGCGCCCTGCACTTCCCACGGCTGCAGGTGAATGCCCGAAGGCTCGCGGATGAAGGCGAAGGCATTGGTCGAATTGAGGCAGGCATCGAAATGCAGCAGTCCGCCTTCATCCTCCCACGCGTTCATCATGTGGTACGAATGGACACCCTTGGGGCCCTTGAACCAGCGGATTTCCGAAACTTTGCCATAGCGCGGCATCACGCCCAGCCATGAATCCAGCTCCGGCTCATGGTGCCAGTGCTCGCCGCCTGCCTTCAGCCGCTCGAGGTCAGCCGTCGTCGGATAGATCGGAAACAGCGCGTAGTTTTCGCTCACCGTGAAATCGTGCATCATCGCGCAGTAGGGCGCATCGAACCACTGCTCCGATTTCAGCGCCCCATCCGGCCCCACCACGCAATAGGCGACCTTCTTCGAGGCCAGCCCGTCGGCCTCATAGCCATAGAAGAACAGCTCCTTCGTCATGGGATCGATGCGCACATGTGCGGTCATCGTCTCGGACTTGAGCGCCCCGCCGAAATCATACGAGCCCAGCGTATCGAGCGTCACCGGATCGACGCGGTAGGGCCGCCCGTCCTCCTTCGCCATCAGCAGCCGCCCCGCGTGCCAGACCGGGGTGGTATTCGCCACGGTACGGTCGACGCCCTGCACTTCGGCGTCGTCGGTGAAGGGATTGCGATACTTGCCAAAGCGCGCGCGGCCCGCCGCCTTCTCCGCCAGATGGCGCGCCGTCTCGACAAAGCGGATCGTGAAGTCTGCCGTTCCGTCCGCATTGAACGAAAGCCGGCTGACCATGCCGTCGCCCGAGAGCGTATGGTCGCTGGCGAACTTGGGCGGATAGGCGGGATCGGGCACCGCACGGTAGAAGCTGCCGCGCACTTCGGGCGGCAGCGCGCCTTCCACGGCAAGCCCGGTCAGGCTCACTTCCTCACCCACCGGCGCGTTGAGCCCGGTGAAATACATCGTCTGCGGAAACGCGCTCATCGGCCTCACCCATCCTATCATTTGTTAGAATAGGTCTACCACGCGCAAAGCGGATTTCAACCGGATTTCCGCACAGCAAAAGGGCCGCCCCACCAAGGTGGAGCGGCCCTTCAAGAGTTTGCAATCAGGCGCGGATCAGAACGTGCGCTTGATCGAAACCGCCCAGGTGCGCGGCAGGCCGGGGTTGGCCGTGATCGCGCCGAAGGCGTTCTTCACGTCCTCGATCGTGTTGTAGTAGTACTTGTTGAAGACGTTCTGCACCTCGAACGAGAGCTGCCATTCCTTGCCCGGATTGGTGTAGGTCAGCTTCGCATTGCCAAGGAACCGGCCGTCAACAAGGTTGGTCGGCGCGTTGAAAGCCTCCGTGAAGATCGCCGACTGGTAGGTACCATCGAAGCGCACGCTCACCATGCCGACCTTGAGCGCATAGTCATACTGCGCACCAAAGCTCCAGTTCCACTTCGGCGTGTACGGCGTCACGTTGCTCAGCGGAACGCCGGTCGTGCCGGTGTCCTTGTACTTGAAGTGCAGGTAGCTGACCGAACCATCCAGCGTCAGACCATCCACGGGGCGGATCGTCGTTTCGCCTTCCAGACCCCAGACTTCAGCCTTGCCGACGTTGGCCGGCATCAGGCACGGCGAGAAGCCGTGGCAGCGCGTCAGCGTCAGGATGATGTTGTCGTACTTGTTGAAGAACGCCGATGCGTTGAAGCGCAGCTTGCGATCGAACAGGTCGGTCTTGATGCCGGCTTCATAGGTGCGCAGCGTTTCCGGCTGGAACGAGGTGATCTGATTGCACGGTGCGCCGAACGGCAGCACGTTGCAGTCACCCGCCGAAGGACCGAAGAACGGACGCGGGTTCACGCCGCCGCCCTTGTAGCCCGTCGCCACCGAGGCATAGGCGAAGACTTCCGGGCTGAACCGGTAGTCGGTTTCCACACGCCAGTCGGTACGCTGGCCCTTGAACTGGCCGGTGACGTTGTACAGGCCGATG
>CANGJI010000129.1 GCA_947454135.1 Sphingomonadaceae bacterium
CAGCGCGAAGGCGCCGCGCAGCATGGGCAGCACGGCCTTGACCGCGTCCTGCGGGCTCATCCCCGCTTCGACCTGCTCGGAGACGAGGTGCGCGACAACTTCGGTATCGGTCTCGCTCTCGAACTTGCGCCCCCGCGCGATCAGGGCATCACGCAGCGGCTTGAAGTTCTCGATGATGCCGTTGTGGACCAGCGCCACTTCGTCCGTCGCGTGCGGATGCGCATTGCTGGTGGTCGGCGCGCCATGGGTTGCCCAGCGCGTGTGGGCGATGCCGATGAGGCCCGAAGCGGGATTGCGCGCAAGTTCGAGGACGAGATTGTTGAGCTTGCCCTCGGCCCGGCGGCGCACCAGCTTGTGATCCTCGACAAGGCAGATGCCGGCGCTGTCGTAGCCGCGGTATTCCATGCGGCGCAGGCCGTCGACCAGCCGGTCCGCCACTTGTTCCTTGCCGACAATTCCGATGATTCCGCACATGAAGAGCTGCGCTTTCGTTTAGAGAGAAGGGGGCGATTAGAGCGTATATGGGACACGGATGCCCGGCATTGTAACCGGGAAATCGCGGGTGTTGCGGGTTACCAGGATCGCACCGTTGATCTGCGCGGTCGCGAGGATCATGGCGTCGAGCAGTTTCATGTGCGTGCGATGCCGGATATCCGCTGCCGCCTGCGCAATACGCCCGTCAACCTCAACGATTTCGAACGGGGCGATTAATTCGCGGACATGATCGCGGGTTTCAAGCGGCTCGCCGGCCAGCACTTCGGCCCAGGCGATCCGGCTGATGCGGTGGCGGCTGTAACGCGAAAGCTCGGCGATGGCCGGCGCGCGGTCACGCAGCCAGTCGATCAGGATGTTGGTATCGAAAAAGGGATCCGACATGAGGCCGCCGCACCGAACCGATCAGATGTCTTCATAGGGGCGGCGATCCTCGCGGATGGCCTGCTGGTATTCCACACCGTCGCCGATGTCGGCCCGGTCCTTCCAGTATCCCGCGCCGCGGGCAATCCAGCCCTTGCCGCCGCCACCGGGGCTGTGCGCCTTGTAGGTTGCCACGGCATCGCGCAGCACCGCAGCGCGCGATTTGCCCTGCTCGGCAGCCCGGGCATCGAGCCAGCGAATGTCTTCATCAGGGAGATCGGCAAGGATGCGTGTCACGGTGATATCGCGATATCATATCATGATATCATGTCAAGCGGACTACCGGAGCTTGCCACCCATCAGAGGCACGGTAATCTTGATATGTGAACAAGTCGGTACAGCCGATGGGGGAAAGGAGATACCGGATGGCCGAAGCAGCCTCCCTCAAGGTCTATCACCTGCCAGGCGCCTGGGGTCTGCCAACGGTCAGCCCGTTCTGCCTCAAGCTGGATGCCTGGCTGCGCATGACGGGCATCGCGCATGAAGCCATCACCGCCGCCACGCCCTTCGCCGGTCCCAAGGGCAAGGCCCCGTGGATCGAGCTCGATGGGATGAAGCTGGGCGATTCCACATTCATCATCGAGCACCTTGGCAAGCGCTTCGGAGTCGATCCCGACGCCCACCTCACGCCGGCCCAGCGCGGCATGGCTGTCGCGATCCAGCGCCTGATCGACGAGAACCTCTACTGGACCATGGTCCATGATCGCTGGATGAACGACGCCAACTGGCAGCAATTCCGCGACGTGGTGCTGGGCGGCGTGGCGCTGCCGCTGCGCCGCGTGCTCGGCCCGGTGGCGCGGCGCGGGGTGAAGAAGCAGCTCGAAGGCCACGGCATGGGCATCCACAGCCCTGAGGAAATCGCCGCCATCGGTCGCCGCGATGTGAACGCGCTCGCGGCCATTCTTGGCGAACAGGACTGGTTCTTCGGCGCAGAGCCCAGTTCGACGGATGCGGTAGTCTATGCCCAGCTCGTCAACATCTGGCGCGCGCCGCTGGAAAGCGAAGTCCGCCACGCCATCGGCCAGACCACCAACCTCGTCGCCTTCATCGACCGCTTTGCGGCGCGCTATTACTAGCGGTTTTCGCGCCACCATCTGAAGGTAAACACCGCAGCACTTGGCCCGTCGCGGCCCAGCTGCGCGAGCTTGTCCAGCGCCTCCGCCACGGACGGGATATGGCCTTCCGGCACCTCCCACAGTGCCAGCGAGGGCTCCATCGGATCGAACCACTCGCCGCGCCGCGCCAGCACCGCGCGGTGATCTGCCTGGCGATAGGCAAAGGCCTCAAGCGAAGCGACATCGCGCCAGACCGAGAGGTTCACGATGAAATCGGCGTCCCCCGCCACTGCCTCGATCGCGGTCGCATCGTTGGCATCGCCTTCGCCCACCAGCCGCCAGATGAACCCGTCCGCCGCATCGGCCTGAGCGTTCACATGGTCCAGCGCGTCCATGAAGGGCTGGTTCGCTGGATCGGCCTTGGGTCTCCTGAATCGGGCGACGTTGAGCTGGGCAATCGGCATCGCGGACCTCGCGTCAGAGTTCGCGGCGGAAATAGACCACCCGCTCGGTCTCGGCAAAGCCCGCCGCGCGGTGGAAGGCGTGTGACGCCGCGTCATCGGCATAGGCGTCCGAGGCAAACTCGCTGCACCCCCGCGCCCGGCCCCACTCGGCCACCGCATCGCACAGCCGCCGCGCAAGGCCCTGCCCGCGCGCCGCCGCGCTCACGAAGATTCCCTCAAGAAACACCACAGGCGATGTCTCGCATCCGTTCACATAGTCATGCCGCAGCGCCGCTTCGGCAAAACCGACAACTTCGCCGCCATCGAGCGCGACGAGATTGAGCAGCCGGTCCGGCTCGTCCAGTTGCTCCGCAGCCTCGGCGCGGTGCTCGGCTGCGGTCAGTTCGTCCCACAGCGCATGACGCAGCGCCGCCCAGCCATCGAGATGTTCAGGACGAGCCTGAACAATCGCGATCACTTCCGCTCCGCCTTCTTCTTCTTCATCGCATCATGAAAGCGGTCCGCCCAGCCGGGCTTGACCAGTTGCTCGGCGCGCACGAGCCTGAGTTCGCCGTCCGCCACATCGCGGCTCACCGCGCTGCCCGCCGCAACGATGGCGTCCGCGCCGATCTTCACCGGCGCGATCAGCGCGGAGTTGGAGCCGATGAAGGCCCGCTCGCCGATCACGGTGCGATACTTGAAATAGCCGTCATAGTTGCAGGTGATCGTGCCCGCGCCGATGTTCGCGCCCGCGCCCACATCGGCATCGCCAAGGTAGGTGAGGTGGTTGGCCTTGGCGCCCGCGTGGAGCACCGCGTTCTTCACCTCGACGAAGTTGCCGACGCGCGCCTTTTCTTCCAGCACCGCGCCCGGCCGCAGCCGCGCGAAGGGGCCGACCGACGTGCCGCTTGCCAGCCGTGCGCCCTCGATGTGGCAGAAGGCGTGGATCACCACATTGTCCGCCACGGTCACGCCCGGGCCGAACACCACGTTCTGCTCCACCGTCACATCACGGCCAAGCTGCGTATCCCAAGCGAACCATACCGTTTCGGGTGCCACGAGGCTCGCGCCATCGGCCATGGCCTGAAGGCGGCGCTTCTTCTGCCAGCGCGCTTCGGCCTCGGCCAGTTCGGCGCGGCTGTTGATCCCGGCAACTTCGTCCGGATCGTCCGTCACCACCACCGCGCAGACGCGGCCATCGCCGTTAGCCACGTTGACGATATCTGTGAGGTAGTATTCGCCCTGCGCATTGTCGTTGCCGACACGGGCGAGGAGGGCGAACAGTTCGCTCCCGCGCACCGCCATCAGGCCGGAATTGCACAGGCGGCAAGCGCGCTCTTCGGCGCTGGCATCCTTGTGCTCGACCATCTTCCTGACGACGCCGTTCTCGGCAATCACGCGGCCATACTGCAGCGCGTCGTCCGGCTCGAAGGCCAGCACGACGACCGCCGGATTGTCATCCCCATGCAGCCGCTCCAGCATCGCGCGCATGGTTTCGTTGCGCACGAAGGGCACATCGCCGTAGAGAATCAGCACGTCGCCCGCAAAACCGGTGAGCGCCGCTTCAGCCTGCTGCACGGCATGGCCGGTGCCGAGCTGCGGATCCTGCACGGCGAGTTCCGCGCTCTCCCCCAGCGCCTTGGCCAGCTGCTCGCGTCCGGCGCCCACGACGACGACCTTGCGCGCCGGCTCCAGCGCGTCGGCGCTTGCAAGCAGGTGCATCAGCATGGGCCGCCCGGCGATCGGATGCAGCACCTTGTGGAGGTCGCTTTTCATGCGGGTACCCTTGCCGGCAGCAAGGACAACGAGTGCGAGCGGAGAGGCCGTTTCAGTCATGCGCGTTCCTTGCCAGCATTTGCTTGCAGTTTCCAGAACGCGCCGCCACGGATCGGAGCATGACGGATTTTCCCTTTCAGATCGTCGGCTTCGACCTCGACGGCACCCTGCTCGATACCGCCTACGATATCGGCCATGCGCTCAATCACGCACTGGCGCTGGTGGGCCGCCCGCTCGTTCCGCTGGACGAGGCGCGGCAGTATATCGGCGGCGGCAGCGCGCAGATGCTGCACAACGCCCTCAACGCCAGCGGCGGGATGGACGGCATCGATTTTCCCGCCCTGCAGGAACGCCTGCTCGGCTACTACGCCGATAACATCGCCCGACATACCGCGCTGTTCCCCGGCGGCGAGGCGATGATGGACGCACTCGCGGCGCGCGGCGTCCACCTCGCCATCGCTACCAACAAGCGCGAGGATCTGGCCCGCCGCCTGTTCGACGAACTCGGCCTCACATCGCGCTTCGCCACGATCATAGGCGGCAACACGCTCGGCCCCGGCCGCGCGAAGCCCGCGCCCGACATGCTCCATGAAATGGTGGCCCGCTGCGGCGGCGGTGCTGCAGCCTTTGTCGGCGACACCACCTTCGACATCGGCGCGGCCCGCGCCGCCGGGATGCCCGTGGTCGCCGTCCGCTTCGGGTTCAACGACCTGCCGGCCGATGAACTCGGCGCCGACGCGGTGATCGACCACTTCGACGAGCTTGTCCCCGCGCTGGAAATGATCGCGCGATAGAAAAAGGTGGGGGCTGAGCAGAATATCTGCGCCCCCTGTCCGCCTTGCCATCAGGCCCCGGCAGCGCCACTCTTGGGCCAAGTTGAAGCTTCTCCAGGGAGAGTACCCGATGTCCGAAGAATACGTGCCCCCCAAGGTCTGGGTCTGGGACAAGGCCAACGGCGGCGCCTTCGCCGGCGTGAACCGCCCCACCGCCGGTGCGCAGCGCGAGCAGGAGCTTCCTGTCGGCGAGCATCCCTTCCAGCTCTATTCGCTCGGCACGCCCAATGGCCAGAAAGTCACGATCATGCTCGAAGAGCTGCTCGAACTCGGCATCAGCGAGGCCGAGTATGACGCCTGGCTGATCAAGATCTTCGAAGGCGATCAGTTCGGCAGCGGCTTTGTCGGTATCAACCCCAACTCCAAGATCCCCGCGATGGTCGATCGCAGCGGCCCCGAGCCGTTCCGCATCTTCGAATCGGGCGCGATGCTGCTCCACCTCGCCGAAAAGTTCGGCAAGTTCCTCCCCGCCTCCGGCCCCGCGCGCGCCGAAGTGCTTTCGTGGCTGATGTGGCAGGTCGGTTCGGCCCCGTTCATGGGCGGCGGCTTCGGGCATTTCTATGCCTATGCGCCGTTCAAGATCGAATACGCGATCGACCGCTACGCGATGGAAACCAAGCGCCTGTTCGACGTCGCCAACAACCGCCTCAAGGAAACCCGGTTCCTCGGCGGCGACGAGTACACCATCGCGGACATGGCGGCTTATCCGTGGCTCGGCAACATCTACCGCGGCGAAGCATACGGCGATGCCGCGACCTTCCTCTCGATGCACGAGTACGAAGCCGTCGGCCGCTGGGTCGCGGAGATCGACGCGCGTCCGGGTGCCAAGCGCGGCCGCCTCGTCAACACCAACAAGGGCATCCTCGAACGCCACAGCGCGGCCGATTTTGCCGCCCTGCCGGAAGGGACGCTCTGACCAGCGCGGCGGATGGGGCATGTGCTCCATCCGCCTCTTTTCATTCATGACGCCGCCGCTATAAGCGCGCCTTCCCGTTGGGGCGTCGCCAAGTGGTAAGGCACCGGTTTTTGGTACCGGCATTCGGAGGTTCGAATCCTCCCGCCCC
>CANGJI010000130.1 GCA_947454135.1 Sphingomonadaceae bacterium
ATCACCCCGATCAGCATCGTTGCCACAGCGCCCCTGAGCTTTGGCATGATGGCCCGACCCACCGCGGCGGGCACGGTGACCGTGAGCACGGCCGGAACCGTTTCGACGAGCGGCGGCATGGTCGGCAACACCTCCATTGCGCAAGGCAGTTCGGGCCCGCAGGCCGGCAAGTTCCGCGTGAGCGGGGAGCCCGGCCGCCAGTTCTTCGTCACCCTGCCGGCCGCTGCCACGGTAAGCCGCAGCGGCAGTTCGATGACAATCACCCTGTTCACCGTGGGAGCCCTCACCGGCTCGCCAGTCGGAACGCTCGACATCGCGGTGGGAGGAACGCTCGCCGTCGGTGCCTCGCAGCCGATCGGCACCTACAACGGCAGCTATCAGGTCACCGCTTCCTACAATTAGGGCCTGCTGACACGGGGACGGCACCAGCCATCACTCCCGCCCGGCCCCATCCGACTCCCGCCCGCGCCGCACCGGCTGCGGGCGTTTTTGCATTTCCGGAACCGGAAAGGCCCCGGAGCAACGGCTTCAGGGGCGGAAAAATTACCTCTGGCAAAAAATTTTTTCAATTTTTTCCATGAGCTAGGCCGCGCCGGAAGCAACCGAAGTGCGCCATGCAGCTGCATCGCAATCGGCGAATAGTCATATTCAGACCGGGACTTGCATGGTTAATTACGAATAAAGACACCTTACCAGCCGGTTACTATTCCCACTACGGGACACTTTGTAAGTAAAAATGCGAATAACTCCCCATTAACTAGCCCGGAATACGTACGAATACGTACCGAACAACGGTGATCCAGCCCGCGTTCGAAGTACCGCAGTTCAGTGGCCGTGTCGCAGCCCAGGGGGGAGGCGCCACGGCCTCCATTCGGGAGCTTACACGTGAAGAAGATCATTCTCGCCTCGGCCATCGTCATTGCTTCGGCTTCGCCGGCTTTCGCGGCTTCGGGCAACACCTCGACCGCTACTGGCGCCGCCACCGCCACGATCGTTTCGCCGATCGTGCTCACGCACACCTCGGGCGCCGCGCTCGGCTTTGGCACGATCACCACCGGCACCGGCGGCTCGGTGAGCGTTTCGGCTGCGGGCGTTGCCGCGGTTGGCGGCGACGTTGCCTTCGTGCCCGGCTCGTCGAGCTCGGCTGACGCCTTCACTGTTGCGGGCGATTCCAACCGTTCGTTCTCGATCGCGACCACCAGCGGCACCGTGACCGACGGCATCACCACGATGGCCTTCACGACCACCCCTTCGGCTGCGACCGGCGCGCTCAGCAACGGCGCAGCGAGCTTCACCGTCGGCGGTACGCTGACCGTGGCCAGCACCAATGCCGCCGGCAGCTACACCGGCACCTACTCGGCGACCGTCACCTACAACTGATCGCCTGAGCCGGTTCGGGGGCGGTGCACAGAACTGCCCCCGACCTCTCCATTTTCGTTCGGATACCCTCGATGTCTTTCGCCACGCGATTCCTGTCCGGGATGGCGGCCATGGCTTGCGCCATGATTGCCCTGTCCGGCACCGCATTCGCAGCCCCGAGCAGCTCCACCGCGAGCGGTTCGGCGCAGGCGGCTATTCTTACACCGCTGACGATCGTGCCGATCAATGCCCTGTCGTTCGGCCAGATCACGCGCCCGACCGCAGCCGGGACCGTGGTCATGGCGCCTTCGGGCACGATCAGCACCACCGGCGGCGTTATCACCAGCACGGCCATCGCACAGACCGCTCCGCGCGGCCCCGGCACCTTTGCTGTGGTCGGAGAAGCGGGCCGCGCCTTCAGCGTCAACCTGCCCACCACGGTGATCCTGCGCCAGGGCACGCGCAACATGCGCCTCAGCGCCTTCCGCAGCAACTGGGCCGCCGGAACGGTCTTCAGCACCTCACGCTCGTTCGCGCTCTCGGTCGGCGCGACGCTCAATGTCGGCGCAAACCAGACCGTGGGCACCTATACCGGCACATATGCCGTAACTGTGACTTATCAGTAGTCCGCGATTGCCAGCGATTCCGGGATTCCCCATAAGGGTATTAACTTATTTCGCTGACCCGGGACGTACCTCTTGCCTATCATCGGACCTTGCGGCCTTGCGGCTAAGCTGAAGCCTGCCGCCATTGGCCTCAGCCTCGTTTTAGCGCTGCCCGCCAATGCCTTGGCACAAGCCGCAGGTCAGAGCGAAGACGCGCCTGATGCGCCGCCGGCGCCTGCTGCCCTACCGACCGGCGCAGTCGGCGGCATGGGCGACATTAACCTCTTCCCCAAGCGCGTCGTCATCGACGAACGCACGCGCATCGCCAGCGTCGGGCTCTACAACCGCGCCGCCGCTGCGGGGGAGTACGAAATCACCGTCAGCGACATGGCGATGCAGCGCGATGGCCGGCTGGTGGAGCTTGCCTCCGTGCAGGACGCCGCAGCGCGCGATGCAGTCCACACCGCCAGCGGTTTTCTGCGCTGGTCGCCGCGCCATGTCGCGCTCCCTGCCAGCGAGGCGCAGATGGTGCGGATCATGGCGCGGGTGCCGCCCGATCTGCCGCCGGGGGAATACCGCTCGCACTTCACCGTCGTCTCGGTCCCGCCTGAAACCGGCGGGACCAGCATCGACGAGGCCGCAGGCGGCGATACCGGCAACGGCGGTATCGGTGTGCGCATCGTGCCCCGCTTCGGCATCTCGATCCCGGTGATCGTGCGCGTGGGCGAGACGACGCTGACCGCCGGGCTCAAGGACATGAAGCTCAACGCCCAGCCCGGCAGTCCGACGGCGCTGGCGCTCACCGTCACGCGCGAGGGCACGCGCTCGGCCTTCGGCGATATCGTGATTACCGCGCCCGGCGCGAAAAAGCCGGTTGCCGAGATCAAGGGCATCGGCGTCTACACCGAGATCGCCGAGCGCGCGGTGCAGGTTCTGATCGATCCGGCGACGGAACCGCGCTTCCTTGCGAAGGGCACGCGCTGGACGGTCAGCTACATCGATGACGACGTCTCACCCGGCAAGGTGCTGGCGCGGCAGGAATTCATCGTGCCGTGAAACGACGCGGGGGGGACGATCGCGGATCCTCCAGTTCGCTGCGGGTCGTGCTGGGCGCCACCCTCGCGCTCGCGGGCGATAGCGCGCGCCGGGAGCTGACGCCGCCGGAAAGCCCCGCCCCCGATGCCCCGCGCGAGGCAAGAAAGACGCGCCGCCCCCAACAACTGCCCGAGCCGCACTTCGCCGCCGCTGCGGCAGACCTGCGCGCGGCAAGCCCTGCGCGCAAGGCGGCTCCCCGGCGCGCGGAACGAAAGAAAGCCAAGGCCGTAAAGGTCAGGGCGGAACCGGCGGCAGTCTCGCCTGAGGCAGACCGGCTTGCGCAAGCCATGCCGCAGCCCGCCCGCGAGGGGGTGCTCTCGGCCGAATTCCGCAAGGCGATCCTGCCGGAAGCCGCTGCGCAGGCCGAGCCGGCAGCGCCGACGCAGGCGCCGCCTGCCGCCGAGGCACCGCCGCCCGATCCGCCGCCGCCTGCCGCATCAGCGATTGCCGAACCGCTGCCCGCGCCAGCCTTTGGCCCTCCAGCTGCCGCTCCTGCGCCCCCGCCGGTACCAGAGCCAGCCGTACAGGAAGCAGCGCCGAGCGTTCCTGCCGCCGGGATCCTCGCGGAAACCGCCGCTGTTCCCGTACCGGCAGACGCCGCTGCTACGCCGCCCCAAGCGGCGCCTGCCGAACCGCCTGCGCCCGCACCGCAATTGGCCGCAGCGCCGAAGGTAGAGGCCGACGCGCTTCAGCCGAGGCCGACCCCGCCAGCGCAGGCGGCGGCACCCGCAGCGCCTGCTCCGCCGCCACCGCCTGTTACGCTCGTGGAGGCTCTGCCGCGGCCAGCCTTCGGCGATGCGCCGCCCCCAGCCGCTACGCCCGCGCCGCCTGCCCCGGCGCCCATCGCGAAGCCTGCGCCCACGCCCAAGGCGGAACCCGCTCCAGTCCGCCTCGCCTATGCCCCCGTGAGCGCTCTGCCGCTCAGAACTGTAGCGGCAACGTCAGCGCCAAAGACTGCCACCACCGCCACCCGCACCGCCTCGCGCAGCTTTGCCGAGAGCCACCGCGTGCTCCCCGAGCCTGCATTCGGCACCCCGGCCGCCGCGCCCAAGTCCGCGCTGACCGCCTCTCCGCTGCGTGCCAATGTCACCGATCAGGCGGGCCTCGGCGCCGCGACCAAGGCGCCGGAGATCAGCGAGGACGATGAGCTGATCCTCCAGATCGAGACGGCACAGGGCGAAATGAGCGACACGATCGTCGCCTATGGCCTCAGGCAAGGCGTCTATCTGCCGCTTGGCGCGCTGACCCGGTTTCTCGATCTGCCGATCGCGGTCAGCGACGACGGGCACTATGCAAGCGGCTGGTTCCTGAACGAAAAACGCACGATTGCGCTCAACTTGCGCGATGGCACCCTGGTCGTCGCGGGCCGCCCCATTGCCCTCGGCAAAGGCGATGCGGTGGCCTACGAAGGCGAGCTGTACCTCAAGGCCGAGCGCTTCTCCGATCTCTTCCCGCTCGATCTCAAGGTCGATCTGCGCGCCCAGACGGTCGCGGTGAAGACGCGCGAGCCCTTCCCGTTCGAGGAGCGCCTCGCGCGCGAAGCGGACCGCGAACGCCTCGCCGCGCGCTCGGGCAGGGAACCACCGTCGCGCTTCCCGCGCGAGGAGACGCCCTGGCGCGCGCTCGCGGTCCCGGTCGGCGAAACCGAATTGCGCGCGATCACCGACGACGATCTCGGCGCGCGGGTGGAAGCGGACCTGCGCCTTGCCGGAGACCTCGCCTTCATGACCGGGCGCGCCTACGCGAGCGTCTCGAGCCGCGACGGCCTCACCGCCGCACGGCTCGAGCTTGGCCGCCGCGATCCTGACGGCGATCTCCTCGGGCCGCTCAAGGCCACCGAGTTCCAGCTCGGCGATGTCGCCACCGGGGCGCTGCCGATCGGTCTGCGCGGCGTGAGCGGGCGCGGCGCGTTCGTCACCAATGCCCCGCTCGAACAGGCCTCGATCTTCGATGCCGTCGATCTGCGCGGCGATCTGCTCGATGGCTATGAAGTCGAGCTCTATCGCAACAACACGCTGATCGGTTCGACCCGCACGCCGGTGAACGGGCAATATGCCTTCCTGCAAGTGCCGGTGGATTTCGGGCTCAACGTGTTCCGGCTGGTGTTCTACGGACCGCAGGGCCAGCGCCGCGAGGTGGTGCGCAAGATCAGCGTCGGCGATGGCCGCCTCACGCCCGGCCAGTTCATCTACAGCTTCGGCGCCGCGCAGAAGGACATGAACCTGTTCGGGGTCCGCAGCCCCCGCTTCAGCCCGACGCCCGATTTCGGCGCGTGGCGCGCGACGGCAGAGCTCGGCTACGGCCTGTCGCGCGCGGTCACAGCGACCCTGGGCGCAGCCAGCTGGGAGAGCGCCGGCAAGCACCACTGGCTGGCCACAACCGGCCTGCGCAGCGGCATCGGCGCCACCGCGCTGCGGCTGGACCTGGGCCTTCAGGACGGCGGCGGCTCGACGGTCGAGGTCGGCCTTGGCGGCAAGGTCTTCGGCCTCAACTACAGCGCCACCCACGCCGAATACGGCGGCGGCGCGATCGACGAAGTGCGTGCGTTCACCCCCGATCCACTGCGCCGCGCGAGCGAGTTCAACCTCAACACCACGCTCCGCTTCGGCTCGGGCCTCAACACGCTGGTCATGCCGATCACCAGCCAGTTGCGCCGGCTCGAATTTGCCGATGGCCGCCGCCAGGCCGATGCCACGCTGCGCACGACGCTGCCGCTCGGCGGTGTGCTGCTATCCAACACCTTCGACTACAATCGCATCAGCGCGCCGACCACACCGGCAAGCAGCCGCCTGCTCGGCACCTTCGATCTCGCCACGCTCTCGGGCTCGAAGATGCGCTATCGCGCCGGCGTCGCCTATACGCTTCTCCCCACGCCCAAGTTGCAGACGGTGACGCTGGAAGCCGACCGCCGCTTCGGTGAGAACATGCTGGTGCGCGGCGGGGTGAC
>CANGJI010000131.1 GCA_947454135.1 Sphingomonadaceae bacterium
CGCTTGGTGTCTCGACTTCGCTCGACACGAACGGAGGTGGGAGCGGAGTACTGACATCATGATCATCGACTGCCATGGCCACTACACCGTGCTCCCCAAGGCGCACGACGAGTGGCGCGAGGCGCAGAAGGCGGCGTTCAAGGCGGGAACGCCGTGCCCGCCATACCCCGCAATTTCGGATGACGAGATCCGCGCGACGATCGAGGCGAACCAGCTGCGCCTGATCAAGGAACGCGGGGCGGACATGACGATCTTTTCGCCGCGGGCGAGCGCAATGGCGCCGCATGTGGGGGACCAGTCGGTCGCGGTGCCGTGGGCGCAGGCGTGCAACAACCTGATCGCGCGGGTGGTGGGGCTTTATCCTGAAACTTTCGCGGGCGTGTGCATGCTGCCGCAGTCGCCCGAGGCGGACCTGACCTCTTCGATTGCGGAGCTGGAGCGCTGCGTGACCGAGCTGGGCTTCATCGGCTGCAATCTCAATCCCGATCCGGGCGGCGGCCACTTCAGGCATCCGCCGCTGACCGACCCTTACTGGTTCCCGCTCTACGAGAAGATGGTGGAGCTGGACGTACCGGCGATGATCCACGTGTCCGGCTCTTGCAATCCGGCCCAGCATGCGACCGGCGCGTACTATATTGCGGCGGACACGATTGCCTTCATGCAACTGCTGGAGGGCGACCTGTTCAGCCGGTTCCCGACGCTGCGCTTCATCATTCCGCATGGCGGCGGCGCGGTGCCCTATCACTGGGGGCGCTATCGCGGCCTCGCGGACATGCTCAAGAAGCCAGATCTGCAATCGCACCTGATGAACAACGTGTTCTTCGATACCTGCGTCTATCACCAGCCGGGGATCAACCTGCTGGCCGATGTGATCGAGACCAAGAACATCCTGTTCGGTAGCGAGATGGTCGGCGCGGTGCGCGGGATCGATCCGACCACCGGATTCTATTTCGATGACACCAAGCGCTATGTCGATGCGCTCGATATCACCGATGCCGCGCGCCATGCGATCTTCGAGGGCAATGCCCGCCGCGTCTATCCGCGCCTCGATGCCAAGCTGAAGGAGAGGGGCCTGTGAGCGAAGCGACCAAGCCGACCCAGAACATCCATGAATACCTTGCGGAGCTGGAGGATATTCCAGGGACGCGGGTGTTTACCGCCAAGCGGGCGCGCAAGGGCTACTGGATCAACCAGTTCGCCATGAGCCTGATGAAACCGCAGAACCGCGCGCGGTTCAAGGCCGACGAGCGCGCCTATCTCGACGAGTGGAAGATCAGCGAGGAGGCCAAGCAGGCCTTGCTGAAGCGCGATTACAACACGCTGCTCGATCTGGGCGGGAACGTCTATTTCCTCTCGAAGCTGTTTTCCTCGGACGGGCTGCCGTTTGCCGAGGCGGTCAGCACGATGACCGACATGACCTGGCCCGAATATCGCCAGATGATGCTGGATGGCGGCCGTTCGCCCGAAGGCAATCGTTCGATCAAGGCCAACCTCGCCGCCGCAGGCGCGGAAGATCACAAGGGAGGCTGCTGATGGCCCGCATTACCGCTGGCGTTGGTTCCAGCCATGTTCCGCTGCTGGGTGTCGCTGTCGATCAGGGCAAGTGGCAGGACGACTACTTCGGCCCGATCTTCAAGGGCTACGAATGGACCCGCGCGTGGGAGCAGGAAGCGAAGCCCGATGTGGTGATCCTGGTCTACAACGACCATGCTTCAGCCTTCGATGCCAACATCATCCCGACGTTCGCGATCGGTTGCGGCGAGCACTACAAGAGCGCCGACGAGGGCTGGGGGCCGCGCCCGGTACCTGATGTGGAAGGGCATGCCGACCTTGCATGGCATATCGCACAGAGCCTGATCCTCGACGATTTCGACATGACGATCATCAACGAGATGGACGTCGACCATGGCCTGACCGTGCCGCTTTCGATGATGTTCGGGCAGCCTGAGAAATGGCCATGCAAGGTCGTGCCGCTGGCGGTGAACGTCGTTACCTACCCGGTGCCCTCGGGCAACCGCTGCTGGGCTCTGGGTGAAGCGATTGCCCGCGCGGTGGCGAGCTTTCCGGAAGACCTCAACGTGCAGATCTGGGGCACGGGCGGGATGAGCCACCAGTTGCAAGGTCCGCGCGCCGGGCTGCTCAATCGCGAATGGGACAACAGGTTCCTCGACATGCTCGCATCGGACAGCGACGCAGTGCGCTGGATTCCGCATATCGAATACCTGCGCGAGACCGGCAGCGAAGGCATCGAAATGGTGATGTGGCTGATCATGCGCGGCGCGCTGGGCAAGAGCGTCAAGACGCTGAACCGGCATTACCACATCCCGTGCAGCAACACGGCGATTGGCCACATCGTTCTGGAGCCGGCGGACTGATTTTCTCCCCTCCCGCTTGCGGGAGGGGCTGGGGGTGAGCCAGTCTGGCTTTCCCCTGCGACTTGGACAGAAACCCGCTTTCGCGGGTGCCCACCCCCGACCCCTCCCGCAGGCGGGAGGGCGGAAGATGGAGGATTTGATGCGTATTGCACTCGCTGGTGCTGGCGCCTTTGGCGAGAAGCACCTTGATGGCCTGAAGAAGATCGAGGGGGTGGAGATCGTCTCCATCATTTCGCGCACCGCCGAACAGGCGGCGGCGGTGGCTGCGAAGTATGGCGCGAAGCATAGCTCGACCGAGCTTGACGATGCCCTCGCGCGCGATGATGTCGACGCGGTGATCCTCTGCACGCCGACGCAGATGCACGCGAGTCAGGCGATCGCCTGCATGAATGCGGGCAAGCACGTGCAGGTCGAGATCCCGCTCGCGGACAGCTGGGCGGACAGCGAGGCGGTGCTGGCCAAGCAGCAGGCAACCGGGCTGACCTGCATGGTCGGTCACACCCGGCGCTTCAATCCCTCGCACCAGTACGTGCATAACAAGATCAAGGCGGGCGAGTTCAACGTCCAGCAGATGGACGTGCAGACCTACTTCTTCCGCCGCCGCAACATCAACGCCAAGGGTGAGCCGCGTTCTTGGACCGACCACCTGCTGTGGCACCACGCGGCGCACACGGTGGACCTGTTTGCCTATCAGGCGGGCAGGATCGTCAAGGCAAATGCGCTGCAAGGGCCGCTGCATCCCGAGCTTGGCATCGCGATGGACATGTCTATCCAGCTCTTGAGCGAGAGCGGCGCGATCTGCACGCTATCGCTCTCGTTCAACAACGACGGGCCGCTGGGCACGTTCTTCCGCTATATCGGCGATACCGGCACCTACATCGCGCGCTACGACGATCTGGTGAACGGCAAGGAAGAGCCGATCGACGTGAGCAAGGTCGATGTTTCGATGAACGGGATCGAGCTGCAGGACCGCGAGTTCGTGGCGGCGATCCGCGAGGGCCGCGAGCCCAATTCGTCGGTGGGCAAGGTGCTCGATTGCTACCGCGTGCTGGGCGAGCTGGAGACGCAGCTTCAGGGCTGAGACAGGAGACGCGGGTGGAGGCCTGGATTGCCTATTCGGGGCGCAAGTTTGCCCGCCCGCGTTACTACGCCAATGCCCATGAGCGCGACGAGGTGGACATCGCGCCCGTTCTGATGCGCGTGAACGATGGGCGCGGCGCTGCGACCACCATCGACCGCGAGGGGTTCGAGCTGGTGTCGCACCGAAGCGCGGTGCGGGATTTTCGGAACCGCGAGGAGGTCGCGCGCGTTCACATGCGCGAGATCGAGGTACTGGTGCAGGCGCACACCGGTGCCGACTTCGTGCATGTCGGTGCGCCGGGCCTACTGCGCTTTTCGGAAGCGTCGGGGCTGGCGGGCAGCCTCAACAATTCCATGCCGGCGCGCTTTGCGCATATCGACATTTCCGATGTGACCGCTGCGCAATTCGCCGCGCGCGGGGCGCAAGGCCGGTCCTTTGCACGCTGCGCGCACTACAATGTCTGGCGTGCGCTTTCGCCCGCGCCGCAGGATGTGCCGCTAGCGCTGTGCGATGCGCGCTCGCTGGCGACTGCCGACCTGATCGCGGCAGACGCGGTGTTCGACGAGCCCGGCAATCCCGAGTGGTCGTTCGAGGGGCTGGTGGTGGCCCACAATCCGGCACATCGCTGGCATGCCTTCCTCGATCTGACGCCGGACGAGGCCATCCTGTTCAAGACGCATGACAGCGACCCCGGCCGGGCCCACCATGTGCCGCATGTCGCGTTCGACTTGCCCGGATGCCCCGCCGATGCGCCGCCGCGGGTGAGCATCGAAATGCGCGCGACGGCGTGGTGGTGGCGCTGACGCAACAGTCGAGCGCCTATTTTTCGGTGTTTCACAACACTGTTGCGTCTCCTAACAGTATTGTTATGACTCATACCTGATCGACCGGGCAGACCGGCGACACAAGGGAGGGTGACCATGGCCAGATTGACGGCCGCGCGGCGCGTAGCGCGCCTGCTCGGCATGACCGCAGCTATCGTTTCCGTGCCTGCCTTCGCGCAGGAAGCTGCTCCGCAGGCGGCGGGTGAAGCTGCTGCCAGCAACGCGAGCTCGCAGGAAATCGTCGTCACCGCGCAGTTCCGCGCGCAGAAGCTGCAGGATACGCCGCTGGCGATCACGGCGGTCAATGCGGCGGTGCTTGAAGCTCGTGGGCAGACCGACATCTCGCAGATTGCTGCGCAGTCGCCCAACGTGACCCTTCGCGCGCAGCCGCAGAGCGGCGGTATCGGCCTGATCGCGTTCATCCGCGGTATCGGCCAGACCGACTTCAACTACGCGCTGGAGCCGGGCGTCGGCATTTATGTCGATGATGTCTACATCCCGACGCTGTCGAGCTCGCTGCTCGACCTCATGGACCTCGAGCGCGTCGAAGTGCTGCGCGGGCCGCAGGGCACGCTGGCGGGCCGTAACTCGATCGGCGGCGCGATCAAGCTGTTCAGCAAGAAGCCCACGGGCGAAGGCGGCGGATACCTCCAGGCGACGTACGGTGCCTACAACCGCATCGACGTGCGCGGCGTGGCGGACTTCAAGATCACCGACCACCTCTTCGCGCGCGTTTCGGGTGCGACGAAGAACTCCGACGGCTATGTGAAGCTGCTCGACTACGGCCTGTCGCATCCCAATTCGAACGTCCCGGCCAATACCAACCAGGGCAACGGCATCGAGCGCGGCACGCTGGGCGGCCGGTCGTTCTCCGCCGGGCGCATCGCGCTGCGCTGGGAAGCGACGCCCGATATCGAAGTGAACGTGGCGGCGGACTATACCCGCGAGCGTAATGATGCCGGTGCGCAAGTGCTGCTCTACGGCGGCAGTCCGGCGACAACGCCGGAAGGCCTGCCGTGGCTGAAGGGCAAGGATGGCAATCCGGTGCCGCTGAGCAACGAGTTCGTGCCCTACAGCACGCGCTTCCAGCAGAGCGGTTCGACCACTCCGGCCGGCTATGATCCGCGCTTCATCAACTACGCCAACTTCCTCGATGCGCGTACGCCGACGAGCCAGGCACCGTTCAAGCCCTATGCCGCGAACAACCAGCAGAACTATGATGGCTGGGGCATCACCGGCAACGTGACGGCGCGGCTGGCCGACAACCTCAGCCTGACGTGGATTTCCTCGTTCCGCCGCTACAAGATGAGCTTCGGTTTCGACCAGGACGGTTCGCCCGTGCCGGTCGCGCAGCTCGACAACATCCTGCGCCACCGCGCTTGGAGCCAGGAAGTGCGCCTCAACGGCAGCTTCATGGACAAGCGCATCGAGTACACGCTGGGCGGGTTCTACTTCGACCAGAACGGCACGTACAACGCGCGCGTCGACCTGAACTACGCGGGCATCGACTTCATCCACGGGCCGGACAGCACCCCCTCGACCTCGAAGGCGCTGTTCTTCAAC
>CANGJI010000132.1 GCA_947454135.1 Sphingomonadaceae bacterium
GGGATTGCCGCCGTGCTCGACGAGGGCGACACCTTCGAAGATCACATCCGCGATACCATGGTCGCCGGTGCCGGGCTCAACCGGCGCGAAACGGTCGAGTTCGTGGTCGAGAACGCGCCCGCCGCGATCCATAGGCTTGCCGAACTCGGCGTGCCCTTCAACGCAGACGCCGGCGCGCTCCACCTGACGCGCGAAGGTGGCCACTCGCACCGCCGGATCGTCCATGTCGACGATGCCACTGGCTGGGCCGTCCAGCAGGCGCTGATCGCCGCTGCCAAGGCTCATCCCAACATCACCCTGCGGCCCGATATGGTCGCGATCGACCTCGTCACCGACCGCCACCGCGCCGATGCCGCCGGCGGCCCCAGCGGCAGCGACCGGGTGTGGGGCGTCTATGCGCTCGATACCGGCACCGGGCGGGTCGAGTGCTTCTCCGCGCGCGCCACGATCCTCGCCACCGGCGGCGCGGGCCGGACCTACCTCTTCAGCACCGCCCCGCGCGGCGCCACCGGAGACGGCATCGCCATGGCCTGGCGCGCGGGTTGCCGCGTTTCCAACATGGAATTCATGCAGTTCCACCCGACCTGCCTCTACAACCTCGAGGTCAAGAACTTCCTGATCACCGAGGCGGTGCGCGGCGAAGGCGGCCATCTCAAACTCCCCCCCGGCGTACCCGGCGGCGGCGAGCGCTTCATGCCCCGCTTCGACCCGCGCGAGGAGCTGGCCCCGCGCGATATCGTCGCCCGCGCGATCGACCACGAAATCAAGCGCCTCGGGCTCGATTACGTCCACCTCGATATCAGCCACAAGGATCCGGAGTTCGTCCGTGGCCACTTCCCCAATATCTACGAACGCCTGCTCGGCCTCGGCATCGACATGACGAAGGAGCCGATCCCGGTCGTCCCCGCCCAGCACTACACCTGCGGCGGCGTCCTCATCGATCTGGCAGGGCGCACCGATCTCGACGGGCTCTACGCTGTCGGCGAATGCTCCGAGAGCGGGCTCCACGGCGCCAACCGCCTCGCCTCCAACAGCCTGCTCGAATGCTTCGTGTTCGGCGATGCCGCCGCGAACGACATCCTCGCGCGGTGGGACAGCTTCTCCGCGCCGCCGCCGCTGCGCCCGTGGGATGAAAGCCGCGTCTCCGATTCCGACGAGGAAGTCGTCATCAAGCAGAACTGGACCGAGCTCAGGCGCTTCATGTGGAACTATGTCGGCATCGTGCGCACCAACAAGCGCCTCGAACGCGCCGCGCACCGCATCAAGCTCCTGAAGGGCGAGGTCAACGACTACTACGGCAACTTCCGCGTGACCGCAGACCTCATCGAACTGCGCAATCTGCTGCAAACCGCCGAGCTCATAGTGAAGAGTGCCCGCGCCCGCCGCGAAAGCCGGGGGCTGCACTTCACGCAGGACTACCCGCAGACCCAGCCCGCCGCCCGCGATACGGTGCTCGTGCCTGACTGAGCGCCTCCGCGCGCGCCGCTGCTCCTCGTCATCCCCGCGCAGGCGGGGATCCAGAGCAGTGCGCCGCTACAGGTGCCGCCCGATGAAGATCAGCACGAGTGCTCCCAGCACCGAGGCGAGGCACCCTGCCCGGCCGATCCCGTCGCGCCCGCTGCGGCCCGCGCACGCCGCGAACCCGGCGATCAGCGAGCCTGCAATGCCGAGCAGGATCGTGCGCCCGAGCCCCATCGGCACCGGCCCCGGATAGAGGAAGCGCGCCGCCAGCCCCACGAACAAACCGCTGATGATGATCGAGATGAGCTTGAACACAGGGGCCACTCCGCGCTGGTCTGCACCGGCAGGCATATCGCGCGATATACCCCACGCGCCAGTGGATAATCGGTGGCTAATGCGATGCGGGGTCTGGACAGCGATCTTGTCCACAAGATCGATCTGGGGCCGCAGATTTATTTGCGGGCATGCAGATTGGGGCTTGAAATGCCGGTTTCATCGCGCGTCGCTGCACTGCAGCATGGCTGTCATGGCGATGAAACGAATCGTACGTGCGACGAGCCGAATCAGTAATGGGGTGTTTACCCTCTTGTGTCTGATTCCGGTTGAGGCACTATAGGTAGTGGTCGGGTTCTGGGGGAACCTCTAAACCTAGTTTTGGAAACGCAACGGGCAGTTAGCTCGCGGCAACGGTGGCTGTATGGCCGCCGACCCCGGTCTTGACCTTATCGCGGGCGCCTGTGCGGGCGCCGGGGAGAATGAAATATTCTCCTTTTGTTCCGCACGGCGTATGATGGATTTCGCGTCGCGATTCGGTTGAAGCCGGCCCGCGCGCAGCAGATGTGACAGGGGACTGCCAGCGTGGATTTCAGGACCGGAGACAACGTGGGTGAGCATGATGGCCAGAGCGAGCTTCTGCTTGCCGGCGATACCGCCCCCGCTGGTGGCAACGAAAAGGCAATTGGCATGAATGCAGACGACAAGGGCAGCGAAGCACTCGTTGCTGCGATGGCCGCCGGGGCGGCTGGTGCTCTGGCTGCAGCGGCAAAGCCGGTGTCCGATTCCAAGACGATCAACGCGCGCCGCTTCACGATCCAGACCGACAGCGCGCGCGATGCCCTGCTGACCGATTTCGGCAAGGACACGCTCGACGACCGCTATCTGCTGCCGGGTGAGCGCTACCAGGATCTCTTCGCCCGCGTCGCCGATGCCTATGCGGACGATCAGGATCACGCCCAGCGTCTCTACGACTATATCTCGAAGCTGTGGTTCATGCCCGCCACGCCCGTCCTGTCGAACGGCGGCACCGGGCGCGGCCTGCCCATCTCGTGCTACCTCAACTCGGTGTCTGACAGCCTCGAAGGCATCGTCGGCACGTGGAACGAGAACGTCTGGCTCGCCAGCCGCGGCGGCGGCATCGGCACCTATTGGGGCCAGGTCCGCGGCATCGGCGAATCTGTCGGCCTCAACGGCAAGACCAGCGGGATCATCCCCTTCGTCCGCGTGATGGACAGCCTCACCCTCGCGATCTCGCAGGGCTCGCTGCGCCGCGGTTCGGCCGCGTGCTATCTCGATGTCTCGCACCCCGAGATCGAGGAGTTCCTCGAGATCCGCAAGCCGTCGGGCGATTTCAACCGCAAGGCGCTCAACCTGCACCACGGCGTGCTGCTGACGGACGAGTTCATGGAAGCGGTGCGCGATGGCACCGAATTCCACCTGCGCAGCCCCAAGGACGGCTCGGTGCGCGGCACGGTCGATGCCCGCTCGCTGTTCCAGAAGCTCGTCGAAACCCGCCTCGCCACGGGTGAGCCCTACATCGTGTTCAACGACACGGTGAACCGCACGATGCCCAAGCATCACCGCGATCTCGGCCTCAAGGTCTCGACCTCGAACCTCTGCTCGGAAATCACGCTGCCCACGGGCCGCGATCACCTCGGCAACGATCGCACCGCCGTGTGCTGCCTCTCCTCGCTCAACCTCGAGACGTGGGACGAGTGGCACAAGGACGAGCGCTTCATCGAGGACGTGCTGCGCTTCCTCGACAACGTGCTGCAGGACTACATCGACCGCGCGCCGGACGAGATGGCCCGCGCCAAGTATTCGGCCATGCGCGAACGCTCGGTCGGCATGGGCGTGATGGGCTTCCACTCGTTCCTGCAGCAGAAGGGCATCGGTTTCGAAAGCGCCATGGCCAAGGCGTGGAACCTCAAGATGTTCAAGCACATCGCGGCCAAGGCCGATGAGGCTTCGCTCCTCCTCGCGCAGGAACGCGGCGCGTGCCCCGATGCGGCCGACATGGGCGTGATGCAGCGCTTCTCGTGCAAGATGGCGATTGCACCCACCGCGTCGATCTCGATCATCTGCGGCGGCACGTCCGCCTGCATCGAGCCGATCCCGGCGAACATCTACACCCACAAGACGCTCTCGGGCAGCTTCGTGGTCAAGAACCCCTATCTCGAGAAGCTGCTCCAGTCGAAGTCGAAGGATTCGACCAACGTCTGGAACTCGATCCTCGAGCGCGGCGGTTCGGTCCAGCACCTCGATTTCCTCTCGCCGGAGGAAAAGGCCGTCTACAAGACCAGCTTCGAGATCGATCAGCGCTGGCTGCTCGAATTCGCGGCAGACCGCACGCCCTACATCGATCAGGCCCAGTCGCTGAACCTCTACATCCCGGCTGACGTCGACAAGTGGGATCTCATGATGCTCCACTTCCAGGCGTGGGAGAAGGGCATCAAGTCGCTCTACTACCTCCGCTCGAAGTCGGTGCAGCGCGCAGGCTTTGCCGGCGGCGTGGAGGCAGACAACACCGCCGCCGCCCCGGTGATGGAACTGGCCGCCCAGCCGACCGACTACGAGGAATGCCTCGCCTGCCAGTGAGGCTGGCCCCGGCGCCCCGTCCCATCCGTCCAGCAAAGGCAGCTCATGCCGGATTGTCCGCCCTCCAGTGAAGCCTGCCGTGCCCCCCGGGCGCGGCGCGCTTCGCGGCGTACAATTCGCGACACGGTTGCCGCTTGCGTGAACAACCTTGGCACTCCTATTATTGCGAGTGAATTGCAATATCAGGAAGGCACTCTCAATGCGCAAGTTTCACCGCTGGATTTCCGTCTTCTTCGGCGTCTTCCTCCTCTGGATCGCGGTGACCGGCACGCTCAGCCAGATCGTGCCGCTCATGGCGGGCGGGGAGAAGTCGAAGGCAGAGGCCAGCGCCAAGCCGGCCTTCACCTGTCCGCCGGACTACCTGTGCCGGCCAAAGCCCAAGCCCGGCGATCCGCGCGCGGTCATCGGCCTTCTGCATCACCTGCATTCGGGCGAGAGCTTCGGACCCGTGGGTGTGTTGATCGCGACGCTTTCGGGCTTCGCGATGATTTTCTTCAGTTTTTCGGGCCTCTGGCTCTACATTCAGATGTGGCGGAACCGGGCCGAGCGGCAGCTCACCCCGCGCTGGTTCTGGAAGTAGCGGCCCCCGCCCTTCAAAGTGTCCTTCAGGGCGGTGGAAAAGCCGCCGCCGCCCTGCTTCCTTTGAGCCGCAGCGCTTTCGCCTCGCGGCCTGCCGTCTTATCTTCCTTGCGCTGAACCCGAACAGGACTCGTCCCCATGTCACTTCTCCAAGCCCGCAGCTCCTACAAGCCCTTCGAGTATCCCTGGGCCTACGAGTTCTGGAAGCGCCAGCAGCAGATCCACTGGATGCCGGAAGAGGTGCCCTTGGGCGAGGACTGCCGCGATTGGGCGCAGAAGATCTCGGACCACGAGCGCAACCTGCTCACCCAGATCTTCCGCTTCTTCACCCAGGCCGACGTCGAGGTGCAGGATTGCTACCACGACAAGTACGGCCGCGTGTTCAAGCCGACCGAGGTCAAGATGATGCTCGCCGCCTTCTCCAACATGGAGACGGTGCACATCGCCGCCTATTCGCACCTGCTCGACACCATCGGCATGCCCGAGAGCGAGTACGCGATGTTCCTCGAATACGAGGAAATGCGCGCCAAGCACGATTACCTGCAGCAGTTCGGCGTCGATTCCGATGAGGATATCGCCCGCACCCTCGCGATGTTCGGCGGCTTCACCGAAGGCCTCCAGCTCTTCGCCAGCTTCGCCATGCTGATGAACTTCCCGCGCTTCAACAAGATGAAGGGCATGGGCCAGATCGTCTCGTGGTCGGTGCGCGA
>CANGJI010000133.1 GCA_947454135.1 Sphingomonadaceae bacterium
ATCGGCGACGAGGAAGACAGCCACCTCGGCGATTTCATCGAGGACAAGAACGCGGTGATCCCGGTGGACGCGGCGATTCAGGCCAACCTCAAGGAAACCGTCACCCGCGTCCTCGCCAGCCTCACCCCGCGCGAGGAACGCGTGCTGCGCATGCGCTTCGGCATCGGCATGAACACCGATCACACGCTCGAAGAAGTCGGCCAGCAGTTCTCGGTGACGCGCGAACGCATCCGCCAGATCGAAGCCAAGGCGCTGCGCAAGCTCAAGCACCCGAGCCGTTCGCGCAAGATGCGCTCGTTCCTCGATCAGTAAGCCGGTCTTTTCAGATCCTCCCCATTTTTGCGCAGCACGAATGGGGAGGGAGGCCGCCCGCAAAGCGGGTCGTGGAGGGGTAGCCCCCTGCCCTCACTTGTCCGCGCTATAGGCTGGCACCGTATCGGCCAAAGGATCGAGCCGCACCGTCAGCGCCGTTCCCACCGCGACAAGCAGCAGGACAGCAGCCGCCAGCCGCGCCGTTCGCGCCGCGATGCCGTCCCAGATCGGCAGCACTGACAGAGCCGCCACCGCCAGCGGCAAAACCGCCGCTATCGGCAGCCCCGGTCCCACGCCCTGCATCACCTGATGGCCGAGCGAGATCATGTAGCCCAGCACCGGCGCGCCCACCGCGAGCGCCACGATCCGGCCTGCCGCGCCCTCACCTGCCGCCATTGCCAGCGCCGCGAGCAGGACCGGCAGCACCACGACATAGGCCGCAGTCGGCGCCAGCGCCTGCATCACCGCGCCCAGCACGAAAAGCGGCAGCGCCGCCCCGGCCATGCCCGCAGGCTTCGCCTTCCACGCCGCCATGGTCAGCAGCCAGGCCGCTAGGCCGCCTGCCAGCGCCATGACCTCCAGCCGCGGAATTGCCGCCAGCCGGTCGTAGTAATTGGGCTTGCCCGCGCCGAGCGAGAGCTGGTTCACGGACCACAGCACAAGGCCTGCCAGCCCGATCAGCGCCAGCATCCGCCCTGCACCGGCAAGGCCCTCGCCCCAGCCGCCACCCCGCCGCGCGGCAAGGCCCAGCCCCAGCGCCGCGCCGGCCAGCATGATCCACCCCGCCCAGGCCGGATAGACCACCAGCATGGTCCCGAAGAGATCGAAGAACACCACATCCGCTGCCTTGCCCGGCAGCGGCTCCGCCACCAGCAGGGCGCGCGTCAGATCGAGCACTTGCGCGCCCATGTCCTGCAACGCGCCCTGATCGAGCGCATCGGGCGTCGCCTTGGGCGAATGGTACAGCTGCGGCCTGCCGATGAACGCGAAGTTATAGGCCGTGTACGGCCCGCCGCGCGTCTCGGTCAGATCGGTATCGTTGGGCAGCACCTTGTAGATGAACACCGCGAGCGAGGAGCCGCCCGGCCACGCAATCGCGCCCGCCGCCCGCCTGATCGCCGCGCCGTTGTCCGCCGATGTCTCGAACAGCGTCGTCCGCCCACCGCCGCCGCGCGCCTCCACGTTGATCACGGCGCCGACATGCTGGCGCAGCGGATCGCTGGTGAAGAAGTGCTGCGCCCCGTCGAGTCCCAGTTCCTCGCCATCGGTGATCAGCAAGATAAGATCGCGCGCCGGCTGCCCTCCAGCGCGAACCGCCCGCGCCGTTTCCAGCAGCGCCGAAACGCCTGCCGTATCGTCCGCCCCGCCCGGCGAGCCGCCCACCGTATCGTGGTGCGCCATCAGCAGCACGGCGGGAAGCGATCGGTCCTTCCCCGGCAGCACACCGATCACGTTGGTAAGCACCGGAGCGGGATCCTGCTTGCCGCTCCACCAGGCGAGGCGCTTGGCGCTTTGCGGCGGCGCGGTGAAGCGGCTTTCGGAAACGCTCATCCCCATCGCCTGCATCCGCGCCGCGATATGCGCACGCACCGCCGCATCCTCGGGCGAGGCGGCAAGGTGCGGCCGCGCTGCAATGATCCGCACATCCGCCATCGCCCGCCCGGCTGAAAACCTGTCTGCGGGCGCATCGGCTCCCAACGGCACGGGCGGCGTCGTCGCGCGAATGCCCAGCAGTACGCCCGCGATCAGCACCGCCAGCAGGATCAGCCGTTTGCTCATGGTCTCTTCCTCTCGCCCGCAACCAAGCCTGATCGAAGGATTTGTGCAAGACGAATACCCCTCCGACCTGCCTTCGGCAGGCCACCTCCCCATTTGCACTTCGTGAAAAGGGGGAGGGCAAGAAAGGATCCTCTCCATTTTTGCGCAGCACAAATGGGGAGGTGGCAGCCCGCAGGGCTGACGGAGGGGTTCTTCGCCCTCAGCATTATTGTCACTAATACTGCACTTAAGGCAACTGCGCGGACTGGCAAAGCCGGCCCAACCCTCCTAAAGCGCTGCTTTCAACGAATCTCCCGGCTCAGGACCACCCGCTGACCATGCGCATTGCCATCGCCTCGGACCACGCCGCCTTCGATCTCAAGGCCGAACTCGCCGCCCATCTGGCCGCGCTCGGTCACGAAGTGCTCGATCTCGGACCGGACAGCACCGCCAGCGTCGACTATCCCGATTATGGCTACAAGCTCGCCGAAGCGGTTGCCTCGGGCGCTGCCGAGCGGGGCGTTGCCCTTTGCGGTTCGGGCATCGGCATCTCGATTGCGGTGAACCGGCACCCCGCACTGCGCTGCGCGCTGGTGAGCGAGCCGCTTTCCGCCGCGCTCAGCCGTTCGCACAACAATGCCAATGCCATCGCGATGGGTGCCCGGATCATCGGCCCCGAAATGGCCAAGGCCTGCCTCGAGGCCTTCCTCGCCGGCGAATTTCTCGGTGGCCGCCATGAAGGGCGCGTCGCCAAGCTTTCCTCCCCCGACCTCGCATAAGGAGCCCCGCCGATGAACGTTGCAGCACCCGCGCAGGATATCCGCAAGCCCGGCTTCTTCACCGAGCATCTCGCGTCTGCCGATCCGGAAGTCTACGCCGCCATTCAGGGCGAGCTTCACCGCCAGCAGACCAAGATCGAGCTGATCGCGTCAGAGAACATCACCAGCCTCGCCTGCCTCGAAGCGGCCGGCTCGGTATTCACCAACAAGTATGCCGAAGGCTACCCCGGCAAGCGCTACTACGGCGGCTGCGAATATGCCGACGTGGTGGAAACCCTCGCCATCGAGCGCGCGAAGAAGCTGTTCGGCTGCGAATTCGCCAACGTGCAGCCCAACTCGGGCAGCCAGATGAACCAGGCCGTGTTCCTCGCCCTGCTCCAGCCGGGTGACACCTTTATGGGCCTCGATCTCAATTCGGGCGGCCACCTCACCCACGGTTCGCCGGTCAACATGAGCGGCAAGTGGTTCAAGCCGGTTGCCTACGGCGTGCGCCGCGAGGATCACCAGATCGACATGGACGCGGTCCGCGCCACCGCCCTCGAACACAAGCCCAAGCTCATCATCGCGGGCGGCACCGCCTATTCGCGGGTGTGGGATTGGGAAGCGTTCCGCGCCATCGCCGACGAGATCGGCGCCTACCTCCTCGTCGACATGTCGCACATTTCGGGCCTCGTCGCAGGCGGCGCGCATCCCTCGCCGATCCCGCACGCGCATGTCGTCACCACCACGACGCACAAGAGCTTGCGCGGCCCGCGCTCGGGCGTGATCCTCACCAACGACGAAGCGCTTGCCAAGAAGATCAACATGGCGGTGTTCCCCGGCATGCAGGGCGGTCCGCTCGTCCACATCATCGCCGCCAAGGCCGTCGCCTTCGCCGAAGCGCTCAAGCCGGAATTTGCGGCCTATGCCCATCAGGTCGTCGCCAACGCCCGCGCGCTTGCCGCCAGCCTCCAGGAAGCCGGCCTCGGCATCGTCTCGGGCGGCACCGACAACCACTCGATGCTCGTCGATCTCACGCCCAAGGACGTGACCGGCAAGGCCGCCGAGAAGGGCCTCGACCGCGCCTGGCTAACCTGCAACAAGAACGGCATCCCGTTCGACACGCGCTCGCCCTTTGTCACCTCGGGCATCCGCCTCGGCACCCCCGCCGGCACCACCCGCGGCTTCCGCGAGGACGAGTTCCGTGCAATCGGCAAGCTCATCGCCGAAGTGGTCGACGGCCTTTCGCGCAACGGCGATGAAGGCGATGGCCAGGTCGAACAGGCCGTCCGCGCACGCGTCGAAGCACTCTGCGCGCAGTTCCCGATCTATCCGGAGCTCTGAGCCATGTCTGACGACAACGATCTCCTCGGCCGCGCCAGCAGTGAAATCAGCGGCATGGCCAAGCAGGGCATGGATCACCCCTCGACCAAGCCGGTGCTGATCGGCGCCGGCATCGGCGCTGTGGCCGGTGCGCTCCTGCCGTTCGTGTCGCTCCCGCTCGGCCTCGTCGCGGGTGCGGGCATCGCGCTCTACCAGCGGATCAAGTAACCCCGCCGGATGCGTTGCCCGTTCTGCGCCCATGAGGAAAGCCAGGTAAAGGACAGCCGGCCGAGCGAGGACAACACCTCGATCCGCCGGCGCCGCCAGTGCGAAGGCTGCGGCGCGCGCTTCACCACGTTCGAGCGCGTGCAGCTGCGCGAGGTCATGGTGCTCAAGAGCGGGATCGCCGGGGGCGAACCCCGCCGCGAACCGTTCGACCGCGCCAAGATCGAGCAGTCCGTCGCACTCGCCTGCCGCAAGCGCCCGGTCTCGCCCGAACGCATCGAACGCCTCGTCTCGGGCATCCAGCGCCAGCTCGAAACGCTCGGCGATGCGGAAGTCCAGAGCCGCCAGATCGGCGAGATGGTGATGGAAGGCCTGCGCCAGCTAGACAGCGTCGCCTACATCCGCTTCGCCAGCGTCTACCGCGATTTCACCGAAGCGCGGGACTTCGAGGAATTCGCCAGCTCCGTGCGCGAGGTCGGCGGGAACTAACCCCCACGGCCGTTAGTCCCGAGCAAAGTCGTGGGGTACGAACCCACCCCGTTCGCCCCGAGCGAAGTCGAGGGGCACAAACCCACCCCCGCCCGCCCCGAGCGAAGTCGAGGGACCAATTGCCGAGCGAAGCCGAGGCAGGTTAAAGCACGAGCATGCCTTTCTGGACCTACATCCTCCGCTGCGCCGACGGCAGCTACTACACCGGCCACACCGACGATCTCGAAACCCGGATCGCACACCACCACCACGGCACCTACAAAGGATACACCCACGACCGTCGGCCGGTTGAGCTTGTCTGGGCCCAGGAATTTCCAACCCGCGCCGAAGCGCTTGCCAGCGAACTCAAGATCAAGCCGTGGTCCCGCGCCAAGAAAGAAGCCCTCATAGCGAGCGACTGGAGCAGGCTGTCCTACTTCGCCATGCCCCCGGCGGAACGTGAAGCAAGGGCCTCGGCTTCGCTCGGCCAGATCCCTCGACTTCGCTCGGGACGAACGGCAAAGGGAGGTATGGAATCAGATAAACCGTTCACCCCGAGCGCAGTCGAAAGGCCGAACCCTTCCGCGCTCGCCCCGAGCAAAGTCGAGGGCCCAAACCCCTCCCCGCTAGCCCCGAGCGCAGTCGAGGGACCAAACCCCTCCCCGTGCGCCCCGAGCGAAGTCGAGGGGCCACCCCCCTC
>CANGJI010000134.1 GCA_947454135.1 Sphingomonadaceae bacterium
ACAAGATCCAGCGCCTGATCGAGGCGGGCATCGCGGAAGGCGCGCAGATCGTCGCGGGCGGTCCCGGCCGCGCCGACGGGTTCGACCGCGGCTACTACGTCAAGCCGACCATCTTTGCCGGCGTGAACAACGACATGACCATCGCGCGCGAGGAAATCTTCGGCCCCGTGCTGACGATGATCCCGTTCAAGGACGAAGCCGAAGCGATCCGGATCGCCAACGACACGCCCTATGGCCTCGCCGGCTATGTCCAGAGCGGAGACCTTGAGCGCGGCCGCCGCGTTGCGCGCCAGATCCGCGCGGGCAGCGTCTATCTCAACGGCGCCGGGCAGGACTACTGCTCGCCCTTCGGCGGCTACAAGCAATCGGGCAACGGCCGTGAATGGGGCGAGTTCGGCCTCCACGATTACCTTGAGATCAAGGTCATCAACGGCTTCGAGGCGGCATGAAGCTCGCCGATATCGAGACGTTCGTCGTCGGCAATCCGCCGCCGCATTTCGGCGGGCGCTACTTCGTGTTCGTCAAGCTGACGACGGCCTGCGGGATCAGCGGCGTGGGGGAAGCCTACTGCGTCCCCTTCTCCCCGCACCTCGTCGCGAAGATGATCGAGGACGTGTTTGCGCGCTATGCAGCGGGCCGCGATCCGCATGATATCGAGAACCTGTGGCGGCGCGTCTATTCGAGCGGGTTCACCCAGCATTCCGACCTTTCGCTGATGGGCGTCCTCAGCGCGCTGGAAATGGCGTGCTGGGACATCATCGGCAAGGCGGCCGGCAAGCCGGTCTACAAGCTGCTCGGCGGGCAAGTGCATGAGCGTCTGCGGGCCTACACCTACATCTACCCGCGCCCGGGCGATCAGACCGACGTCTACCACGATCCCGATCTCGCGGCGGAGCGCTCGGCCGAATACCTCGCGATGGGCTTCACCGCGCTGAAGTTCGATCCGGCAGGGCCGTACACGGCCTTCGACGGGCGGCAGTTGTCGCTCGAAGCACTCGATCTTTCGGAACGGTTCGCCCTCACCCTGCGCGAGGCGGTCGGCAGCAAGGCCGACCTCCTGTTCGGCACACACGGCCAGATGACGGCGGCAGGCGCAATCCGGCTGGCGAAGCGGCTGGAGGCGGCAGACCCGCTGTGGCTCGAAGAGCCTGTGCCGCCCGATGCGCCGGAAGAAATGGCCAAAGTGGCGCGGGCGACGAGCATCCCCATCGCAACGGGCGAACGGCTTGCCACCAAGTACGATTTCGCACGGCTGCTCGAAGCGGGCGGTGCGGCGATCCTGCAGATGAACCTGGGGCGCGTTGGCGGGTTGCTCGAAGCCAAGAAGATCGCCGGCATGGCCGAAGTGCGCCACGCGCAGATCGCACCGCACCTCTATTGCGGCCCGATCGTGGGCGCAGCCAATATCCAGTTGGCGACGGCAACGCCGAACTTCCTCATCCTCGAGAGCATCGAGGACTGGGGCGGCTTCCACACTGAGATCCTGAAGAGCCCGATCCGTTTCGAGGAAGGTCATGTCATCCCGCCGACGGAACCGGGGCTTGGCGTTGAGCTTAACGAAGAAGTGGCGCGGAACCATCCCTACACCGGAGATATGCTGCATCTGGAAATGACACAGCACCCGGTATTCTGAAGCCAGTTTTCCTATGACCGAAACGTTCGATTATATCGTGGTGGGCGCAGGCACCGCCGGGTGCGTGCTGGCCAATCGGCTGACCGAGGATGGCAAGTCCACCGTGCTCCTGCTCGAGGCGGGGGGCAGCGACCTTTCCATCTGGATCCAGATGCCGATCGGCTATGGCCGCACCTTCTTCGACAAGCGCATCAACTGGATGTACGATACCGAAGCGGTCGAGGGGCTTGGCGGGCGCAGCAGTTATTGGCCGCGCGGCAAGGTGATTGGCGGTTCCGGCTCGATCAACGCGATGGTCTATGTGCGCGGGCAGCCGCGCGATTTCGACGATTGGCACGCGGCGGGCAATCCCGGCTGGGGCTGGGATGATGTGCTGCCCTTCTTCACCAAGTCCGAGGATTTCGACCGCTTCAGCGCGCACCACGGGCGCGGCGGGCCGCAGCACGTGACGGAGATTACCCCGCACGTCCACCCGGTGTGCCACAGCTTCATCGAGACTGCGGAAGGCCTCGGTTTTCCGGTGACGAGCGATTTCAACGGCAGCAACCCGGAAGGTGTCGGTTTTTACCAGATCAACACGCGCGGAGGCTGGCGCGCTTCCACCGCCAATGCGTTCCTGCACCCGGCACTCAAGCGCAAGAACCTGAAACTGCAGACGAAATCGCACGCCACGCGCGTGCTGTTCGAGGGCAACCGGGCGGTTGGTGTCGAATACCGGCGCGGCGGAAAGCTGAGCCAGGTGCGGGCGCGGCGCGAAGTGATCCTTTCGGGCGGCGCGATCAATTCGCCGCAACTGCTGTTGCTTTCGGGCGTGGGTGACGGCGCCGCGCTGGCGGGCCATGGGATCGACGTGCAGCGCCACCTTCCTGCCGTCGGCCGCAACCTGCAGGACCATCTGGCGGTTTCGTACTTCTACAAGGTGCGCACCGCGACCCTCAACGACGAGCTCCATCCGCTGCTCGGCAAGGCGCAGGCCGCGCTGCGCTTCGCGTTCGACCGGCGTGGGCCGCTCTCGCTCAGCGTCAACCAGAGTGGCGGCTTCGTGCGCAGCGGCCCGGAGGCGCCCGCTGTCGACCTCCAGCTCTATTTCAGCCCGGTGAGCTATACCAAGACGCCGCTCGCGGCGCGCAAGCTGCTCAATCCCGATCCGTTTTCGGCCTTCCTGCTCTCGTTCAATTCCTGCCGGCCGACGAGCCGCGGCTATCTGGAACTGCGCTCGGCCAATCCGCTGGAACACCCGCTGATCCAGCCGAACTACCTCTCGACCGAAGCCGACATCGCCGAAGTGCTCGCGGGCAATCGCCTGCTGCGCCGGATCGCTTCAAGCCGCCCGCTGGCCGACTTGATCACCGAAGAACTGATCCCCGGACCGCAGGTCGTGACCGAGGAAGACCAGCTCGCCGATTTCCGCGCGCGGGCGGACACGGTCTATCACCCCACCGGCACCTGCGCGATGGGGCCGGATGCGGCAACCTCGGTGGTCGATGCGCAGCTGCGGGTTCACGGCATCGAGGGTCTGCGCGTGATCGATGCCTCGATCTTCCCCAACATCACCAGCGGCAACACCAATGCGCCGACGGTGATGGTGGCGGAAAAGGGCGCTGCGATGATCCTCGAGGACGCGCGCTAGACCGCAATGTCCTGATCTGAATGCCGTCACCCCGTGCTTGACACGGGGTTGGGCTATTCTTCCGGCGTGGCGCCTGAAGAGGAAAGCGAAGGCCCGGATCAAGTCCGGGCCGACGTGCCCTTCTGATGGTATCGTGCTACCGAGCCCGCGCCTCAGCGGCGCACCACCACTTCGTAGCCCTGCTCTTCGGGCTCATCATCGACCATCTGGTCCGGGAAGCCGGTGCCGAGCACCTTGATGCCCAGCGGTTCTTCATAGCGGCGGATGATGTTCGGCGAGAATTCGCGCGGGCCGTAGGCGGCTTCGCCTTCCTTGAAGAGGCGTACGATCAGCGGGGACATTTCGACGGGGACGCCGGTTTCCTTGGCGATCTTGTCGAACAGGCCGACGTCCTTGGAGACGAGGTCCATCGTGAAGTTGATGTCGCGGCTGCCGTTGAGGATCACCTGCGATTCCGTCTCGTGGACAAAGCTGTTGCCCGAGGAAATGCGGATCGCCTCATATGTCGTGTTCATGTCGAGGCCCATGGCCTTGCACACGGTCAGCGCCTCGGCGAGCGCGACGAGGTGCGCGGTGCAGAGGAAGTTGGTCATCACCTTGAGCTGCGAGGCGGTGCCCCAATCGCCGGTGTGGAGCACGCGGCGGCCGAGCGTCTTGAGCACCGGCAGAACACGCTCGAAGCCTTCGCGCGGGCCGGCGGCAAAGATCGAGATGTTGCCGGTGTCCGCACGGTGGCAGCCACCCGAGACGGGGCATTCCATGAAAAGACCGCCGCGCGCTTCGACCAGCGGGCCGAGGCGCAGGACTTCGGCATAGTCGGTGGTGCTCATTTCCATCCAGACCTGCCCCGGGCGCATGACGGCGAGGAAGCCGTCCTCGCCTTCCGCGACGGCCGCGCTGGCGGCGGGCGATGGCAGGCAGGTGATGATGACGTCAACCGCTTCGCCCAGCGCCGCCGGGCTGGCCGCTTCCTTGGCGCCGCGCGCGACATATTCGGCGACGAGCTCGGGATTGAGATCGCGCACGGTGACGTCATGGCCGTTGCGGATGAGGCTGCCAGCCAGCTTGCCGCCGACGTTGCCGAGGCCGATGAAACCGATCTTCATGTGGGTTATTCTCCGGGGATCAGCACGATCTTGCCGATGTGCTTCTTTTCAAGAAAGGCGCGCTGCGCCGCGACGATTTCGGAAAGCGGATAAGTGGCAGCGACGACAGGGCGGATCTCGCCGCGTTCGATATAGCCGACGAGATTGGGGAACACTTGCGGTTCGAGGATCGTGCAGCCGTAGAGCGTCAGATCCTTGAGATAGAGCGTGCGCAGATCGAGCTCGGCGATGGGCCCGGAAATCGCGCCCGCAACGCCGTAGCGGCCACCCCGCCTGAGGGCATCGAGGAGCGCGGGGAAGCCCTCGCCGCCCGCCACATCGATCACCACGTCGAAGGTTTCGGGATCGAAGCGCGCATCGCGGGGGAGGACTGCGGAGGCGCCGAGTGCGCGTACGCCTGAGGCCTTGTCAGCGCTTGCCAGTGCCGTGACATCCGCACCGCGCCGCTTGGCGAGTTGCACGGCGGCGGAGCCGACCCCGCCCGATGCGCCGGTGATGAGGACGCGCTCACCTGCCGCGAGCGCGGTGCGGGTGAGCATGTTCTCGGCAGCCGAATAGGCGCAGGGGAACGAGGCGAGTTCGGTATCGGTCAGCGCGGTCTCGATGCGATGCGCGTGCTGCGAGGGCATGCGCGCATATTGCGCAAAGGCGCCATCGACTTCGGAGCCGAAATAGACCGCCTCGAAACGGCTGGCGCCCCGGAATACGGGTTCGACCAGCACGCGTTCACCCACACGGGCAGGGTCCACCCCCTGCCCCACGGCGACGATCCGGCCTGCCGCGTCCGCGCCCTGAATGCGCGGGAACTGCGGCAGCGCGCCGGTCCAGCCGGAGTCCTCGGTTTTCGCCTCGGCAAAGCCGTCTCCGCCGCCCGCTTCGGTGGCGACCGTGACGGACTTGGAATACCACGCGGTGCGCGTGTTGATGTCGGTGTTGTTGACCCCGCAGGCGCCCACGCGGATCAGCACTTCGCCAGGGCCCGGCTGCGGCACCGGCACATCGGTACGGTGCGGCAGGCATTCGAACCCGCCGTTGCCGGTCAGCAGCACGGCTTCCATGATGGCGGGGATTTCTGTCATCCCTCCCCCTCCCCGT
>CANGJI010000135.1 GCA_947454135.1 Sphingomonadaceae bacterium
CGCGCGATGTTGTCGATATTGGTGATGCCCTGGCCGCCGCGACCCGTGCGGCGATACTCGTAGGCCGAGGAGAGCTTGCCGTAGCCATTGGCGCAGACGGTGAGGATGAACTGCTCGCGCGCCTGCAATTCAGCCATGCGCTCGGCGGTCATCGCCGGCTCGCCGTCCTTCTCGCCCTTCCACGGGGCGAAGCGGACATATTCCTCACGCTCTTCGGCGCTCGTGCCGACGCGGTGGAGGATCGAGAGCGAGATGACTTCGTCGTCGCCCTTGAGCGTCATGCCGCGCACACCGGTCGAGGTGCGGCTCGTGAATTCGCGCACTTCATCGCCGGCAAAGCGGATCGCTTTGCCGCTGCGGGTGGCGAGCAGCACGTCGTCCGAAGGTTCGAGCAGTGCGACGCCGATCAGGCGGTCTTCATCGCCCTCCTCGAAGCGCATCGCGAACTTGCCGTTGGTCGGGATGTTGGCGAAGGCGTCCATCGCGTTGCGGCGGACGTTGCCCTTGGCCGTGGCGAACACGACCGAGAGCTTGCCCCATTCCGCTTCGTCTTCCGGCAGCGGCAGGACGGTTGCAATGGTCTCGCCCGCATCGAGTGCGGGGAGCAGGTTGATCATCGGCCGCCCGCGCGTCGTCGGTCCGCCCTCGGGCAGGCGCCAGACCTTGAGGCGATAGACCTTTCCGGCGGTCGAGAAGAACAGCACCGGGGTGTGGGTCGAGGTGACGAACATCGTCGCCACCGCATCCTCTTCCTTCGTCGCCATGCCGCTGCGGCCCTTGCCGCCCCGGTTCTGCGCGCGGAAGGTCGAAAGCGGGGTGCGCTTTATGTAGCCGTCGAGGGTGATCGTGACGACCATGTCCTCGCGCTCGATCAGGTCCTCGTCCTCGATACCGTCAGCAGGTGCGGTGATCTCGGACTTGCGCGGCGTGGCGTAGGCATCGCGCACCGCGACGAGTTCCTCGCGCATCACGCCGTAGAGCTTTTCGCGGTCGGCAAGGATCGCGAGGTATTCGGCGATGGCCTTGGCGAGGATTTCCAACTCGCCGCCGATCTCGTCGCGGCCCAGCGCGGTGAGGCGGTGGAGGCGCAGGTCGAGGATCGCGCGGACCTGGGTCTCGCTCAGGCGGTACGTTCCGCCCGCGCCGTCCAGCGCCTCGTCTTCGATTGCCTCGACAAGGCGGATGTACTGCGCGATCTCGCCGATCGGCCACTCGCGCGCGATCAGCGTTTCGCGCGCCAGCGCCGGGTTGGCCGAGGCGCGGATGATCCGCACCACTTCATCGAGGTTCGAGACCGCGACGACGAGGCCGAGCAGGATATGCGCCCGATCCCGTGCCTTGTTCAGCTCGAACTTGGTGCGGCGGGAGATGACCTCCTCGCGGAACTGGACGAACGCTTCGATGATGTCGCGAAGCGAGAGGATTTCGGGCCGCCCGCCGCGGATCGCCAGCATGTTGGCCGGGAAGTTCGATTGTGCGGGCGTGTTGCGCCAGATCTGGTTGAGCACGACTTCGGGAGTCGCGTCACGCTTCAGATCGACGACGACGCGCACGCCTTCGCGGTTCGATTCGTCGCGGATGTCCGAGATGCCCTCGATCCGCTTGTCCTTGGCGGCTTCGGCGATCTTCTCGACCAGGTTGTTCTTGCCGACCTGATAGGGGATCGAGGTGAGCACGATGGACTTGCGGCCTTCGCCGCGTCCGCCCTTGGTATCCTCGATCTCGTGGCGCGCGCGCATCACGATCGAGCCGCGGCCTTCGGTATAGGCCTTGCGTGCGCCGCTCGTGCCCAGAATCAAGGGTGCGGTCGGGAAGTCCGGCGCGGGGATGATCTGGATCAGTTCCTCGTTGGTGATCGCCGTGTTCGCCATGTAGGCGAGGCAGCCATCGATCACTTCGCCGAGGTTGTGCGGCGGAATGTTGGTCGCCATGCCGACCGCGATGCCGCCAGCGCCGTTGACGAGCAGGTTGGGGAAGCGCGCCGGCAGGACCTGCGGTTCGTTTTCCGAGCCATCGTAGTTGGGCTGGAAATCGACGGTATCCTTGTCGATGTCCGCCAGCAGGGCATCGGCCACCTTGGCGAGGCGCGCTTCGGTGTAGCGCATCGAGGCCGGCGGATCGGGGTCCATCGAGCCGAAGTTGCCCTGGCCGTCTATCAGGGGCAGTCGCATCGACCAGTCTTGCGTCATGCGCGCCAGTGCGTCGTAGATCGCGCTGTCGCCATGCGGGTGGTACTTGCCCATGCAATCGCCGACGATGCGCGCGGACTTGCGGTAGGCCTTCGTGGAGGTGAAGCCGTTTTCGTGGCTGGTCCACAGGATGCGGCGGTGAACGGGCTTCAGGCCGTCGCGCACGTCGGGCAGCGCGCGGCTCACGATCACGCTCATCGCGTAATCGAGGTAGCTCGTCTTCATTTCATCGACGATGTCGATCCGCTGGAACTCGTGGTCCGGCAGCGGCGCGGGCGGGTCGATCAGGCCAGTATCATCGCTCACGTCGGTGGCTTTTTCATTCTGTTGTCAGGAATGTTCCAGCCCTAGGGCAAAGCCCCGGCAAAGGCCAGAAAACCGCCTTGTCCCACCGGCTTTTTCCACACATGCGAACGCAGGCAGGCAGATTACCTGAACAATGAGACGAATTGGTATTCAATCCGGGTTCACCCGGTGAGTTCCAATGCAGCAAGGCGTTGCCAAGGCGGCGATTTGGCGTCAGAGGTTCCGGCACGGCGGAAGCGGGCAACAAGGCCGCTGCGCCGGTGTTTTGGGATATGGCCCATCGCAGGCCGGATGCACATGGTTTGCTGGGGATCGGTTCGGTCCGATGCGATGTGGCCACGAGGAGATGAAGTGATGCGGGGTAATGCAATGAAATTTGTGGCCGCACGGGCTGCGCTGGCTGTCGCCCTTTCGACCGGTCTTGTGGCAGGCGGCGCGCTGCTGGGCGCTGCGCCCGCCATTGCAAAGGAAAAGGAAGCCCAGAAGGGCGGCTCCTATTCCAAGGAATTCATCGCGGTCGCCGGGCCGGTGCAGAAGCTGGTGCAGGACGCGCAGGCCGCCAAGGCCAAGGGCACGCCCGACGCGCAGATCAAGGCGACTCTCGGCGGTGCCGCAGATGTGCTCGCCAAGGCCGAAGCTGCTGCCAAGACCGGGCAGGACAAGCTTGCCGCTGGCCAGTTTGCCGTTCAGATCGGCGGCTTCCTTGAAGACAACGCCATGCGCTCGCGCGGCATCCGGAACATGATCGACAGCGGCCTGCTCGAGCCGGAAAAGATCCCGACCTTCAACTTCTATCTCGGCAACTTCGCCTATTCCGCGAAGGACTACCAGGGCGCGATCGAGCCGCTGACCAAGGCGGTGCAGGGCAATGTCGCGGAAGACGCGGCAGCAGAAATGCTCGCTGATTCCTACACCCAGCTCGGCAAGCCCGCCGAAGGCATCGCCGCGCTCAAGGTGGCCTTCGATACGCGTACGGCTGCCAAGGGCACCGTGCCCGACAGCTGGTACACCCGCGCCAAGATCATCGCCTACAAGGCGAAGCTCGGGCCGCAGGCGATCGAGTGGTCGACGCTGGAAGTGGCAGCGCAGCCGTCGCCGCTCAACTGGCTTGGCGCGGGTCAGCTCGCCCGCGAGTTCGGCGGTTTCGGCAAGGAAGAGTCGCTTGATCTGGGCCGTCTGTTCCTGCGCAGCGGCGCGCTCGACAACGACAAGCAGTACGTTGCCCGCGAGTTCATCGAATATGTCCAGGCTGCCGACCCGCGTCGTCTCCCGGGTGAGACGGTGAAGGTGATCGAGCTCGGCCTGTCGAAGGGCGCGCTCGATGCCAGCGACGTGTTCGTGAGCGACTCGCTGGCGCAGGCCAAGGGCCGCATCACGGCGGACAAGGCTTCGCTCGTCGGTCTCGAAAAGGACGCCCGCGCTGCGGCGGATGGCAAGCTGGCCGTCGCCACGGCTGACGCCTATCTCTCGTACGACAACCCCGCCAAGGCCGAGGAGCTCTATCAGCTCGCGCTCACCAAGGGCGGCGCGTTCGACATGGACCGCGCCGAAACGCGCCTTGGCATCGCGCAGCTCGATCAGGGCAAGTACGATGCGGCCAAGGCCAGCTTCGCCAAGGTCGGCGGCGTACGCGCTCCGCTCGCGCGTCTGTGGTCGGTGCTTACGGACCAGAAGGCCAAGCCCTGATCGGCTGAAGCCATTGGGCAAAACAGAAAGGGCGGCCTCGCGAGGGGCCGCCCTTTCTGTTTCCGATCCGGCAGTGCCGAGATGCTCTGGACCCCCGCCTGCGCGGAGATCCGGGGCGGCTTGCGTCAGTCCCTCACTGGACTTCGTAAAACTCGCCCGAATCCTCGTCCAGCACGTGCAGCACGCCGTCTGAGATCGCGAAGAACGCGCCGCGCAGGCGCAGTTCGCCGGCGGCCTCCTTGCGGCGGACACACGGGAAGGTGCGCAGGTTGGCAAGGCTGACCTTGACGCCAGCCTGCTCCATCGCGCGTTCGGCGGCGCGGCCGCTGGTGCCGTGGGCGTGGACCACGCCATCGCGCGCGGGGCCAAGCAGGCCGATCCAGTCGTTGATGAAGCCGCCTTCACCCGGCTCGGTGCCTTCCAGTTCTTGCGTCAGCGCGGCGCGGCAGCCGCCGCACATACCGTGCCCGAGCACGACGATCTTGCGCACCTTTAGCACCTGCACCGCAAACTCGAGCGCGGCGGAGACGCCGTGGTAACCCGGCGAAGTTTCGAACGGCGGGACGAGCGCTGCCACGTTGCGGACCACGAACATCTCGCCCGGGTCGGTATCGAAGATCTGCGCCGGATCGACGCGGCTGTCGGAACAGGCGATCACCATGACCGGCGGCTCCTGCCCTTCGCGCAGCTGGTGCCAGCGCTCGAGGCGGGGGGTCCAGCCATTGGTACGGAAGCGGCGATAGCCGTCGATCAGGTGATCGAGCTCGGGGGAAAAGGGTCTGGCCATGACAGACCTGTTGGCGCCTACGAATGCATCTTTCAAGTCATGCTTCATGCGCCTATCTGAACCGCCATGAACGATCAGTCCCCGATTGCCGCGCCGGAACGCCCTGCGCGCGCTCGCAAGCCCGATTGGATCCGGGTCAAGGCGCCCACCAGCAAGGGCTATGAGGAAACGCGCGGGCTCATGCGCAGCCTCGGCCTCAACACGGTGTGCGAGGAAGCGGCCTGCCCGAACATCGGCGAGTGCTGGACCAAGAAGCACGCAACGGTGATGATCCTCGGCGACGTCTGCACGCGCGCCTGCGCGTTTTGCAACGTGAAGACCGGCATGCCGCGCAAGGTCGATGCCAATGAACCCGCACACGTGGCGGAAGCCGCCGCGAAGCTTGGTCTTGAACATATCGTGGTGACCTCGGTCGACCGCGACGATTTGCCCGATGGCGGCGCCGGCC
>CANGJI010000136.1 GCA_947454135.1 Sphingomonadaceae bacterium
CGCTGATGATCGGCGCGCCGGACATGGCCTTCCCGCGCATGAACAACATCTCGTTCTGGCTGACCGTCGCGGGCTTCTGCTCGCTGATGATCTCGGCCTTCATGCCCGGTGGTACCGGCATGGGCGCCGGCACGGGCTGGACGGTCTATGCTCCGCTCTCGACCTCCGGGTCGGTCGGGCCTGCGGTCGACTTCGCGATCTTCTCGCTGCACCTTGCTGGTGCCGGGTCGATCCTCGGTGCGATCAACTTCATCACCACCATCTTCAACATGCGCGCGCCGGGCATGACCCTGCACAAGATGCCGCTGTTTGTGTGGTCGATGCTCGTCACTGCGTTCCTGCTGCTGCTCTCGCTGCCGGTTCTCGCCGCCGCGATCACCATGCTGCTCACCGATCGCAACTTCGGCACGACGTTCTTCAACCCGGCTGGCGGCGGTGATCCGATCCTCTACCAGCACCTGTTCTGGTTCTTCGGTCACCCCGAAGTGTACATCATGATCCTGCCCGGCTTCGGCATCATCAGCCAGATCATCTCGACCTTCTCGAAGAAGCCGGTGTTCGGCTACCTCGGCATGGCCTACGCCATGGTCGCGATCGGTGCGGTCGGGTTCATCGTGTGGGCGCACCACATGTACACCACCGGCCTCGACGTTAACACGAAGATGTACTTCACCGCCGCCACGATGGTCATCGCGGTGCCCACCGGCATCAAGATCTTCTCGTGGATCGCGACGATGTGGGGCGGCAGCCTCGAGTTCAAGTCGCCGCTCGTCTGGGCAATCGGCTTCATCTTCCTCTTCACCGTCGGCGGCGTGACCGGCGTCGTGCTCGCCAACGGCGGCATCGACGACAACCTCCAGGACACCTACTACGTCGTGGCGCACTTCCACTACGTGCTCTCGCTGGGTGCCGTCACTTCGCTCTTCGCCGGGTTCTACTACTGGTTCCCGAAGATGAGCGGCCGCATGCACAACGAGTTCCTCAGCCACCTGCACTTCTGGGTGTTCTTCATCGGCGTGAACCTGATCTTCTTCCCGATGCACTTCCTCGGGGTTCAGGGCATGCCGCGTCGTTACCCGGACTACGCCCCGGCGTTCGAGTACTGGAACACGATCGCCACCAACGGCTACATGGTGATGGCTGCCTCGATGGTGATCTTCTTCGTCAACATCGCCTACTCGCTGGTTGCCGGCCCGAAGGCCGTTGGCAACTACTGGGGCGAAGGCGCGACCACGCTCGAGTGGACGCTGTCGAGCCCGCCGCCGTTCCACCAGTTCGAAACGCTCCCCGTGATCGAGGATGCGCACGCGCACTGATCGGGCTTCGGCTTGAGAAACAGAGGGGCTCCGGAGCGATCCGGGGCCCTTTTGTTTTGGTGGGGGTTGCGCTGCCCACCCCCAACCCCTCCCGCAGGCGGGAGGGGAGCCGGTCGGCGCGAGTAACTCCCCTCCCGCCTGCGGGAGGGGCCGGGGGTGGGCAGCGGCCAAGCGCAACACCCCGTCGCTTAACCCCAAAGCCGCACGCCGTTTCGCTTTCCCTATGCGTCAAGCGGGCCTATAGGCCGCCCATCATGTCCACCGCGAACCCTCAGGCCTTGATCATGCCCGCCGATTGGCGCGATTTCTTCGCGCTGACGAAGCCGGGCGTGATGCGGCTCGTCATCTTCACCGCCGTCTGCGGCATGCTCGCAGCGCCCGGCACCATTCATCCGGTGCTCGCGTTCACCGCGATCCTGTGCATCGCCGTCGGCGCGGGCGGTGCAGCTGCGCTCAACCAGTGGTGGGAAGCCGATATCGATGCGGTGATGAAGCGCACCGCGCAGCGGCCGATTCCCGGCGGCCGCATGGACCGCACGTCGGCGCGCGATTTCGGCTTCGCGCTTTCGGGCATTTCGGTGATGACGATGGGGCTGGCGATCAGCTGGCTCGCGGCAGGCATCCTCGCTTTCTCGATCTTCTATTATTCCTATCTCTACACCGTGTGGCTCAAGCCGCGCACGCCGCAGAACATCGTGATCGGCGGCGGCGCGGGGGCTTTTCCGCCGCTGATCGGCTGGATTGCGGTGACTGGCCACATCACGTGGATGCCGGTTCTCCTGTTCCTCATCATCTTCATGTGGACGCCGCCGCACTTCTGGGCACTCGCCCTGTTCGTGCAGATCGACTACTCGAAGGCAGGCATTCCGATGATGCCGGTCGTGGCGGGTGAACGCTCTACCCGGTGGCAGATTCTGGCTTACGCTGCCGTTCTGCTGCCGCTTTCGATGACGCCGTGGTTCATCGGTGGCACCGGGTGGGTCTATGGCCTTTCCGCGTTCCTGCTGAGCGGAATGTTCCTGTGGTTGTCGGTGAAGGTGGGCCTGCGGACCGCGACCCCCGGAGACGGCATGAAGCCGGAGAAGCGTCTGTTCGCCTATTCGATCTTCTATCTCTTCATCCTTTTCGCGATGCTGGTCGCCGACCGGTTCGCGAGCGTTTACGGCCTCCAAGCATGACCCAGCCAATCGAGACCCGCCCGCTCACCGCCACAGAGACCGAGGCGCTGCGTGCCCGGCAGCGTGAGCGCAACAAGGTGATGGGCTTGATCCTTGGCTTCCTCGTGATCCTGTTCTTCGCGATCTCGATCGTGAAGATCACGGCGAAGCCCGAGCATGCACCCGCCGAGGGTGCCGAGCAGGCGGAGCATTCCTGATGGCGGTGGCACTCGATGCTGCTGCCCGCCGCAACCGCAAGGTTGCCGCCTATGCCGCTATCGGGGCCCTGTCGATGCTCGGCCTCGGCTATGCCTCGGTCCCGCTCTACCGTATGTTCTGCCAGGCAACCGGCTTCAACGGAACGACCCAGCGCGCGACTGCCGCGCAGGCGGCGTCGGTCAAGAGCACTGCGCGCCCCATCACGATCCGGTTCGACGGCAATGTCACCAAGGGCATGCCGTGGCAGTTCCGCCCCGAGCAGGTGACGCAGGATGGCCATATCGGCGAGCGCAAGATGGCGTTCTTCATCGCGAAGAATACCTCCAATCGCCCCATCGTCGGCCGTGCGATCTACAACGTGACGCCCGAGCAGACGGGCGCGTATTTTCACAAGATCCAGTGCTTCTGCTTCAATGAACAGCGGCTCGAGCCGGGCGAGGAAGTGCGCATGCCGGTGATCTATTATGTCGATCCCGATATGCTGAACGATCCGAACGCGAAGGATGTGCCCGAGATCACGCTGTCCTATACCTTCATGGAAGCGGCAGATAGCGGAGCGGGCAGCGCTTCGAGTGCTTCCAAAAACAAGTAGGAAAGCCTCTGGACCGCGCCGCAAGGCCTCGATAAAGGCGTTTGCAAACAAGCTGAATCGTGCCCCTGCGGCGCGTTTCGACCAGTCCCAAGCTGATGGGGGTTAGAAGACGAACATGGCCGGCACCAAGAACCACGATTACCACATTCTGCCGCCGGACATCTGGCCCTTCGTCGGTGCGTTCTCCGCGCTGACGATGACGAGCGGCGGAGTGTTCGCGATGCACGGCATGGCCGGTGGCAAGATCGCGCTGATGCTCGGCGTATTCGGCGTCGCGCTCACCATGTTCTCGTGGTGGGGCAAGGTCATCAAGGAAGCGCATGCGGGCGATCACACCCCGGTCGTGCAGCTTCACCAGCGCTACGGCATGATCCTGTTCATCGCTTCGGAAGTGATGTTCTTTGTCGGCTGGTTCTGGGCCTTCTTCGATTTCTCGCTGTTCCCCAACCAGCTGGTTGAGGTGATCGGTGGCAAGTGGCCGCCGAAGGGCATCGAGGCGGTGATGAACCCGTTCGACCTGCCGCTGCTCAACACGCTGATCCTGCTCTGCTCGGGTACGACCCTCACCTGGGCGCACCATGAGCTGATCCACGGCAACCGCGAAGGCCTCAAGCAGGGCCTCTGGGCGACGATCGTGCTCGGCCTGCTGTTCAGCTCGATCCAGGCCTACGAATACATGCACGCGCCGTTCGGCTTTGGTGAGAACACCTACGGCTCGGCGTTCTACATGGCGACCGGCTTCCACGGTTTCCACGTGATCGTCGGCACCATCTTCCTCGCCGTCTGTCAGGCCCGCGCCTACAAGGGCCACTTCACGCCGCGTCAGCACTTCGGTTTCGAAGCGGCAGCGTGGTACTGGCACTTCGTCGACGTGGTGTGGCTGTTCCTCTTCGTCGCCATCTACGTGTGGGGCGGCTGGGGCGCGCCGATCGAGTGATCCGGTGACGGCTTCTCACGAAGCTTCGAAAGGGCAGCGCGGACATCTCCGCGCTGCCCTTTTCGGTTTCTGCCCCCGCTGCGGGGCGCGTTCGCTATGGGATGCCCCGGCGGGCTTTGCACCGGTTTGCCCGGCCTGCGGGCTGGCATTTGCGGACTATGAACCGCGCGGACGCGGGCTTTATTTCGTGTTGCTGCCGCTGACGGCCTTGCTGATCACCGGCGCGCTCAAGCTCGATGATCTGGCGCGCCCGCCGCTATGGCTGCTGCTTGGGCTGAGCGTGGTGGTGGTGCCCGGCGTGATCATGGGCACGCTGCGGCTGATCAAGGCCGCACTCCTCATAGCGCGGCTGAGGGCTGCGGGAGTCTTGCCGTGAAGCGTATTCCGATCCTGCCGACGCTGATCGTGCTGGTTGCAGTGGCCTACATGATCCATCTCGGTTTCTGGCAGCTTGAGCGGCTTGCCGAGAAGCAGGCGATGCTTGCGCGTTACGAAGCGGCGCAGACCTCGGATGCCGAGGTGCGCTGGCCTGATAGCCCCGAGGCGGTTGAACGCTCGCTCTATCACCGCACCCGGATCGAATGCCGCACCGCCGCCGGTGAGACGACCCTTTCCGGACGCAACGCCAAAGGCGAGGCGGGGCTCGCCCATGTCGCTACCTGTCGGGATGCCGAAGGCGGCGAGCGTCAGGTGGTCCTCGGCTGGTCGCGCGATCCTACGGCGCCGGTCTGGGCGGGGGGCGTGGTGACAGGCTGGATTGCGCCAGGCCCTCGCCTTGTTGCCGATCCGCCGCTGGCCGGGCTTGAGGCCAATGCCAAGCCCGATCCCAAGGACATTCCCAACAACCACCTCGCTTATGCGGTGCAATGGTTCCTCTTCGCGGGCGTGGCGCTGGTGATCTATGCGCTGGCGCTGAGGAAGCGGATGCGCGAGCGCAAGTAAGCCACGACCCGTTAGTGTCGAGCGAAGTCGAGACACCAAGCGCGGCGTGTGGTGTCTCGACTTC
>CANGJI010000137.1 GCA_947454135.1 Sphingomonadaceae bacterium
GAGACAGCGCACGCCGCGCCTGGTGTCTCGACTTCGCTCGACACGAACGGGTGTTGCGGGTGCCGCAACGATCTGAAAGTTACCAAGCCAGCCTCCGGTTCTTGCGCACCTACGTGCCGATGCGGTCTCGCTATGGCAACAGAGGCATGAAAGATTTGCGCATCGGCGGCATTTTCCCTTGTCGGAGGCGCTGCCGCGGGGCCATCTAGTATGGAAATGCTGCGTCAATACGAACTTGTCGAACGCGTACTCGCCTATGATCCCGATGCGGACGAGGCGATGCTGAACCGCGCCTATGTCTATACCGTGCAGAAACACGGCACCCAGAAGCGCGCGTCCGGCGATCCTTACTTCTCGCACCCCGTCGAAGTGGCGGGCCTGATGACCGAGCTCAAGCTCGATCAGGAGACCATCATCACCGCGCTGCTCCACGATACGGTGGAGGACACGCTGGCCACGGTGGACGAGGTGGAGCGGCTGTTCGGCCCCGAAGTGGCGCGGCTGGTCGACGGGGTGACCAAGCTCTCCAAGATCGAGACGATGAGCGACAAGGAGCGCGCGGCGGAGAACCTGCGCAAGTTCCTGCTCGCCATGAGCGAGGACTTGCGCGTCCTGCTGGTGAAGCTGGCGGACCGGCTGCACAACATGCGCACGCTCCACTATATCAAGAGCGAGGAAAAGCGCCGCCGCATCGCGCGCGAGACGATGGAGATCTACGCGCCGCTGGCCGAGCGCGTGGGCATGTACGAATACATGCGCGAGATGCAGCTGCTGGCGTTCGAGCAGCTCGAGCCCGAGGCCTATGCCACGATCACCGGGCGGCTCGCGGCGATCCGCAGCGAGGAAGGCGCGCAGGTCGGCTCGATCGCGCTCTCGATCAAGCAGGCGCTGGCCGAGGCGGGTCTGAAGGTCGAGGTTTCGGGCCGCGAGAAACACCCGTTCTCGATCTGGCGCAAGATGGCCGAGCGCCATGTGAGCTTCGAGCAGATCACCGACATCATGGCCTTCCGCGTGCTGACCGAGAGCGAAGCGGACTGCTACACCGCGCTGGGGCTGCTGCACCGGACGTGGCAGATGATCCCCGGGCGCTTCAAGGACTACATCTCGACGCCCAAGATGAACGGCTACCGCAGCCTGCACACCTCGTTGATCTACAACAACGCCATGCGCGTCGAAGTGCAGATCAAGACGCGCGAGATGCACCGGATCAACGAGTTCGGCCTTGCCGCGCACTGGGCCTACAAGCAGGGCGGGCGGCCGGACGGACAGGTCGGCTGGGTGCGCGATCTGGTCGAAATCCTCGAGGCGAGCAGCGATGCGGACGAACTGCTCGAGAACACGAAGATGGCGATCTATCAGGACCGCATCTTCGCCTTTACGCCCAAGGGTGCGCTCTACCAGCTGCCCAAGGGCGCGACGCCGATCGACTTTGCCTTTGCTGTCCACACCAATCTCGGCGCGCAGGCGGTGGGCGCGAAGATCAACGGGCGGCACGTGCCACTGCGGACGTCACTGAACAACGGCGACGTGGTGGAGATCATCAAGAGCCGCAGCAGCGAGCCGCAGCTTTCGTGGCTGGCCTTCGTGGTGACGGGCAAGGCCCGCGCCGCGATCCGCCGCGCCGTGCGCCAGAAGGAACGATCCGAGATCGCGGAGATCGGCCGCAAGCTCTACGAGGAAATCGCCGAGCGCCTGCCGAGCAAGATCGGCAAGAAGGCGCTGGCCGACGCGATCAAGCGGCTGAAGTACGCGAACGAGGAAGAGCTGATGGTCGCCATCGGCAGCGCCAAGATCGATGACCGGCAGGTGATGGAAGCGCTGGTGCCGGGGAGCGCGAAGAACTCTCCCGCCAGCGAGGGCTGGCCGAGCCAGCAGCGCGCCATCGCGGTGCGCGGCCTTACGCCGGGCATGGCGTTCAAGCTGGCGGACTGCTGCCATCCGGTGCCGGGCGACCGCATCGTTGGCCTCAGGCGCATGGGGCAGGGGGTGACGGTCCATGCGATCGACTGCCTCAGCCTTGCCAACGGGGTCGATGCCGACTGGATCGACCTTTCGTGGGACGCGCGCACCGATGGCGCCGTCGGGCGGATCAGGGCCGAGCTCTACAACCGGCCGGGCACGCTGGCGGAAATGGCCGGTGTCTTCGCCAAGAACCACGCGAACGTCGTCAATCTGGAAATGACCCAGCGCGAGAACCCGTTCCACACGTATGAAGTGGACCTTGAAGTCCGCGATCTGGCGCATCTGACGCGGATCGTGAGCGCGCTGCGGGCGAGCGACGCGGTGGCGCAGGCGGACCGGATTTGAAGGGGAAAGTTGATGCGGTTTGGGGGATGGCTGAACCGGTTGGCCGTGGCGGCTTCCGGACTGCTCGCGCTGGCAGGAGCCGGCGCGGGAACGGCGGCGCAGGCGGGCAGCGGACCGGCTGACGCTGAAACGCGGGCCTGGTGGGCGCTGACAACGGAGCTCTCCACCGATGCGATGGAGGGGCGCGATACGGGCTCTGCCGGGTATGACCGGGCGGCGGCCATCGTGGCGAAGCGCTTTGCGGCGGCGGGGCTGAAGCCTGCAGGCGAGCAGGGCAGCTGGTTCCAGACAATCCCGTTCGAGGACAGGCGGCTGGATGAGGCGCGCTCGCGGCTGACGATTGGCGGGAGGGCACTGCGCTTCAACCGCGAAGTGCAGCTTTCGGGGCTGGAGCTTGCGCCAACCGCGCTTTCCGCTGCGGCGACCTTTCGCGGCTACTGCGGCAAGGACGAGATCGCCGATGTGCGGGGCAAGCTGGTGGTCTGCTATGGCCGTCCGGCACCGGCACGGGTCAAGGGTTTCGACCGGGCCAAGGCGCTGCGCGAGGCGGGCGCGGCGGGGATGCTGCTGATCGCCGCGCCGGGCCTGCCAGGTGAGCCGATCCGCTGGCCGTTTGCCTATTCGCGCAGTGTCAAACCGCAACCGGGCCGAGAGGGCGAACCGGAGCCCGGCGACAAGTTTGTCATCGGCGTACTGAACCCGGACAGCCTTTCCCGGCTGACCGCGCGCGCGGCCGAGATCCTGCGCAAGGGCCGCGTCGGCGCAGACCTGCCGCATGTGGAACTGGGCCGGGCACTGGGGAAGTTCAGGGTTGACCTCAGCCGCACCCGCTCCGCCAATGTACTGGGGCTGCTGCCGGGGACCGATCCGGCGCTTGCCGGTGAGGCGATTGTCATTGCCGCACACCTCGATGGTTATGGGCGCGGCGAGCCGGTGAACGGCGATGCGATCTACAACGGTACGCTCGACGATGCGGCCTATGTCGCGCTGCTGGAGCAGTTTGCCGCCATGCGCGGCGGCAAGGGGCTGAAGCGGCCGGTGCTGTTCGCGGTGTTTACCGGCGAGGAGAAAGGGCTGTGGGGCTCGCGCTGGTTCGTGGGCCATCCCACCGTGCCGTTGAGCGGGATCGCGGCGGTGATCAATCTCGATCAGGTGCGGCCGCTTTATCCGCTGAAGCTGATGACGGTGCATGGCCTCAAGGAAAGCTCGCTGGGCGATCTTGTCCGGCAGGTGGCGACAGCGCGCGGGATCGCGGTGCAGGAAGACCCCGAGCCCGAGCGCGATCTGCTGCGCCGGTCGGACAACTGGCCGCTGATGGAAGCAGGCGTGCCGGGCGCGAGCTTCGTGTTCGCGACGTACGATGCGGCATCGCGGGCAAAGTACCGCGACTGGTACGAGCGGCGCTATCACCACCCGGCGGATGATCTGGCGACCCCGATCGACTGGCAGGCCGCAGCCGATTTCAACCGCTTCTTCATCGCGCTCACCGAGGGGGCAGCGGATGCACCGGGGCGGATTGCGTGGGCGCCGGGTGCGAGGCCGGAGGCGCGCTAGGCACGCCTCCGGACGTTCTCGGGATCAGTAGAAGATGTCGTAGATCGCATCGACGACTTCGCCGGTGTAGATGTCTACCAGCAGGGCGTCGTCGTAGTAGCGCACCCAGCGATAGGGGCCCGAGGCCGGCGGCAGGCGATAGGCCCACGGATCGGCGATCCAGTAGCGTTCGTCATAGAACGGTGCGCCGATGACCACGCCGATGCTGAAGCGGCTGTAGGAATAGCCCCGCCACGGCGCGGAATAGAAGCCGAGGCTGAACACCGAGCGATGGTTGTTGCGCCAGCCGTACCAGTTGTAGCGGTTGTCACGCCGCCAGCCGTCGCGGTCCCACGGGCGCCAGTTGTTGCCATTGTTGTAGCCCCAGGCATTGCCGCGCCAGCCGTTGTTGCGCCAGTTATTGCCACGCCAGCGCTCGTCGCGGTCGCGGCCTTGCCAGCCGTTGTTGCCGCGCCAGCGGTCGTCACGGCCCTGCCAACCGTTGTTGCCTGCCCAGCGATTGTCGCGGTCGCGGCCCTGCCAGCCATTGCCGTTGTTGTTGCGGTCGCGTTGCCAATCGCGCTGACCATCTCTCTGGCCATCCCGGTCTCCGCGACCTTCTGCCCAGCGGTCATCGCGATTGCCCTGCGGATTGCGTGCGGGATCGGCGTAAGTCGGGTTGCGGCCCTGCCACGTGGGCGTGCTGCCTTGCGCAGGCTGTCCGCCATTGTTGCCCCAGGCCGGACGGCCGAAGGTGGGTTGGCCGGCGGCATAAGCGCCATTGCCGCGATCGCCGCGTTCACGGTCTCCGCCACCCCCGCCACTGCCCTGCGAGAAGGTCGGACGGCCACCCCAGCTCGGCTGCTGCGGAGCGGCAGCTGGTGCGGGCGCGCGGCTCTGCCAGGCGGGGGCCTGCGGCGGTGCGGCGCGTTCCTGACGCTCCATGCGGCCCGCGCCGCGCTCGCCGCGATCAGGGCGTTCCTGGGCGAAAGCTGCGTTCGGCATGAGCGCCGCCGTGCTCAGCACGAGGGCAAGAATGGCGGAGGCGCTGCTCTTCAAAACGGACTTGGCGGCCATAGTCCCGGCTCCGGTTACATTGGGGCCACGACTCGCTCGGGGCCTCTCCTGCAACCGGACTATAACACTCGGGATGTCGCGCGGCTGAACCGGGAGCGGGTTATTCGTTCATGTTGAGGGTTTTCAACATGAACGAATGAACGATCAGCGCGTGAGCTTCTTGTAGGCGAGGCGCGTCGGACGGTCGGCCGCATCGCCGAGGCGGCGGCGCTTGTCTTCCTCGTAGGCTTCGAAGTTGCC
>CANGJI010000138.1 GCA_947454135.1 Sphingomonadaceae bacterium
AAACCCGAACCACGAGGGGGAATGATAAAGTGAACTTGAAAGTGACCTACTTGGCGGGGGCGATGCTCCTGGGATGCGCATCGATGGCTGCGGCGCAGGAAACGCCTGCACCCGCACCGGCCGCGCCGACCGAGGCTGCGGCAGCTGCGCCCGCAACTGCGCCTGCGCCGGCCAGCAGAGCCGAAACCGAGATCCACGCCCCCGCAGGCGCGGCCGATGGCTGCGAGCTTCACGTTTGGCCTGCCGAGCGGATGAACTCCATCACCACCGGCTGGCTCGGTGGCGGCCTGCTCGATGCGGCAATCCACGCCAACCGCGATTCCAGCAACAAGACCATGATGGCAAGCGCGCTCGACAGCCCGAGCCAGCTTGATGCCCTGCTGTCGCTGGACCTGCGCGGGCTGCTGAAGCTCTCGCCCGGCACCACGATCATCACCCATGCCACCCCGATCGAGCGCAAGTCGATGAACGCGGTGAAGACCCGCCGTTCGGATTCCAAGGCCAAGTGCTATTCCGAACTGATCGTGGCAGACCTGTTCTACCAGAAGGCCGCGATCTATGGCCGTTCGCTCAAGACCCTGTTCATGGTGCGTGACTTCGGATCGGACGACAAGATCGACTTCCAGTACAAGGCCTGGGGCGGCAATGGCTTGAAGTTGTTCCCGCCGAAGGAAGGCGAAGACGCCCTCGCCGCGCTCGACGAGCTGGTTGGCGTGTTCAAGAAGAACTTCACGGAATATGCCGCGAACGAGGCCAAGGCGCCCCGCACGCCTGAAAAGCTCTGAATGAAAGGGGATGTGCTTCGCCCCAATGGGCGAAGCACACTCAGCCCAGCTTCGCCTTCAGCACTTCGTTGACGAGCTGCGGGTTGCCCTTGCCCTGCATGGCCTTCATCGTCTGGCCGACGAAGAAGCCGAACAGGGCTTCCTTGCCGCCCTTGTACTGCTCGACCTTGTCCGCATTCGCAGCGAGCACGGCATCCACCGCCGCCTCGATCGCGCCGGTGTCGGAGGTCTGCGTGAGGCCCTCGCGTTCGACGATCACGCCGGGCGCATCGCCCGTCTCGAGCATCTTTTCGAGGACCTGCTTGGCCGCGCTGCCCGAAATCGTGCCCTTGCCGACGAGCGCCAGCAGTTCGCCGCCCGCTTCGGGGCTGACGGGGCTGTCGGCCAGGCTCTTGCCCAGCTTGTTGAGCGCGCCGAACAGTTCTGACGTCAACCAGTTCGCCGCCTGCTTGGCGACGTCGCCTTCAGGCTTGCCCTGCTTGGCAGCGCTTGCCGCCAGCAGCGCTTCGAACCAGCGCGAAGTTTCGACCTCGGCGGTCAGCACGCCCGCGTTGTAGGCCGAGAGGCCGAGCGCGGTTTCGTAGCGGTGGCGTTTGGCATCAGGCAGCTCGGGCAGGCTGGCGCGGCATTCCTCGAGGAACGCATCGTCAAGCTCGATCGGCAGCAGATCCGGATCGGGGAAGTAGCGGTAATCGTGCGCATCTTCCTTGCTGCGCATCGAGCGGGTCTCGTTGCGGTCCGGATCGTAGAGCCGGGTTTCCTGCACGACCTTGCCGCCGTCCTCGATGAGGGCAACCTGACGCTTCGCTTCCTGCTCGACCACGGCCATCACGAAGCGCACCGAGTTGACGTTTTTCGTCTCGGTCCGCGTGCCGAACGGCTCGCCGGGCCGGCGCACCGAGACGTTGACGTCCGCGCGCATCGAGCCCTGATCCATATTGCCATCACAGCTGCCGACATAGCGCAGGATCGTGCGCAGCTTGGCGAGATAGGCCCCGGCTTCGGCGGGCGAACGCATGTCCGGCCGGCTGACGATTTCCATCAGGGCCACGCCCGAACGGTTGAGATCGACGTAGGACATCGTCGGGTGCTGATCGTGCATCAGCTTGCCGGCGTCCTGCTCGACATGGATGCGCTCGATCCCGATGGTCTTGGTGCTCTCGGGGTTCTTGTCGTCGAGCTGCACCTCGATCGCGCCCTCGCCCACGATGGGGTGGTAGAGCTGGCTGATCTGGTAGCCCTGCGGCAGGTCCGCGTAGAAGTAGTTCTTGCGGTCAAACCGCGACCACTTGTTGATCTGCGCGTTGATCGCGATGCCGGTGCGCACCGCCTGACGGATGCACTCCATATTGGGCACGGGCAGCATGCCGGGCATCGCCGCATCGACGAGGCTGACTTGCGTGTTGGGCTCCGCGCCAAAGGCAGTGGCCGCGCCCGAGAAGAGCTTGGCCTGCGTGCTGATCTGCGCGTGGACTTCAAGGCCGACAACGACCTCCCACTCGCCGGTTGCGCCCTGGATACGATAGTCGCTCATGCTTACCACCACTTGGCCGGACGCGCGGTGAACCCGGCGCGGCGTTCGATTGCTAGACCCGCGTCGAGCACGCCCTGTTCGTCGAACGGACGGCCGATCAGCTGGAGCCCCAGCGGCAGGCCCTGCCGGTCGAGACCCGCGGGCACCGACATGGCGGGGAGACCGGCAAGCGAGGCGGGCACGGCGAACACGTCGTTGAGGTACATCGCCAGCGGGTCGCTCACCATCTCGCCAAGGCCGAACGCGGCAGTCGGCGCGGTGGGGGCAAGGATCACGTCGACGGTCTGGAACGCGTCCATGAAATCGCGGCTGATCAGGGTGCGAACCTTCTGCGCCTGCGTGTAGTACGCATCGTAGAAGCCGGCCGAGAGCACATAGGTGCCGATCATGATGCGGCGCTTCACTTCCGCACCGAACCCGGCGGCGCGGGTGGCGGCGTACATGTCCTGCAGGCCAGCGCCCTTTGCCGACTCCTTGGGCGGCAGATCGCGCAGGCCGTAGCGCACGCCGTCATAGCGCGCGAGGTTGGACGAGGCTTCAGCAGGCGCGATGATGTAGTATGCGGGCAGCGCGTACTTGGTGTGCGCGAGATTGATGTCGACGATCTCGGCGCCCGCGTCCTTGAGCCAGGCGATGCCCTCGTCCCACACGCGGGCGACGTCGGCGTCCATGCCGTCCATGCGGTATTCGCGGGGGATGCCGACTTTCTTGCCGCGCAGATCGGCGTTGAGGTTCGCTTCCCACTCCGGCACGGGCATATCGAGGCTGGTCGAATCCTTGGGATCGAAACCGGCCATCGCTTCAAGCATGATCGCGCAATCGCGCACATCGCGCGCCATCGGGCCCGCCTGATCGAGGCTGGAGGCGAACGCAACGATGCCCCAGCGCGAGCAGCGGCCATAAGTCGGCTTGATACCCGAAATGCCGGTGAAGGCGGCGGGCTGGCGGATCGAACCGCCGGTGTCGGTGCCGGTCGCGGCAGGGGCAATCCGCGCGGAAACAGCTGCGGACGAACCGCCCGACGAGCCGCCGGGAGCAAGCTGCGCGTCGCTGCCCTCGCGCCGCCACGGCGAGATCACGTTGCCGAAAGCGCTCGTCTCGTTCGAGGAGCCCATCGCGAACTGGTCGAGGTTGAGCTTGCCGAGCATGCCCGCGCCCGCATCCCACAGCTTCTGCGAAACGGTGGATTCGTAGGGCGGCACGAAGTTGCCGAGGATGTTCGAGGCGGCGGTGGTCTTGGTGCCCATCGTCGCGAAGAGGTCCTTCATGCCGATCGGCACGCCCGCCATCTTGCCGAGCGCCTTGCCCGCCGCACGGTCTGCGTCGACGGCAGCGGCGGCTTCGAGCGCCTTCTCGGGCGTCAGCGTGATGAAGGCATTCAGCGCATCCTGCGCGGCGGCGGCAGCAGCGTTGAACGCGCCCGCCACTTCGACGGCGGTGAAATCGCCCTTCGCCACGCCTTCGCGGATCGCGGCGACGCCAAGGTCAGTCAGCTGGGTCATTATTCGATCACCTTGGGCACGCCGAAGAAGCCGTGTTCACCGGCGGGCGCGTTGGAGAGCACCTTCTCGCGCACATTGCCGCCAGTCAGCGGATCGGCGCCGACGACATCATCGCGCAGGCGCTGCTTGTTGGGGATCACCGCCGTCATCGGCGCGATTCCTTCGACATTCACTTCGCCGAGCTGCTCGACCCACGCGAGGATGCCGTTGAGTTCGGGCACCATCGCCGCGATCTCTTCATCGGTCACCTTGATGCGGGCCAGCGAGGCGATCCTGGCCACCGTGGCGGTGTCTACGGACATGGCAATCTTTCGCTTGGTGCTTGGGCCGGCGGCGCAATGGAGCACCGACCGGCCGGTAACGGAGAATCAGGGCTGCGGCATGCTTTCAGCAGCGCCCTTGGGCGCGCTGCCCATCTGCTGCTGCAACTGCTGGAGCATCTGGCGGCGCTGCTCGATCTCGGCCGCGCTCTTGAAGTCGAGCAGTTCGACATCGAAGGTGAGATCGCTGTTCGCGGGGATCACCACTTCACCGGTCGAGGGGTTCTTCTGCTCTGCCGGACCATAGGCCATGGCAGCCGGAATCACGAGCTTGTACTTGCCGCCGCGCTGCATCTTCTGCAGCCCCTTGCTGAAGCCCGGGATCACGCCTTCGACCGGCATGGCGACCTTCTCGCCCTTGTCGAATTCCTTGCCGGTGGCGAGGTGGCCGACATAGTTGACCAGCACGACATCGCCCAGCGTCGGCGACGGGCCGGAGCCCGCCTTGACGGTTTCGACGACGAGGCCCTGATAGCGCACGGCCCAGGCAGCAGTCGCGCCGATCAGCAGCGCGAGGATCACGCCGATCCAGATGCGGGTAAGCGATCCCTTGCCAACCGGCTGGAGCGGAACGCGGGTGATTTCCGACATGTCTTCCCCTTTTGCGAAGCCGGCGGGACGGCTTCCATGTAAGGCCCTGCGGCGTGACCGGACTGGTACCGGACAAGCGAAAGGGCGCCGCGAATACGGCGCCCTCTTGGCCCAGCCGGACCCTTATCGCAAGAGGCTTGGGGCCGGATTACACCGGCCCAAGCGGCAGCTTACTTGCCGCCGTCGCGCTCAAGCCGCTTGCGCTCCATCTTGCGGGCGCGGCGGACAGCAGCAGCCTTTTCACGGGCGCGCTTTTCCGAGGGCTTTTCAAAGTGACGGCGCAGCTTCATCTCGCGGTACACGCCCTCACGCTGCAGCTTCTTCTTGAGCGCGCGAAGGGCCTGGTCGACATTGTTGTCGCGAACGAGAATCTGCATAAACCGCTACACCTCAATGCTGATGGCGAGAGC
>CANGJI010000139.1 GCA_947454135.1 Sphingomonadaceae bacterium
AACGGCTATCACGGCCAGCCCGCCAAGACGCGCGAGATGGAGTGGTTCGACAAGGACGGCGTGCGCTACATCCGCCACGGCGATATCGGCAAGTTCGACGAGGACGGCTTCCTCATCCTGATGGACCGCGCCAAGGACATGATCATCTCGGGCGGGTTCAACATCTTCCCGACCGACCTCGAAGCCGAACTGACCCGTCAGAGCGCCGTGAAGGAAGCCGCCGTCGTCGGCGTACCCAGCGACCAGTGGGGCGAAACCCCGCTCGCCGTGATCGTGCTCGCCGATCCTTCGGCTGATCCCGAGGCGATCCGGCAGGAAGCCAACCGCGCGCTGGGCAAGACCCAGCGCATTGCCCGCATCGAAGTGGTCGACGAACTGCCGCGCAGCCCCATCGGCAAAGTGCTGAAGCGGGAACTGCGCGATCACTTCGGCGGAAACCCCATTGCCCAAGCCCCCATCACAGATTCCAAGGAGACCAACCATGCGTGATGCCGTTATCGTTGCCGCCGCCCGCACACCCATCGGGCGCGCCTACAAGGGTGCGTTCAACGCCACTGCCGGCGCCACGCTCGGCGCGCTTTCGCTTGAAGCCGCAGTTGCGCGCGCCGGAATCGAGGGCGGCGAGATCGACGACGTGCTGTGGGGCTCCGCGCTCCAGCAGGGCGCGCAGGCCGGCAACATCGCCCGCCAGGTCGCGCTGCGCGCTGGGCTGCCCGTCACTGTCTCGGGCATGAGCATGGACCGCCAGTGCTCCTCGGGCCTGATGACCATCGCCACTGCCGCCAAGCAGATCATCGTCGACCGCATGGATATCGTCGCTGCGGGCGGCCAGGAATCGATCAGCCTCGTCCAGACCAAGGACATGCGCGTTGCACCTGATCGCAGCCTCGTTGCCATGCACAATGCGGTCTACATGCCGATGCTGCAGACCGCCGAAACGGTCGGCAAGCGCTACAACATCAGCCGCGAGGCCTGCGACGAATACGCCCTGCAATCGCAGCAGCGCACTGCTGCCGCGCAGGCTGCCGGCAAGTTCGATACCGAGATCGTGCCGACCACCAGCTCGATGGGCGTGCAGAACAAGGAAACCGGCGAGATCACGATGCAGGACGTGCATCTCACCAAGGACGAGGGCAACCGCCCCTCGACCACGCTGGAGAACTTGGTAGCGCTCAAGCCCGTGATCGAAGGCGGCATCGTCACCGCCGGCAATGCCAGCCAGCTCTCGGATGGCTCTGCCGCCGTCGTGCTGATGGAAGCCGCCGTTGCCGCCAGGAAGGGCCTCACCCCGCTGGGCCGCTATGTCGGCATGGCCGCCGCTGGCACCGAGCCTGACGAAATGGGCATCGGCCCGGTCTTCGCCGTCCCGGCCCTCCTCAAGCGCTTCGGCCTCAAGATGGACGACATCGGGCTGTGGGAGCTCAACGAGGCCTTCGCGGTGCAGGTGCTCTATTGCCGCGACAAGCTGGGCATTCCGAACGAGCTCCTCAACGTCAACGGCGGCGCGATCTCGATCGGCCATCCCTATGGCATGACCGGCGCGCGCGGCGTGATGCACGCGCTGATCGAAGGCAAGCGCCGGGGCGCGAAGTATGTTGTCGTCACGATGTGTGTCGGCGGCGGCATGGGCGCGGCGGGGCTGTTCGAAGTCCTCTGACGCTGGGCTGGAAGGCCCACCGCCAACCCCTCCCGCAAGCGGGAGGGGGGTAGAAAGACACATGTGCGCCCTCCCGCTTGCGGGAGGGCCGCGAGACTTGCTGAACGAAGTGAAGCTAGTCGCAGCGGGGTGGGTTGCCCGCAGGTTACGGTCAGCCTACCCTCCCACCCCATGACCGACGACACCCGCCCCTGGCCGCAAGATGGCCGCGAACGCCTGATCTACCCTTCCCCGGTGGGCTGGAAGGGCACCGATTTCGTCGACAACGAGGGTGAGCTGCTCAAGCTGCTGAACCCGAAGACGGTGTTCATGATGGGCGACAACCCCGCCCTCCCGCGCATGCCCGAGCGCCCGCGCCTGCTCGATTTCTTCCGCTGCCGCTTTGGCGACATCACCGTGCGCCACCTTCTCGTCAGCGCCAAGCGGGCTCTGGATGACGGTCTGCCGGAAAAGGTCGTGATGGCCTGCCTGCTGCACGATATTTCCAACGGCTGCCTGATCCGCTGCGACCACGGCTACTGGAGCGCGCAACTGGTCGAGCCTTATGTCGATCCCGAAGTCGCCTTCGCGGTGAAGTACCATCAGGCCCTGCGCTATGTGCCGGATGAGAGCGTCGGCTATGCCTACCCTGAAAGCTACCACGCCTTCTTCGGCCCCGATTATCAGGTGCCCGAATACCTCCTGCGCGACGCCGAATATGCGAAGAGCCACAAGTGGTACATGACCGCGCGGCAGATGACGCTCTACGACACCTACTTCTTCGATGATTTCCCGGTGGTGCAGCCGGAGGAACTGGAAGACGTGATCGGGCGGAACTTCAGGGAGCCGGAGGAAGGGCTGGGCTTTGATGGTTCGCCCACCGCACACATGTGGCGTACGATGATCTGGCCGAACAATTTTCTCTGAATTACGCCTGTTCGTTCCCTGAGAAAATTTGAAATTGCACCGCAACCTCAGCGACAAAAATTGCGTCCATTATGGGCGCAAATCCCATAATTTATATTTGCTTTCGGATCATTTGATCGACACGATTGCCGCATAGAGGGGGATTTCTCATATGCGCATGATTTGTGTTCCGGTCGCGGTCGTGGCCGCTTGTTCTGCTGCTTTCGCCCAGCCCGTTGCCGCGCCGGCAGCTGCAACCGCTGCTCCGGTCGCGGCCCCCGCCACCGTTGCCACGGAATCTGCCCCTGCCGCACCGGCTGCGCAGAAGATCACCCTGCCCGCCGAAACCGCCGTCAAGGTCACGATCCTCGAAACGATTTCCTCGAAGAAGGCCAAGCTCGGCGACAAGTTCCCGATCGTTACGCTGGAAGACGTCTCGCAAGATGGCACGGTCATCATTCCCAAGGATACCAAGGGCGAAGCGAGCGTCTCCTTCCGCGGCGGCAGTGGCTCGTTCGGCAAGTCGGGCAAGCTCGAAATCGAGTTTGAATCGCTGATGCTGAATGGCCAGAAGATTGCGCTGACAGGCAAGGCGCGCGACGAAGGCAAGGGCAATGGCGGTGCGGCCACCGGCGCGGTGCTCGCCGCCGGTCTCGTTGGCGGCCTGTTTGTGCAAGGTCACTCGGCGAAGATCGAAAAGGGCACGGTGATGACCGCACGGACGGTCGATCCGATCACGGTCGACACTCCGGCGGCCCATTGATCCGCTGGTCGGGCGCGTCCGGCTCGGATTGGAGAGAGCAATGAAGTCTGCCACTCTTGTTCTCGCCGCCTTGCTGGCCGCGCTCGCCGCGCCGACCCCCGCGCTTGCCAAACAGGGCAAGGAAGCCAAGGTCGAGCGGCCAACCACGCTCGGCAACGCCGAGCCGGTGCGCATCAGCAGGGTCCTGCTCGATTCCGCCCCCGGTGTCTTCGTGAGCGATGATGACCGCCAGCTGATCCTCAGCAAGATCGAAAAGCGCGTCTATGCCATCACACCGGCACCAGCAGCCGATGCGCCGGTCTACCGGCTGTCAGTCATTCTCACCCGGTTCTCGCACGGCGAGGCGGCGGCGCGCTTCGCGCTGATCGGGCTCGGCAGCATCCATGTCGAAGGCAAGGTCCAACTGCTGGGGACCGACGGCAAGCAAGTCGCCGAATTCATGATCACCAAGGGCCTGGTGCTTGGCGGACTGGCTGGCGGGTTTTCTACCGCGAGCAGTGTCTACGATCGCTTTGCCAATGCTGTGGTGGCGACAGTGACGCCCCATCCAGCAGGGTCAGGAAGTTCTGCGCCGGCAGCTTCGCCGCCTTCACCTGAGCAGACCCCAGCCCCGGCTCAGACCCAACTCCAGAACCAGACACCGCCCTCTCCCTGACATCAGGACGAGGGTACCGTCGGCGGCTCAGGCCAGCCCGGCCTCTGCCTTGCCCGAATTGCCGGCAAAGCCCTGCATGCCGAGCCACCATTGCAGCGCGATCACGCCGCCCTTGGCCGGGCGCAGGATGGCGGCGATCAGCGAGCCGGCCAACACCAGTACGATCAGCATCATCGCCCATTCCGGCAGGCTCTCCACCTTGCCAAGTCCGATGATCACCGGCGCCATGAGGTGACCCGTCAGCAGGATCGCGATATAGGGCGGAAAATCGTCAGCCGCGTGGAGCGTCCAGTTCTGGCCGCACATCCGGCAGCGCTCGACCGGCTTCAGCCCGCCCGCGAAGAGATGCGTCCCTCCGCAGCGCGGGCACTTGCCAAGCGCGCCCCGGCCAATGGCATTCCACGCGCTATGGGGCAGAATGGCAAGATCGAGCGGCAGGGCAGCGTTCGGCATCGCGTTCACTTCTTGGCAAACGGGTTGGTCGGGCTGCGCAAGGTCAGCCGGATCGGCACCGCATCGAAACCGAGTTCGCGGCGGATGCCGTTGATCAGATAGCGGCGATAGCTTTCAGGAAGCTGATCGAGCCGCGTGCCGAACATCACGAAGCTCGGCGGGCGGGTGCGTGCCTGCGTGATGTAGCGCAGCTTGATTCGCTTGCCGCCCGGTGCCGGCGGCGGATTGGCCGCGAGCGCATCGTCGAACCAGCGGTTGAGCGCGGACGTCGGAACACGCTTCGACCATGCTGCGCGAATATCGAACGCGGCGGTGAGGATCTGGTCGAGCCCCTTGCCCGTGCGCGCGGAGACCGCCAGCAGCGGCACGCCGCGCACTTGCGCAAGGCCATCATCCAGCGCGGCGCGGATGCCGTTGAACAGGCCGGAGGGGTCTTCCGCGATGTCCCACTTGTTGACCGCGATCATCAGCGCGCGGCCTTCCTCGAGCACCATCGAGGCGATCTTGAGGTCCTGATGCTCCAGTCCGCGCGTCGCATCGAGCAGCAGCACGACGACTTCGGCAAAATCGATGGCGTGGCGCGCATCGGCAACGGCCATCTTCTCAAGCTTCTCGGTGACTTGCGCCTTCTTGCGCATCCCCGCCGTATCGATCAGGCGCACCGGGCGGTAACCATCGCGCGAAGAATC
>CANGJI010000140.1 GCA_947454135.1 Sphingomonadaceae bacterium
AGGCGGCCTTGAGCGCCGTATCGCTGGCGGGATTCCACACTGCCGGATCGATGCCGTTGACGATCCCGCTGACATCGCCTTCGCGTGCGCGGATCAGCCCTTCGAGGCCCATGCCGAACCCCGGCTCGCGGATCTCGCGCGCATAAGTCGGGCTCACCGTGGTGATCCGGCTCGCGGCAGCAAGGCCCGCTTTCAGGAAGCTGATGCCGCCGTGATATTCGATCCCGTCGATCGCCATCGCATGCGCAGGGAGCCCCAGAGCCGGGAACAGGTCCGCCCCGTAGTGGCCCTGAAACGCCATGTTGTGGATGGTGATGACGGACGGCAGCACCGGCCCGGCTGGCGCGAACCTCTGATAGGCGAGCGCCATGCCCGCCTGCCAATCATGCGCGTGGATCAGGTCGAACCCGAGGCCTTTCACCACGCCCCCCGCCACATCCGCCGCCGCGCGGCCGAAGGCGGCAAAGCGCTTGCCATTGTCCCCCCAGTCGCGCCCGGTGGCATCGCCGTAAAGCCCGCCATCGCGCGCAAAGAGCCCCGGCGCATCGAGCACCAGCAGCGGATAAGCGCCGATCTTGCCCGCCAGCAGCCGCGCCGGTTCGCCCAGCAGGCTGTCCCACTTGTGCAAGGCCTTGGGCTTCTTGCCGAGCGCGGCAATTACCGCCGGATAGCCCGGGAGCAGCGTGGTCATCGCCACCCCGTGCGGCGCCAGCGCCTCGGGCAGCGCGCCCACTACGTCGGCGAGGCCGCCGGTCTTGACCAGCGGTACTGCTTCGGAGGCGACGGAGAGGACGGTTGTCATGGCCGGCCCACCCCTAACCCCTCCCGCAAGCGGGAGGGGGACTGAAGAAGACAGCGCAACACGCTCCCCTCCCGCTTGCGGGAGGGGTCGGGGGTGGGCAGCCGCATGCGCAAGCCTCTCACTTCAGCCGCTCGATCATCGCCTTGTTGATCAGGCACACCCCGCCCTCGGTGCGGCGGAAGCGCTTGGCGTCGAGGATCGGATCCTCGCCCACCACCAGCCCTTCGGGAATGCGCACGCCGGAATCGAGGATAACCCGCTTCAGCCGCGCGCCGCGCCCGATGTTGCAATAAGGCAGGATCACGCCCTCATCGACGCTCGAGAACGAGCCCATCTTCACCCCGGTGAACAGCAGCGAGCGCTTGGCAATCGCGCCGGAGACGATGCAGTCCTGCGAGATCAGCGAGGAAATCGCCATGCCGCGCCGCCCGTCCTGATCGTGGACGAACTTGGCCGGTGCGGCGACGACCTGGTCCGTCCAGATCGGCCATTCGCGGTCATACATGTTGAGCTTGGGCACCACGTCGGTGAGGTCGAGGTTCGCCTCGAAATAGGCGTCGAGCGTGCCGACATCGCGCCAGTATTCCTCGATCTCCTCCGCCGCGCGGATGCAGCTGTCGGTGAAGCGGTGGGCGACGGCCTTCCCGTTCTTGACGATGTAGGGGATGATGTCCTTGCCGAAGTCGCGGCTCGAATTGGGGTCTGCGGCGTCGCGGCGCAGCGCGTCGAACAGGAACTTCGTCTCGAACACGTAAATGCCCATCGAGGCCAGCGAGTGCTCCGGATCGCCGGGGATCGCGGGCGGATCGGCGGGCTTCTCGACGAAATCGGTGATCACCGATTTGGCATCCACCGCCATCACGCCAAAGCCCTTGGCTTCTTCGCGCTTCACCACGAGGCAGCCGATCGTCACGTCCGCGCCGGTCGCGACATGCTGCTGCAGCATGATCTCGTAGTCCATCTTGTAGATGTGATCGCCCGCCAGGATGACCATGTACTTGGGCGCGTGGCTCGCGATGATGTCGAGGTTCTGGTAGACCGCGTCCGCCGTGCCTTCGTACCACGCATTCTCGGAAATGCGCTGCGAGGCGGGGAGAATGTCGAAGCTCTCGTTACGCTCGGGCCGCATGAAGTTCCACGCGCGCTGCATGTGGCGGATCAGCGAATGCGCCTTGTACTGCGTCGCGACGCCGATGCGGCGAATGCCCGAATTGATCGCGTTGGAAAGCGCGAAGTCGATGATCCGGCTTACCCCGCCGAAATAGACCGCCGGCTTGGCGCGGTTGTCGGTCAGATCGTAGAGGCGGCTCCCGCGTCCGCCAGCGAGAACATAGGCCATGGCGTCACGCGCCAGCGGCTGTCCATAAGTATCGCGCATGAACTCTCTCCCCTAACAGGCCTGCCGGCTTATCCCTCGAATACGAACATGACGCTCAAAGTGATCATGCTTCGAACACGAACATGACCGTTGAAAGTGGCGGCAGCACGACAAGCGCCGCGCCGCCTTCCGCCGTGACGGCGCCCAGATTGCCCTGTCCCGATCCGCCATAGATCGCGGCATCGCTGTTGAGCGCCTCGCGCCACGTTCCGTCTTGCGGGAATGGCAGGCGGTAGTGCCCGTGCAGCGCCGGCGTCATGTTGCTGACGACCACCACGGTCGGCGCCCCCGGTGCCAGCCTCGCCCAGGCAAAGACCGAGGCGGCGGCATCGTCGACCACCAGCCACTCGAACCCTTCGCCCTCGCAATCGCGCGCATGAAGCGCGGGGAATGTGCGGTAGGCGCGGTTGAGATCCTTCACCCAGCGCTGCACTCCGGCGTGTTCGGGCAGGTCGAGCTGGTACCAGTCAAGCTCGCGCGCTTCGCTCCATTCGCGCCCTTGCGCAAACTCCTGGCCCATGAACAGCAGCTTCTTGCCGGGATAGCCCCACATCAGCCCGTAATAGGCGCGCAGGTTGGCAAACTTCTGCCAGGCATCCGCGCCGCTCATCTTGCCCAGCAGCGAACCCTTGCCGTGGACCACTTCGTCATGGCTCAGCGGCAGCACGAAGTTCTCGCTGAAGGCATACATCAGCCCGAAGGTGATCTCGTCGTGGTGATAGCGCCGGTGGACGGGATCGCGCGCCATGTAGGCGAGCGTGTCGTGCATGAAGCCCATGTTCCACTTGAAACCGAAACCAAGACCGCCGCGCGGCGGGCCGGCGGCGTCGGTGGGCAGCGTCACGCCCGGCCAGCTGGTCGATTCCTCCGCCACGGTGAGGAAGCCTGCGTGGCTCGCATAGACCGCGCGGTTCATCGCCTGCAGGAAGGCCACGGCCTCCCAGTTCTCGCGCCCGCCTTCGGCATTGGGGATCCACTCGCCGTCCTTGCGGGAGTAATCGCGGTACAGCATCGAGGCGACCGCATCCACGCGCAGTCCGTCCACGTGATAGCGCTCGGCCCAGTAGAGCGCATTGTTGACGAGGAACGAGAGCACCTCGCGCCGCCCGAAATTGTAGATCGCGGTCTGCCAGTCGGGGTGGAAGCCGAGGCGCGGGTCGGCGTGTTCGTAAAGCTCGGTGCCATCGAACTTGGCGAGGCCATGCGCGTCAACCGGGAAGTGCGCCGGCACCCAATCGATCAGCACGCCGATCCCGGCCCGGTGCGCCCCGTCGACGAACCGCGCGAAGCCCTCCGGCTCGCCAAAGCGGGCCGACGGCGCGAACAGGCCGGTGGTCTGGTAGCCCCAGCTGGGATCGAAGGGATGCTCGGAAACCGGCAGGAACTCGATATGGGTGAAGCCCATCTCGGCCGCGTAGGGGATCAGCCGGTCGGCCAGCTCGTCCCATGAATAGAACTCGCGGCCATCGCCCTGATCAGCGTTGGGCTTCCGCCACGATCCGGGATGCACTTCGTAGATCGAGATCGGCACCCGGCGCGGGTCCGTCGCCGCCCAATGCGCGCGGTGATCGGCATCGCCCCATGCGTGCGCATCAGGCGCATCGATCACGCTCGCCGTTGCGGGCCGCAGTTCGGAGCGGAACGCGAAGGGATCGGCCTTGAGCGGCTGCACCGCGCCGCCCGGGCCGACGATGCGATACTTGTACGCACGCCCGGCCTCGATATCTGGCAGGAACACTTCCCACACGCCGATGTCCGCCCGCCGCCGCATCGGATGGCGGCGCCCGTCCCAGTCGTTGAAATCGCCGACCACTGAAACGAGCTCGGCATTGGGCGCCCAGACCGCGAAATGGACCCCGCGCGCGCCTTCATGCTCGATCACATGCGCGCCCAGCTTGTCGAACAGCCTGAGATGCGTGCCCTCGTTGATGAGGAAATCGTCGAGCGGCCCCAGCACCGGGCCGAACGAATAGGCGTCCGTCACCCACCATTCGTGCGGGCCTGCGGTGCAGCGATACTTCACCGGCTGGCGCACGCCTGAAACGTGGCCTTCAAACAGTCCGCGCTCATCGATGCGCTTCAGCTCGCCCAGCGCCTCGCCCCGCAGCGAATGGGCCTCAGCCGTCTCCGCCCCCGGCAGCACCGCGCGGGCGAACGCGCCGCCCGGGCCTTCGTGAATGCCGAGCAGGGCAAACGGGTCGGCATGGTTCCCGTTCAGCAGGGCTTCAAGCGCGGCGGGAGAGGGCTTCATGCGGTTGTACCAACGCCCCAGATATCGCGCGCATATTCGCCGATGGTGCGGTCGGAGGAGAACCAGCCGACATTGGCGATGTTGCGGATCGCCTTTTCGCGCCACCCGGCCTGGTCTTCCCACATCCGGTCCACCCGGCGCTGCGCCGCGTGGTAGGCATCGAAATCGGCGGCGACCATGAACCAGTCGTGGTCATAAAGCCCGCCCATGAGCCCGGCATAACGCGATGGATCGTCTGGCGAAAACACGCCCGTAGCGATGGCGGAAACCGCCTGCTGCAATTCGCGGCCGCCCTCGATCACGGCGCGCGGGTTGTATCCGCCGGCCCGCTTTTCGGCCACTTCTTCCGCGGTGAGGCCGAAGATCACGATGTTTTCGTCGCCGACCCGGTCCTTGATCTCGACATTCGCACCGTCCAGCGTGCCGATGGTGAGCGCGCCGTTCAGGGCGAACTTCATGTTGCCGGTTCCCGAGGCTTCCATCCCCGCCGTGCTGATCTGCTCCGAAAGGTCCGCCGCCGGGATGATCCGCTCGGCCTTCGAAACGTTG
>CANGJI010000141.1 GCA_947454135.1 Sphingomonadaceae bacterium
ATTCCGCCGGGCTTCAAGCTGCCGTTCTGAGCGGGGCAGGCTGGCGCCGGGGGGACGCAGGCGTTATAGCAAATTGTCACAAAACTTAAACGGGCGGCTGGCCACGGGCCGGCTTGCCCCATGAAGGTCGTTTCCCCCTGAGCGCTTTATCCCTGCTTGCCGCCGCCGCTTTGGCCAGTGCCTCACCTGCCGATGGTTCGGCCCAGACGTCTCCTGCTGCCGATCAAGCCGCGCCTGCCGCACGGCCCGCGTCCGCGCCGGCCAAGGAACCGCTTCCCCCGCTGGCGGGAGAGATCGTCGTGTCGGGATCGGTGAAGGCGCCGCCGGAAGACCCGCTCGCGAAGGCGAACGAGACCAGCTACGAAGTGCTTCAGAAGGTTGATGACGTGTTCGTCGGCCCGGTGGCAAGCGGCTATCAGGCGGCCGTCCCGCGCCCCTTGCGCATGGCGCTGCGCAACTTCATCCGCAATCTGCGCGAGCCGGTCGTCGCGGCGGCCTATCTGCTGGAAATCAAGCCGGGCAAGGCGTTCGAGACCGTGGGCCGGTTCGGTATCAACTCGACGATCGGGCTTGGCGGCACGATCGACGTTGCGCGCAGCAAGCCGTTCCACCTGCCCTATCGCCAGAACGGTCTGGCCAACGTGCTCGGCTATTATGGGGTGGGGCCGGGGCCCTACCTGTTCCTGCCGCTGGTCGGGCCGACGACGGTGCGCGATCTGTTCGGCCTTGTCGCGGACCGGTTGGCGGTGCCGCTGGCCGTGGGGACGCCGTTCAACAAGCCATGGTACGCGCTGCCGATGGGCACGATCGACGCGCTCGACTATCGCAACGAGGCGGACGAGGATTTCAAGCGCCTGCGCCAGGCAGCGGATCCCTATGCGACTTATCGCCGGGTCTACCTGCAATCGCGCTTCGACCAGATCGAGGCGCTGCACGGGCGCGGGCCGCTGGTGAATGGCCAGACCCGCTACGGCCCCTTCGCGCGGCCGATTGGCGCTGCGGCTGACCCGATGTCGGCAGCCGAGAAGCGGGTGATCGAGCAGGAGGACAAGGCAGCCGATGCCGCTGCGGCGCCTGATACGGCCCCCGCGACATCCCCCGCGACGGCCCCTGCGCCTGCTGCGGAACCGGCCCCGCCGTCGACACAGACGCCCGCCCCGCCTCCCGCCCCGCCTCCTGCACTGCCGCCAACTCCTCCGGCTCCCGTGTTCATCTCGCAGCCGGTGGTGCAGCCGCTGCCCTGAAAGTGCAGACATGAAGCCTATGATCCGCAATCTGGCAGGCCTCGCCTTGGCGTTGTGCGGCTTTCTGCTTCTCGCCCCTGCTGCATCGGCGGCGCCCGACGCGCCCAATCTGATCCCGGTCGCCTACAAGGTCGTCTGCGACGAGCCAGCGGTGTGCAAGCGCCTCGAAAGCCGCATTGCCGATCTTTTCGGCAAGCAGCCGGGTTATGCCGTGCGCGAAAACTTTCCGGCAGCCAGACTGATCGTCTACGTGCTTCGCGATTCCGGATCGAAGGTCGATCCCGATGGCTACATCGTTGCCATCGCTCATGTGCAGAACCTCGAAACCCACTACATCGCAAAGAAGCTTCTGCTGGAGCAGCCGGCCACCGATGAGGGCCTGAAGGGCGAAGTCACCGCGCTGCTCAACGATCAAGGCACGATGAGCTTCCTGAATGCGGCACATCTGGATGACGCTTCAGACGCCAAGATCGAGATTCTGGCGCGGTTCCTCGTGACCCAGTTTTTCGAGAAGACCCCCGCGCGGCCCAAAAGCTGATCGCGCCGAGGTGGCCGCTCCTTGATGAGCGAGGGCCTCATGGCGGCCTGACGGTTCCTCATCCACAATCGCGGCACAAGGGGGCATTGCGGGCGGGCAGGCGGGCACCCATATTCACTTTCAAGAGAACCTGCCGTTCTTTCCCCCTGCGGCAGGGCGAATGGAATTGAATCGATGGCTCAGTATCCCCTCCTTCCTCTGCGCGACATCGTCGTGTTCCCCGGCATGGTCGTGCCGCTCTTCGTCGGCCGCGAGAAGTCGGTTTCTGCGCTCGAAGTCGCGATGGCGGGTTCCAAGGAAATCTTCCTGCTCGCCCAGCTCGATCCGGGCTGTGACGATCCCGATCGCGACGACCTCTACGATACCGGCGTGGTCGCCACGGTGCTCCAGCTGCTGAAGCTGCCCGATGGCACCGTGCGCGTGCTTGTCGAAGGCCAGCGGCGCGCCGAACTCAAGGCGCTCAGCACCGAGACCGCGACCGAAGGTGAACTTGTGATCGCCGAAGTTGACGTGATCGAGCCGAAGGACGTTTCGGGCGCCGAGATCGCGGGCATGATGCGCTCGGTGGTCGATCAGTTCGCCGAATATGCCAAGCTTTCCAAGAAGCTGCCGCAGGATGCGGGCTCGCAGCTCGGCGATATCGAGGATGCCGGCAAGCTGGCCGATGCGGTCGCCGCCAACCTTGCCGCGCGCGTGGCCGAAAAGCAGGCGGTGCTGGCCGAGGCCGATCCGCTCAAGCGGCTCGAGATGGTGCTCTCGTTCATGGAGGGCGAGCTGGGCGTGCTGCAGGTGGAGCGCAAGATCCGCGGCCGCGTGAAGCGCCAGATGGAGAAGACGCAGCGCGAGTACTACCTCAACGAGCAGCTCAAGGCGATCCAGTCCGAGCTGGGCGGCGGCGATGACGGCGAAGGCAACGAGATTGCCGAGCTGCAGGAAAAGATCGACACGCTCAAGCTCTCCAAGGAAGCGCGCGCGAAGGCGACTGCCGAGCTCAAGAAGCTGCGCACGATGCAGCCGATGAGCGCTGAGGCGACCGTCATCCGCAACTACCTCGACGTGCTGCTGGGCCTGCCGTGGGGCAAGAAGTCCAAGCTCAAGAAGGACATCGCCGCGGCGCAGGCCGTGCTCGATGCCGATCACTATGCGCTCGACAAGGTCAAGGACCGGATCATCGAGTACCTTGCGGTGCAGGCGCGCACCAACAAGCTGAAGGGGCCGATCCTGTGCCTCGTCGGCCCGCCGGGCGTGGGCAAGACCTCGTTGGGCAAGTCGATCGCGAAGGCGACCGGCCGCCAGTTCGTGCGCCAGTCGCTGGGCGGCGTACGCGACGAGGCCGAGATTCGCGGCCATCGCCGCACCTACATCGGCTCGCTGCCGGGCAAGATCGTGACGAATCTGAAGAAGACCGGCACGTCGAACCCGTTGTTCCTGCTCGATGAAATCGACAAGCTGGGTCAGGACTTCCGCGGCGATCCCGCCTCCGCGCTGCTGGAGGTGCTCGATCCGGAGCAGAATTCGAAGTTCCAGGATCATTACCTCGAGCTCGATATCGACCTCTCGGATGTCATGTTCGTGTGCACTGCAAACAGCCTCAACCTGCCGCAGGCGCTGCTCGACCGCATGGAGATCATCCGGCTTGAGGGCTATACCGAGGACGAGAAGGTCGAGATCGCCGAGCGCCACCTGATCGCCAAGCAGATCGAGGCGCATGGGCTCAAGGACGGCGAGTTCACGCTCGAACACGCCGCGCTGCGCGACCTGATCCGTTATTACACCCGAGAGGCCGGCGTGCGCACGCTGGAGCGCGAGATCGCGCGGCTGGCGCGCAAGGCGCTGCGGCGGATCCTCGAGAAGAAGGAAACCGCGGTCACCATCACGACGGAGAACCTTTCGGACTTCGCCGGTGTGCGCAAGTTCCGCCACGGCGTTTCCGACGAGGAGAACCAGGTCGGCGCGGTAACGGGCCTTGCCTGGACCGAAGTCGGCGGCGAACTGCTGACGATCGAAAGCGTGACGGTACCCGGCAAGGGTGCGGTCAAGACCACCGGCAAGCTCGGCGAGGTGATGAGCGAGAGCGTCCAGATGGCGTTCAGCTTCGTCAAGGCGCGCGGGCCGCAGTACGGGATTAAGCCTTCGATATTCAATCGCAAGGATCTCCACATCCACTTGCCCGAAGGCGCAGTGCCCAAGGACGGCCCGAGCGCTGGCGTGGGCATGGTGACGGCGATGGTCTCCACGCTTACCGGCATTCCGGTGCGCGCCGACGTGGCGATGACCGGCGAAGTCACCCTGCGCGGCCGCGTGCTGGCGATCGGCGGGCTCAAGGAAAAGCTGCTTGCGGCTCTTCGCGGCGGCATCAAGACGGTGCTGATTCCCGAAGAGAACCGCAAGGATCTGGCCGAGATCCCGGACAACATCCGCGAGGGGTTGGAGATCGTGCCCGTGAGCCATGTCGACGAAGTGCTGGCGCTTGCGCTGGCAGCGCCGACCGAGGCGATCGAATGGACCGAGGCCGACGAAATGGCGGCGGGGCCTGCGCCCGCGCTCGGCGGTGGAGCGACCGCGCCGACGGCACATTGAACGCGTGATTGTTGCGGTGCAGCATGACTTGTCATGCTGCACCCTCGCGCTGCAGCATTAACCTTCGAAACAGTACCCCATGCCTTCCGGCGGGGAGGCGCACGCATTCTCCTCTCAAACAGGCCAGAATCCGGCGTTCTTTCGGCGATTCCGGGCGTTTTTGGCTTTGACAGCGGATTCTTTCTCGGCTCTCTTCCCGCCACCCGAATTTCGATTCAGGCAGCCGGTTGTTAGCAAAAAAGCCAATGGGGGTTCCGCAATGAACAAGAATGATCTGATCAGCGCAGTGGCCGATGCAAGTGGCCTTTCTAAGGGTGATGCGACGAAGGCGGTCGAGGCTGTTTTCGATAGCGTGACCGGTGCGCTGGCCAAGGGTGATGAAGTGCGTCTCGTTGGTTTCGGCACCTTCTCGGTGGCCAAGCGCAAGGCCTCGACCGGCCGCAACCCGCGCACTGGCGAGCCGATGTCGATCAAGGCCTCGGCCCAGCCCAAGTTCAAGGCCGGCAAGGGCCTGAAGGACGCTGTCAACTAAGGCA
>CANGJI010000142.1 GCA_947454135.1 Sphingomonadaceae bacterium
CCGCAATCGCACGGTGATCACGCCCGAAGGCGTGGCGCTGCCGTTCGTCCTTGCCACCCGCGGCGCGCGGGCGGCGGCGCTGCTCATCGATCTCGCCATGATCGGGGCCGCGATGATCGCCACATCGCTCATCCTCGTCTGGATCGCCGGCGGCATCGGTATCAACCAAGGCGACATGGCCGGCGGATCGGCCAAGGCGCGTGCGCTGCAGGCACTGGTGATCGTGTGGATCATCGCGATGTTCCTGCTGCGCAATGCCTGGTTCCTGTTCTTCGAGCTTGGCCCGCGCGGCGCGACCCCCGGCAAGCGGCTGACCGGCATCCGCATCGCCGCGCGCGGCACCGAGCGGCTCACCACCGAGGCCGTGATCGCCCGCAACATCGTGCGTGATATCGAACTGTTCATGCCGATCGTGTTCATCGGCGGCGCCTTCGCAGCGGGGAGCGATACCGATCTGGCCGGCTGGGCCGGGGCGATCTGGTTCGCGATCTTCGTGCTGTTTCCATTCCTCAACCGGGATTCCCTGCGCTGCGGCGACGTGATCGCGGGAACCTGGGTGGTCGAGGCGCAGCGGCGCAAGCTGGGGCAGGCGCTTTCGGTCAGCGCACCGGTCGCGGCGAGCGATCAGGCCTTCACCTTCACGCCCGAAGAACTGGCGGTCTACGGCGAGTACGAACTGCAGACGCTCGAGCGCGTTCTGCGCGATAGCCGGGCCGTCGCGCTCGATGATGTGGCCGAGGCGATCAGCCGCAAGATCGGACGGCCCTATCCCTACCGGGCCGAGCGGGTATTCCTCGAATCCTACTATCTCCAGCTCCGCGCCCAACTGGAACAGGGCCTGCGGCTAGGCCGCCGCAAGGCAGACAAGTTCGCGGCATAAGCAAATCAGGATGGCTGCCGCGCCGGACGGTCCCACGGCGCGGCCGACATCAAGGCCGCGTCAGTTGCGCCACTTCCAGCTGCGCAGCAGCATCGAGCCCATCTGTGTGCGGTACTTGGCGCGGTCGGCCGAGGCCGCCTGGAGCTGCGAGTTGGTCATCGCCATGTAGGCCGTATAGGCGTCCTGCCGCTTCTGCTCCTCGGCAGGATCTGCAAACTTCGCAAAGCGCGTGATCAGGTAGTAGTCGGGCTCACCCGGCCGCTTGTCCTCGTTGGTGAGGATCTCGTAGCCGGTGATCCAGCCCTGCTTGACCGCGAAGTCCTGGCCCTTGCGCCACATGCCGGCAAGGTGGTTGATATAGTCGAGGTCATGCCCGTCATCGACGCTGATCATCGAGACCGTCACATAATCGCCCGGCACGACCGGAACTTGTTGCGCACTGAGGGCAACTGGCGCCGCAAATGCGAGCGCGGCCGCCGCCATGGCGGCAAAACGAAGCGATTTCATGCACTATCCTCCTGAGACGGCGCACTTCACGTGCGCCCCTGGTTGCTGCCGGATAGTCGGGCGAACCGTTATGTCTCAACGTCGGGCGCGCGGACGCTGCTCCCGGCGCACAGGCAAGTCAATCGCTAACCAAAAATACCTACCTCATGCAGGCCCTCGCTGTTGGCCCGGCCGCGGAACATGCCGGGCGTGGTGAAGGCAAACCCGGTCTCGCCGGTCGGCGTCGCGTAGATGACGCCGCCAACACCGCCCATCGCGCCGACTTCTGCCAGCACCGCTTCGGTCGCGGCCTGCGGCCCTTCGCCGCCAAGGCGCATGCGTGCGCAGATCTCGTGCGACACGGCGGCGCGGATGAACTGCTCGCCAGAGCCGGTGCAGCTCACCGCCGCCGCGCGGTCATCGGCATAAGTTCCGGCGCCGATCAGCGGCGAATCCCCGATCCGTCCCCAACGTTTGCCGGTAAGTCCGCCGGTAGACGTCGCCGCCGCGACATGGCCGGAAGCGTCCACCGCCACGGCACCGACCGTGCCGTACTTCAGCCCCGCATCGAACCAGCCGAGCTTCTTCGCCTTCAGCTCCTGCAACTGCTGCCAGCGCGGCTCGGTGGCGAACCAGTCCGGGTCGACCATCTCCACCCCCTGCTCGCGCGCAAACTCTTCCGCGCCCGCGCCGCTGAGGAACACATGCGGGCTCTGCTCCATCACCGTGCGCGCCAGATTGACCGGATTGCGCGTATGCGTCACCCCGCAGACCGCGCCCGCCCCGCGCGTGGCTCCATCCATCACGGCGGCATCTAGCTCGTTCGTCCCGTGATAGGTGAACACCGCCCCGCGCCCGGCATTGAAGTGCGGATCGTCCTCCAGCTCCTTCACCGCCGCGCAGACCGCATCGAGCGCCGAGCCGCCGCCCGCCAGTACCGCGCGCCCGGCATCAAGCGCCACGGCCAGCGCCGCCTCGTGCGCGGCGACGGCGGCGGCATCCATCGTCTCGGGTGTCATCGATCCGGCCCCGCCATGAATGGCGATGGCCCAGCGAGCGGTTTCACTTGTTTCCGTCATGTCCGCCGCGTTAGCAGATCATCGGGCCAAGACCAGCGGGGCAAGAGCCATGATCGACGGACTGACCATCGCGGAAGACGATCTCTCCGGCGAGGACGTGCGCGCCCTCATCGCCTTCCACCTTTCCGGCATGCACGCCGAAAGCCCCGCCTGCAAAGTCCACGCCCTCCCCCTCGAAAAGCTGCGCCAGCCCGGCGTCGCCTTCTACACCGCCCGCGTGTACGGCACGCTCACCGCCATCGGTGCGATCAAGCACCTCAATCAAACCCACGGCGAACTCAAATCCATGCGCGCCGCCCCGGAATGGCGCGGGAAGGGCGTGGGCGAGGCGATGTTGCAGCATTTGCTCGGCGTCGCCCGGTCGCGCGGCTATTCGCGCGTGAGTTTGGAAACGGGGCGCACCGAAGCCTTCGCGCCAGCCGAAGCGCTCTACCGCAAGTACGGCTTCGAAAACTGCGCAGCCTTTGCCGACTACGTGGTCGATGATTTCAGCCAGTGCCTCACACTGGTACTTTGAAACAAAAAGGCCCCGCCGAAGCAGGGCCTTTCCGTGTCTTGTCGAAAATACAGCTCAGAGCTTGCCGGTCAGTTCCGGCACCAGCGTGAACAGATCGCCGACGAGGCCGATGTCCGCGACCTGGAAGATCGGGGCGTCCTCGTCCTTGTTGATGGCGATGATGGTCTTCGAATCCTTCATGCCCGCAAGGTGCTGGATCGCGCCCGAGATACCGACCGCGATGTAGACTTCCGGCGCCACGATCTTGCCGGTCTGGCCGACCTGATAGTCGTTGGGCACATAGCCAGCGTCAACCGCCGCGCGCGAGGCGCCGATGCCGGCGCCGAGCTTGTCGGCGAGCGGGGTGATCACGCTCTGGAAGGTTTCCGCATCCTTGAGCGCACGGCCGCCGGAGACGATGATCTTGGCCGAGGTCAGTTCCGGACGCTCGCTCTTGGCGATTTCCGAACCGATGAAGGTCGAGAGACCCGCATCCCCTGCACCGCCGACGGCTTCCACCGCCGCCGAACCGCCAGTTGCTTCCGCCTTGGCGAACGCGGTGCCGCGCACGGTGACGACGATCTTGGCATCGGTCGATTCGACCGTGGCGATCGCGTTGCCGGCGTAGATCGGACGGGTGAAGGTCTTGGGGCCTTCGACCGAGAGGATGTCCGAAACCTGCATCACGTCGAGCAGCGCGGCGACGCGCGGCGCGATGTTCTTGCCGGTGGTCGTGGCAGGCGCGACGAACGCGTCGTAATCGGCCATCAGGCCCGCGACGAGCGGCGCGACGTTTTCGGCGAGCGCATTGGCATAAGCCGCGTCATCGGCCTTGAGCACCTTGCTCACGCCGGCGATCTGCGCGGCAGCAGCGGCAGCAGCGTCGCAGCCCGAACCAGCGACCAGCGCGGTCACTTCGCCCATCTGCGCAGCTGCGGTAACGACAGCGAGGGTAGCGTCCTTGACCGACGCGTTGTCGTGCTCGACCCAAACGAGTGTCTTGGACATCAGGCTACTCCCATTTCCTTGAGCTTGGCGACCAGCGCATCGACATCAGGCACCTTGATGCCCGCGCTGCGCACCGGCGGTTCGGTGACCTTGAGCGTCTTGAGGCGCGCGGCGATATCGACGCCGTAGTCCGCCGGAGCCTTGGTCGCGAGCGGCTTGGACTTCGCCTTCATAATGTTCGGCAGCGAGGCATAGCGCGGCTCGTTGAGGCGCAGGTCGGTGGTGACGATGGCGGGCAGCGCCAGCTTCACCGTTTCCAGACCGCCGTCGATCTCGCGCTTCACCACGATGCTGTCACCCTCGACCGCGATCTCGTTGGCGAAGGTGCCCTGCGGACGGCCGAGCAGCGCGGCGACCATCTGGCCGACCTGGTTGGCATCGTCGTCGATCGCCTGCTTGCCGGTGATGATCAGGCCCGGCTGCTCTTCATCGGCAATCGCCTTGACGATCTTGGCGACCGCGAGCGGCTCGACTTCATCTTCGCTGACCACGAGGATCGCGCGGTCCGCGCCCATGGCGAGCGCGGTGCGCAGCGTTTCCTGCGCCTTTGCCGGACCAACCGAAACCGCCACGATCTCGGTGACCACGCCCTTTTCCTTCAGGCGAATGGCTTCCTCGACCGCGATTTCGTCGAACGGGTTCATGCTCATTTTCACGTTGGCAAGGTCGACCCCCGTGCCATCCGCCTTCACGCGCGGCTTCAC
>CANGJI010000143.1 GCA_947454135.1 Sphingomonadaceae bacterium
GGTTCTTCATCTCGACCTGCATGAACGCGCCGCCCTTGCCGGGCTGGGTATGCTGGGTCTTGGCAACCTTCCAGATGCCCTTTTCGTATTCCAGGATATTGCCCGGACGGATGTCCACGCCGCTGATCTTCATGATGGAAAGAGCCCTGCTGAAAGGAAGACTTGTGATGCACGCCCGAGGCATGCGTGAACGCGGCCCTTAGCGCCAAGCGGCGATTGCTTCAAGCCGCCGTCGCATGCTAGCGCCAAGGGCATGGTTCGCGCTGCCCTCTCCGCCCTCGTCCTGTGTGCCGCTGTGCCCGCGATCATGCCTGCCATGGCCGCACCGGGCGGAACGATGCAGACCATCGCGCAAGGGCGCTGGACTTGCGAGCTGCCAGGCGACGCGACCACGCCGCCCACCCCGCGGCCCGAGAACAACTTCAGCATCGTGCCCGATTCCAGCTACCTCGCAAACGGCGTGCGCGGCACCTACCTGCTGCTCGGCAAGCGCTTCACGATGACCTCGGGGCCGTTCGCCGGCCGCCGTTTCGACAAGGTCGGCCTCTCGCTGATCAAGCTGGACGCCGAGGGCAAGCGCGAGGTGCTCCGCTGCGTTCGCGCTGGCGCGGTTCGTGATGATTACAGCGCAGACGATACTGCACCCGGAGATTAGGGCTCAGCCCTCGGCGAGAGCCTTTGCAATCGCCGCATTGAGCGCGCGGACACCTTCCGCCTCATCACCGCCCCACACGGCGTTGCTCACGGCTAGAAAGTCCGCACCAGCTGAAACCAGCGGTCCGCAATTGGCTGCGGTGATCCCGCCGATGGCGACGCAGGGCAGTTCGAACAGCTGCGCCCACCATGCCAGCAGCTCGGGTTCGGCCACATGCTTGGTATCCTTGGTCGAGCTCGGGAAGAAGGCTCCGAAGGCAACGTAGTCCGCCCCCGCCTCGCCCGCTTCCATCGCAAGGTGGCGGCTGTCGTGGCAGGTCACGCCGATCTGCGCCGCCTTGCCCAACCGCGCGCGGGCATCCGCCACGCTGCCGTCCTGCTGCCCGAGATGCACGCCATCGGCGCCGAGGCGCTTGGCGAGGGCAATCGAGTCGTTGACGATGAAGGCCACCTCACGGTCCGCGCAGATGCGCTGGAGCGGCTCGGCCAGACGCGCGGCCTCGTGCTCGTCCACGTTCTTTACGCGAAACTGGAACGCCGCGACCGGCCCTGCATCAAGCGCGCGGGCAAGCCGATCAGGAAACGCACCGCCCACATCGAGCGGCGAGATCAGGTAAAGCTGGCAGGCGGGATCAGACATGCGGGCGCCTTAGCGAGGCATTCGGATCAGCGCAAATCCCTCCAAAGACAGCGTCGCTGCGAAGAGCGCAGCGACGAAGCCTCGGCTTTGCAGATCAGGCCGTCTTGACGGTCGAACCGCGATGGATCTCGTCAATCGCGCCGCCCAGCGAAGCGTCGAACTCCGCATCGCTCATCTGCGCGCGCAGGTCTTCTAGCAGCGCGCGGCTGAAGCTTGCGATGATGCCATTGTTCCTGGCGAGTTCGACGCAGGCCTCGGGGCGCTTGTAACCACCCGAAAGCGCGACCACGCGCAGCACGCGCGGGTGCTTCACCAGCGGATCGAACGTGCCCGGCACGACGGGAAGCGAAAGCTTGAGCATCACTTCCTCGCCCTCGGCCAGCCCGTCGAGCGCCTTGAGCAGTTCGTCGAGCAGGATCGCGTCGCATTCGGCGCGCGTCTCGCTCTTGATGTTCACCTCAGGCTCGATGATCGGCATCATGCCGTGCGAGAGGACCTGGCGGCCCACCTCGAACTGCTGGGCGACCACGGCGGCAATGCCTTCGCGGTTGGCCGAATTGATCACCGAGCGCTCCTTGGTGCCGAACACGCCCAGCGCCTTCGAACGGACGAGCAGCGCATCAAGCGTCGGCATCGGCTTCATCAGCTGTACGCCGTTGGCTTCGTCCTCAAGACCCTTGTCGATCTTGATGAAGGGGACCACGCCCTTGGCGATCAGCGCTGCCGGGACCGGCGTGCCGTCAACGTCGCCGTCCATCGTGCGCTCGAACAGGATCGCGCCGATCACCTTCTCGCCGGTGAAGGCAGCCGAGCGGATGATGCGCGCACGCATTTCGTGGATAAGGCCGAACATCTCTTCTTCGGAGTTCCACGCGCCGGCTTCGATGCCGTAGCCCGCGAGCGCCTTCGGAGTCGAACCGCCGCTCTGATCCAGCGCCGCGATAAAGCCCTGTCCTGCTGCGATCTTGGACTTCATCTCGGCGTAGTTCATGGCTGATCCCTCATGCAATGCATTCGAATGCGCGCGCCCATAGAGCAGGGCATGCCGCACTGCAATATAGCAGCGCGGCCTCGCCGCGATTTATTCCGGAACTTACTTCTCGAGTGCTGCCACGCCCGGCAGCACGCGGCCTTCCATCCATTCAAGGAAAGCCCCGCCAGCGGTCGAGACATAGGAGAAATCGCCCGCCACGCCTGCATGGCTGAGCGCAGCAACGGTATCTCCGCCGCCAGCGACCGACACAAGCGAACCCTCGCGGGTCAGCGCCGCTGCCGTGCGCGCCAGCGCGACCGTTGCGGTATCGAACGGCTGCGTTTCGAACGCGCCCATCGGCCCGTTCCACACCAGCGTCTTGCAGACCTTGAGCACGTCGGCGAGCGCCTCGGTCGCTGCCGGACCCACATCGAGGATCATCTCGTCCGCTGCCACTTCATGGACATTGCAGGTCCGCAGGGACGGCGGATTGGCCGCGAATTCCTTCGAAACCACGACGTCATACGGCAAATGCACCGTGCAGCCCGAAGCGTCCGCTGCATCAAGGATCGCTTCGGCGGTCGGAGCCAGATCATGCTCGCACAGCGACTTGCCGACATCGACCCCGCGCGCGGCGAGGAAGGTGTTGGCCATGCCGCCGCCGATGATCAGGTGATCGACCTTGCCGACAAGGTGCTTCAGCACATCGAGCTTCGAGGACACCTTGGCCCCGCCGACAACCGCCGCGACAGGCCGCTCCGGCTCGCCCAGCGCCTTGCCCAGCGCTTCGAGTTCGGCCTGCATCGAGCGGCCAGCGTAGGCCGGCAGCACATGCGCAAGGCCCTCGGTCGTCGCATGCGCGCGGTGCGCTGCGGAAAACGCGTCGTTCACATAGATGTCGGCATTGGCGGCAATCGCCTTGACCAGTTCGGGATCGTTCTTTTCCTCGCCCTTCCAGAACCGCGTGTTTTCAAGGCACGCGATGCCGCCTTCGGGGAGGATGCCGACGACCTGCTGCACAACCGGTCCGGCAATCTCGGATACGAACATCACTTCGCGGCCCAGCACCTGCTCGACCGCGCCAACCACCATGCTCAGCGACTGGGTCGAGACGCGCTCGCCCTTGGGCCGGCCAAAGTGGGCCAGCAGCAGCACCTTGGCGCCCTTGTCGGCGAGTTCGAGGATCGTGGGCTTGGCGGCCTGCACGCGGGTGTCATCGGTCACCGCGCCGTCCTGCATCGGCAGGTTGAGGTCCACGCGCACCAGCACGACCTTGCCGCGCACATCGCCCAAATCATCCAGCGTCTTGAAGCTCATGTCTCGATCCTCACTTCATCGCCCACGGCGATTTCGCCTTCGCTGATCACACGTCCACAAATGCCGCCGCGCCAGTCGGGGGTGAGCGCGGCGCGCAACCCCTCGCGCAGGGCATCCATGCGGCTGCACGGATCGCATTCGCAGCGCACTTCGATGCGCAGCCCCTTGCCGATGGCGATCACCTTGCCCGCCTCGCGCGGGAGCCGTACGCCCGAAACAAGCAGATTGGCCCGCCGGTCGGACCAGACGAGGCCATCTGCCGCCGCGCCCAACTCATCCAGAGCCGCCGCCCAGCTTTCGGCCTCGATCATGGTAATCTGCCGGTTGCCCTTCTTGCCTTCGGGCACGCGCCCCCGGCAATCGCCCTCCAGGCCCCGATCCGGGGTCACGAGGGCACGGTCCAGCATTTCCATCGGCCCGCGGGACACCTTGTGCCGGGCGATCCCGTCAAGACGTCCCGCGGCCATGGAATTAGAGCAGCTTGCCCATCGCGCCGGCCGTATCGACCATGCGGTTCGAGAAGCCCCACTCGTTGTCGTACCACGAAAGCACGCGCACCAGCTTGCCGTCGATCACCGCGGTTTCGAGGCTGTCGATGGTCGAGCTGTGCGAATCGTGGTTGTAGTCGATCGAGACCAGCGGCTCTTCGCTGAAACCCAGCACGCCCTTGAGCGGACCTTCGGCAGCAGCCTTGAGCAGCGCGTTGACTTCTTCCTTGGTCGTGTCACGGCCGGGCTGGAAGGTGAGATCGACGACCGAGACGTTCGGGGTCGGCACGCGGATCGCCGAACCGTCGAGCTTGCCCTTCAGTTCGGGCAGCAC
>CANGJI010000144.1 GCA_947454135.1 Sphingomonadaceae bacterium
GATAGAACTGCAGGTTGATGTCCTTCAGCACCGGCTTGGGCGCGCCGGGGAAGGTCTTGGTCATGTTCTTCATGACATAGGCGTACTGGGCGGCCATTTCAGGGTCCTCGGGCAATCGAAAAAGGGGATTTGCCGCGCGCTCTACAGTGGGGCGCGCAGGTCGGCAAGCGGCGTGAAGGGGGTGCGGTCAGCCCGCAGTGCGCTGCTTGAAGAAGGCGAGGACGTCTTCTTCGACCTGCTTGGTGGCGCTGCCGGGTTCGTCGATGAGGTGCCAGGTCAGCACGGAATGGGGCGCAATGGGGGCGGCAGGGTTGGCGTCGGCGTCGGAGAGGTCGATTGCCGTGCAGCGGTCGCCGAAGGTCTCCTTCAGCATGGCGAAGCGCGCGCCGGGGACGAGTTTGTCGCTGGTGAAGCGCAGCGCGATCATCGACAGGTCTTCTTCCTCGAACCGGCGCTTGGCGCAGGCGATTTCCGCAGGAGATGCGTCGATGCGCGCGGCGCCCTTGCCGCCAATGGGCAGCGACGGCTGCGAGAGGACCGGGGCGACGACGGCGGGTTCGGTCATCATCGCCAGCGCGAAGCCGCCGGTGAGGCACATGCCGACCGCGCCGACGCCGCGCCCGCCGCATTCGGCATGGGCGTGCCGCGCGAGGGCGCGCAGCCAATCGACGATGGGGCTGGACTTGCCGTTGGCCCAGACGTTGAATTCGCGGCGCACGCAGATCGTCCAGAGCATCTGGCCCAGCGCATAGGCCTTGGAGGGCATGCGCCCGTCCTCGCCGAACAGGCTGGGGCAGTAGACGGTCATCCCCTGCGCCGCGACACGGTCGGCAAAGCGCAGCACTTGCGGGTGGAGGTTGGGGATCTCGTGCATGACGATGACGGCGGGGCCTGAGCCCTTGCGCCAGACGCCGCGGGTGTAGGGTCCGTCGGTGAAATCGAAGGCTTCGTAGCCCGCGAAGGCTTCAGGATTCTGCATGGCGTTCCCCTCTGACGCAACAAGACCCGGACGGCGATGGCACCATCCGGGTCCTGAGGCATTTCTGTTGTGCCTGAGGCCCCCGCCTTCGCGGGGGCGCTAGGATCAGATGCGCTCGATGATGATCGCGGGGGCCATGCCGCCCGCGGCGCACATCGTGACGAGACCGTAGCGGCCGCCCGAGCGCTCGAGTTCATCGAGCGCGGTGCCGATGAGGATCGAGCCGGTTGCGCCGATCGGGTGGCCGAGCGCCATTGCGCCGCCGTTGATGTTCACCTTCTCGCGGTCGAGTTCGAGATCGCGGATGAACTTTTCGGCAACGACGGCGAAGGCCTCGTTGATTTCCCAGACGTCGATGTCTTCCTTGGTGAGGCCGGCCTTGGCGAGAACCTTCTTGGCAGCCGGGACCGGCGCGTTGAGCATGAGCGTCGGATCATCGCCCTGGTTGGCATAGGCGACGATGCGCGCGCGCGGCTTGAGGCCGTGCTTTTCGGCATAGGCGGGCGAGGTGATGAGCAGCGCGGCCGCACCATCGACAACGCCCGAGGAGTTGCCGGCGTGGTGGACGGGCTTGATGTCCACATCCGGATAGCGGCGGTTGATCTGCTTGCGGAAGGTCGTGCCGCCGATATCGAAGTCCATCATCGCGGCGAAGGCGGGCTTGAGGCTGGCGAGGCCTTCGGCGGTCGTTTCGGGGCGGGGGAACTCTTCGTGATCGAGCGCGACGGTGCCGTCTTCGTTGTAGACGGGGACGACCGACTTGTTGAAGCGGCCTTCCTTGATCGCGCGGTCGGCACGCTGCTGGCTGACGAGGGCGAGCGCATCGAGCGCCTCGCGGCTGATGCCTTCGATGGTGGCGATGGCATCGCCGCAGATGCCCTGGTGCGACTGCGGGTGGATCTCGTCGAGCGCCTTGTTGCCCGAACCCATCAGGCGCGGCGCGAAGCCGGCATTGGCCTGCGCCGCCGCATGCGCTGCGGTGAAGCTCATCATTTCGGTGCCGCCGGCAATCACGCAATCTTCCATGCCCGACATGACGGTGGCCGCGGCCAGGTTCACCGAGGTGATGCCGCCGCCGCAGAACCGATCAAGCGTGGTGCCGCTGGCCGTGATGTTGAAACCGGCAGCCAGCGCGGCCATGCGGCCGAGATCGCCGCCCTGCTTGTCAACCTGCGACGAGGTCGACCAGATGATGTCGTCGACCGTGCCGGTGTCGAGATTGTTGCGCTCCGCAATCGCTTTCATCACGGTGGCGGCGAGATGCTGCGGGTGCAGGTGCGACAGCGCGCCCTTGCCGGGCTTGCCAATCCCGCGCGGGGTGCGGACGGCGTCAATGATGTAGGCTTCGGCCATGGACTCTCTCCCAGTCGTGTTAATCAGTCGATTAAACTGGGGTGGAGCCCTGCGCAAGAGGGAAGCGTGCGGCGCGGCTCAGCTCAGCTCAGCTCAGGCCTCGGCCGTGCTCGCCAGGGTTTCGGCTTCGCTCGACGCGGCGGCGGCTTCTTGCGCCAGCAGGTGCAGGGCCTTGGCCGTGTCGCGGAGCAGGCGGGCGCTGAGGGGGCGTTCCTGATTGATGAAGCGCCGGATCGCCCGTTCATCGATGCCGAGGCGGCGCGAGGCTGCCGTGGTGCCGCCGAATACCTGGATGCAGTGCGCAAAGTGGTCGGCGAGGTGCTGCTGCTGCTGTGAAGTCGTCATCGGTGTCCTTTCGCGCTGCCGGGCAATGCGCCTATAGGACCACTGATGGATATTGCGGAAGACGATCTTGCCCTCAGCCGGGCGAAGCGGCGCGCATTGCGGCGGATCTACAACGGACGGACGGTGCCGATCGTGGTTGGTGGTCGGGAGTTCCTGACCTTCAGGCAGGCGAAGGCGTTCCTCGCCGGCCTGCCCGCGCCGGAGCGGGATGCGGCCTGCGCCGAGATGATCGCGCAGGCGAAATAGACACCGCCCGCCGGGTCACTCGACAGCGGCGCGCGGCGAGGCTTATGCTATGCGCTCAACACCTATGCAGGAGCCCCCCATGCTGCATCCCGACCTTCTCGAGCAGGCGCGAAGCCTTGAACCGCAGATCACCGCGCTGCGGCGGGCGATCCATGCGGAGCCGGAGCTGGGGCTGCATACGCCGCTGACGCGGGACAAGGTGAAGGCGGCGCTGGCGCACCTTCCGCTGACATGGCGGGAGGGGCCTTCGACGACGGGGCTGATTGCGACGCTGAAGTGCGGCGGGGGCGCTGGTGCCACTGGGGGCCGGCGCGTGCTGCTGCGCGGGGATATGGACGCGCTCGAAATGCCGGAGGAGACGGGGCTGGAGTTTGCCTCGCAGTTCGCGGGCCGCATGCATGCCTGCGGGCACGATGCGCATACCGCGATGCTGGCCGGGGCGGCGGAGCTGCTCTGCGCGCGGGCCGACAAGATCGCGGGCGAAGTGCAGTTCATGTTCCAGCCGGGCGAGGAAGGGCACCACGGCGCACGGTTCATGATCGAGGACGGGCTGCTCGAACCCAGGGCCGATGCCGCCTTTGCGCTGCACATCATGCCCAACAGCCCGCACGGGATGATCGCGGGGCGCAGCGGGCCGCTGCTTGCTTCGGCGGACCGCTTCGAGATCACCGTGAAGGGCGATGGCGGCCACGCCTCGATGCCGCACGATACGCTCGATCCGGTGCCGGTCGCCTGCGAGATCGTCAGCGCGATCCAGGCGATGGTGACGCGCAAGTTCTCCGTGGCCGATCCCGTGGTGGCGACGGTTTCGAAGATCACGGCGGGTACGGCCTACAACGTCATTCCCGACAGCGCGCATCTGCTCGGCACCTTGCGCACGCTTTCGCCGGGGGCGCGGGCGCGGCTGCACGAAGCGCTGCCCACGCTGGTGAGCCACATCGCCGCCGCGCACGGGATGACGGCGGAAACGGCGATCATTCCGGGCTTCCCGGTGACGATCTGCGATGCCCGCGCGGTCGATCTGGGCGCGGCGGTGGCGGAGGAAATCGGCGGAGAGGGCCGCTTCCACCGGCTGGCGCACCCGATCATGGGGGCGGAGGACTTCTCCTATGTGCTGGAGCAGACGCCGGGCGCGATGTTCTTCCTCGGCGTCGCGCCAGAGGGGGCGGACTGGAAGAGCTGCTGCTCGATCCATTCGACGCGGATGATGCTGGACGAAAGCGTGATGCCGCTGGGCAGCGCGATGCTGGCCGGGTGCGCGGAGCGGTTTCTCGCCGAAGGATTTGCTTGAGTAAGATACTCACTCTCCCGTTTCCAAGGCTAACCTTCCCCGTTCGTGTCGAGCGAAGTCGAGACACCAAGC
>CANGJI010000145.1 GCA_947454135.1 Sphingomonadaceae bacterium
ATAGATAGGCGAGACGAGCCAAAAACCTCGTCATCCCCGCGCAGGCGGGGATCCAGAGCGCCAACGCGCAACTGCTCTGGATTGAATCACGCCGCTCGCATGGATGACGTAAGGAAGCCCCTCAGCCCCGCATTTCCGGCACCATTTCGGCTGGCGCATCGCTCTCGCGGTCCATGCCGCCCGAGAAGTGGCGGATGATCCATTCGCGCAGCAGGAAAATCGCCGGATCGCCAAGGTCTTCGGCGTGGGTCTTGAGGTAATAGCCGAAGCCATCTGCTGAAACGCGGTCGAAGGGCATGACCAGCTGGCCGCTGGCGATTTCCTGCGCGAACATGTCGATGTCCGCCAGCACCACGCCGGACGCTCCGATCGCATAGCGCACCGCCGAGAACGCAGTGTCGAAGGCGAGGCCGTCATGCGTCTCGATGGCAAGGCGCTGCTGCGCGGCATAGCTCGACCACAGGAGGCCGCGCGGCTCGCCTTCCAGCTTCACGTGCAGCAGTTCGTTATCGTGCAGGAACTGCTCGAGGTTCTTGCCCTTGTGCGCGGCCGCCGTCTCGGGCGAGCAGAGCGGGGCGACGCGCACCATCCACAGAAGGTCGGCCACAGCATCATCGACATTGGGCCGGTCGAACACGATGGCCATGTCGACATTGTCGCGCGGCGCGCCGGTGACGTTCGAGGTCACCACGTCGATGCGGATTTCGGGATGCTCCTTGTGGAATTTGGCCAGCAGGGGCAGCGCGTTCTGGTAGAGCAGCGAGGGCGGGATATGCAGCCGGATTGGCCGGCTTTCGAGATCCTTGTTGCGGATCGTGTTGATCGTCTGCTCCATCCGGTCGAGGCATTTGCTCACGACCGGAAGCAGGATCGAGCCTGCCGGTGTCAGCTTGAGGCCGGTCGGCCCGCGCTCGAACAGCGGGCGGCCGATCAGATCCTCAAGGCTGCTGACATGGCGGCTCATCGCGCTTTGCGACACGGTGAGCGCCTGCGCGCCCGCGGTGAAGCTCATGTGCCGCCCAACGGCTTCGAACGCGCGGAGTGCGTTCAGCGGCAGCCAGCGGCGGTTGATGAGGCGATCGGGCGCGATCTCGATTTCTCCCTTGCAACAGGGACATTTTGCTCCCCGCATTGATCCACGTCAATCCGCGTTGCCCCGCTTGAACGTGCTTGCCCCATGATAACGGTTTATAATATGAGGGTTCAGGCATTTTTATCGTGAGGCCGTGATGCTGCTCCCCGCCGAGTTCGATTTCCATGCGCTGGAAGTCTTCGTCCTCACTGTCGAGCTGGGCGGGATGACCGCCAGCGCGCAGCAACTTCGCATCACCCAGTCCGCCGTTTCGCAGACCATCGCGCGGCTGGAGCAGGGGATCGGCGCGACCTTGTTCGATCGCACCCTTCGTCCGCTCGGCCTCACGCCGGCGGGACGGGCGCTTTACGAACGCGCCACGCACCTCCTCGCTACCGCGCGCACGATGGTCGATGAAGTGCGCGAGGGCGCCAACCAGCCGATCGACAAGGTGACGGTGGCCATGGCGGAATCGCTCGCCATCCTGCTCACCGGCCCGCTGCTCAGCCGCCTCGGCCCCCGTGTCGCGCGCTGGCGGGTGCGCTCGGGCATCTCGCTCAACCAGCAGCAGGATTTTCTCGCGCGGCGCGTCGATCTGCTCATCACCGGCAGCAGCGTGCTCGAGAAGCAGGAAGGCGTCGTCCACCACGACGTGCTCGATGATCCCTTCGTGCTGGTGTTTCCGCCGAACTTTCGCGGCGTGGCCGACCCTATCGCTGCCGCCGAGGGTCTGCCGTTCGTGCGCTATTCGCTCGATACGGGCATGGGTCAGCGCATCGAGAGCCAGCTGACCCGCATGCGGCTGCGCCTGCCCAACGTGATCGAGGTCGATATCGTGCCGCAGCAGCTGAACGCGGTCGCGCTCGGCATTGGCTGGTCGATCACGTCGCTGCTGTGCCTTGCCGCAATGCCCGCGCTGATCCCGGAACTGCGCATCGAACCCTTGCCGCGCGCGCGCTTTGCCCGGCGTATCCAGGTCGTCAGCCGCGCCGGAGAGCTCGGCGATCTCGCGGTCGAAACAGCGACGCTGGCCGCCGAGACGATCCGCAACGAAAGCCTCCCGCCGGTGCTCTCGCAGCTTCCGTGGGCGGCGGACCTGCTTGGCGGTGCCTGATCCATTCATGATGCTGCATTACGGCCATTGATCCGGTATATGATTCTTGATGATGGGCTGCTTGGCCGGTCCATTCCGGGTTAGAGTCCGTGCAATCAGAATGAGCAGGATGCAGAACGGTCAGCAGGCCGTCGCCCATCCCAGCGGGGGAAGACCATGAACCTGACCAAGTCGGCCGCCGCGCCGGTCACTCTCACCGAAACCGGCCTTGAACTGGTTCTTCCCGGCAGAAAGACCGCCTATTTCAACAACTACTGGCTGCGCGACAACTGCCCGACCTCGTTCGACAGCCAGACGCGCGAGCGAGTGTTCGACATCTTCCATCTCGACCAGGCTCCGCGCCCGCGCCGCGCGGAAGTTGTCGGCGATGCGCTGGAGATCGCGTGGGACGGCGAGAACCACACCAGCCGCTATCCCCTCGAATGGCTGGCGAGCTATGCCGAGGGCAAGCGCCGCCACGATCCCTCCGATCTCCCGCGCCGGGCCTGGTATGCCGACCACTATCCGAACGTCGCCCGCTTCCCGCAGGCGGAACTGATGGCGGACAAGGCCAAGGTCGCGGAATGGCTCAAGGCGCTGATTGTCGAAGGTGTCGCGCTCGTCACGGACATGCCCGATAGCGACGAGGGCCTCACCGATCTCGTCAAGCTCATGGGCCACGTGCGGCCCACGTTCTTCGGCGAATACTTCGATGTGATGACCCATATCGAGCCGACCAACCTTGCCTACACCGCCAAGGCGCTGGAGCTTCACACCGATACCCCGGCCGAAGACATGGCCCCCGGCGTCCAGTTCCTTCACTGCCGCGCCAACAGCGTGGAGGGCGGGGCCAACCTGTTCCTCGACGGCGTCGCGGTTGCCAACGATTTCCGCGATCTGTACCCCGAGGACTTCAAGCTCCTCGCCGAGACGGAAGTGCCCTTCTACTGCGAGCACGACACCTACGATGTCCGCTCGCGCCAGCGGGTGATCGAGCTTGATGCCCACGGCGAAGTTTCGGGCGTCACCATCAGCCAGCACATGGCCGATGTCTTCGATCTGCCGCAGGACGTGCTCGACCGCTACTACCCCGCGTTTTGCCGCTTTGGCCGCATGTTGCAGTCCGACAAGTACCTCATGCGCTTCCGCATCAATGCCGGCGAATGCATCGTGTTCGACAACCACCGCATCGTCCACGGGCGCGAGGCCTATTCGGCGACCAGCGGCGCGCGCTATCTGCGCGGGACTTACGCCGATCGCGGCGAAATGCGCAGCACCTACCGCGCGCTGACGAGCGAGGGCCGCTTCAAGTGACGGACCTTGGCGAAGCGGAACTGGAGGCGCTGCGCGAGGATCTCGCCGCCGCGTTCCGCATCACTGCGCAGATGGGCTGGTCGGAATCGGTCGGCAACCATTTCAGCGCGGCTGTGTCGGCGGATGGCAAGCAGTTCCTGCTGAACCGCAAGTGGCAGCATTTCGCCAGCATCAAGCCACAAGACCTGATGCTGCTCGATGCCGATGACGCGGACGTGATGAACCGCCCCGAAGCGCCCGATGCTTCTGCGTGGACGATCCACGGCACCGTCCACCGCCAGTGCCCGACCGCGCGGGTGATCATCCATTGCCATCCGCCGCACGCCACCGCGCTCGCCACGCTGGCGGACCCGCGCATGCTGCCGCTCGACAACAACACGGCACGCTTCTTCAACCGGCTCGCCATCGATCAGGGCTTTGGCGGTATTGCCGATGAAGCGGAGGAAGGCCTGCGCCTTGCCGCGGCGCTGGGGAACAAGAAGACGCTGCTGATGGGCAGCCACGGCATTACCTGTACCGGGCCGACTGTCGCCGAAGCCTTCGAGGATCTCTACTTCTTCGAAAAGGCCGCGCAGACCTTGCTGCTCGCCTATGCCAGTGGTCAGCCGCTCAATGTCCTCTCCGACGAAGTTGCCGAAAAGACCGCCCGCGGCTGGGACGATTATCGGGGCATGTCCTACGCGCATTTCGATTGGCTCAAGTCGCAGCTTCCGGCGCTGGCCTGAGCCCCATGCCTTCCAAATTTTCTCCGTTCGTGTCGAGCGAAGTCGAAACAACAGGCGCGGCGCATGGTGTCTC
>CANGJI010000146.1 GCA_947454135.1 Sphingomonadaceae bacterium
CAGCCCCGGCGCGCGCTCTCGCACGCCATCGAGGATCGCGCGGACTTCATCCGGCCCGAGCAGCGCCTGTGGCCGTTCGCCCAGCACCTGATTGAGATGGGTGGCGACGACCGTAGAGGCGTCCACCGTCAGGAACCCCTCGGCAATCGCATGGTCGCGCTGGCCGGGTTCGATCCACAGCGCCGGGCAGCCGAAGCTGGGGTCCACGGTCGCCTCGCCGCGCAAGCTGTGATCGGGGTTGGCCTCGCCCGCATCGATGGCGAGCACTTTCTCGGCCTTGATGCTCGCCCCGCCCAGCGCCACGCCGCCCAGCACGATGCGATAGGCATCGGGCATCAGGTCCAGACTGTCGCGCACGCGGAATTGCGGCACCACGAAGCCGAAGCTCTGCGAGAGCTGCTTGCGCACGCCCGTGATGCGCGCCACCAGCGGCGCCCCGCGCTTCTCGTCGACCAGATGGACGAGGCCATAGCCGAGCTCGATGGTGACGAGCGTGTGGTCGGACACTTCCTCCAGCGTGATCTTTGCCGGGTCCACCTGCTCGACCACCACCGGCGGCGGCACGGCAAGGCGCGCCTTGCGCTTCCTGAGGCTCCACCAGATCCACCCGGCCATCGCGGCGGCGGGGAGGAACACCATCTGCGGCATCGCCGGGATCATCCCGATGGCGCCGAGAATGACCGCGACCGGCAACCATGTGCCGGGGGCGGCAAACTGACCGCCGATCTGCCCTGCCAGATCGCGCGTATCGGACACGCGCGTCACGATCACGGCAGCGGCGATGGAGAGCAGCAGCGAGGGCACTTGCGCCACCAGCGCATCGCCCACCGCCAGCGTGATATAGCGGCTGGCGGATTCCTGCGCCGTCAGCCCATGGCTCAGCATGCCGAGGCAGAAGCCCGCGATGATGTTGACGCCCAGGATCAGCAGCGCGGCAACCGCGTCGCCCTTCACGAACTTGCTGGCACCGTCCATCGAGCCGTAGAAATCGGCCTCGGTCGCCACTTCCCGCCGCCGCGCCTTGGCTTCGTCTGCCGTGAGGAGGCCCGCCGCGAGATCAGCGTCGATGGCCATCTGCTTGCCGGGCAAGGCATCGAGCGTGAAGCGCGCCGAAACTTCCGAAACGCGCCCCGCGCCCTTGGTGACGACCATCAGGTTGATGATCATCAGGATCATGAACACGAACAGGCCGACCGCGAAATTGCCGCCAATGAGAAACTCGCCAAAGCTTTCGATCACATGGCCCGCTGCCGCGCCGCCTTCGTGGCCGTTCACCAGCACGATGCGCGTCGAGGCGACATTGAGCGCGAGGCGCAGCAGCGTCGCGAAGAGCAGCACAGAGGGGAACGAGGAGAAATCGAGCGGCTTCAGCGCATTCATCGCCGCCATCAGGATCGCAACCGAGAGCGCGATGTTGAGCACGAAGAACGCGTCGAGCAGGAACGAGGGGATCGGCATGATCATCAGCGCGATGAGGATCAGGATGCCGCCGGGAAGCGCCAGCGCGCCGGGCTGGCCAAAGCGTTTGAACATGGCCGGTCAGATCCCCAGACTGCGCAACTGGCCATAGGCCGCGCGGACATGCGCCGGGGCCGTACCGGGCTGCGCGAGCGCAAAGGCATCGCGCAAGGTATCGGCCATCGAACGCGCGGACGGAGCACCGGGTGGATTGGCGGCGGCATGGAACGCCTGCTGGATCGGTCCGCCCAGCGGAGCCTGCGCCGCATACGTCGGCAAGGGGCCATCCGGTGCGTTCATCGCGCTCGCCATGCGGCCGCGCAGCAGGTCCATCACTTCACCCACCGAGCGCGCGCCGCCGGGGCCAAAGAACACGTTGCGGTTGGCCGCCGCGGACTTGGGCAGCAGCGCCGCCGCGCTTTGCGCCGGGTTGGTCGAAAGCGCGCCAAGGAAGCGCCCCGCCCCCTCCGCGCCGAGGAAGTGCGCGAGATACAATTCGCTCGCATCCGGATCGCGGCCCAGCACGCCCGCCAGGAATTCGCGGTTGTCGCCGGCCAGCTCTCCCGCCATCAGCGCGGAAAGTTCCGGGTCCGAACGCAGCGCAAGGAGCTGCCCGCGCGAGGCGGCATCGCCTGCGCCGGGCAAGCCATAGGCCGCGCCGTGTTTGTCGAGCATCGAAAGCCAGGTCTGCCCGGTGAACTGGTAGAGCCCCGCCGCGCTCGATGTCGCCGCGCGGGCATTGGGGTCCAGCCCTGACTCGAGCCGCGCCTGCGCCATGAGATAGGAAAAGTCGGTGCCGGTCGCTGCCGCCGCACGCGCAATCGCGCCCCGCACGTCCTGCGCGCGAACATCGGGCGCAGGGCGCGGCACGGCCGGTGCGGCAATGGGGGTAGGCTCGCTCACTTGTATCCCTTTCCGGACTGCCGTTTCGCGGCAGCCGGGAAGGGTTCAGCAAGCAGCGTGCCAAATCAGCGCGCGCGGCCGATCCGAGCAGCGGCGACATTGGCCCGGTAGAGCGCAGGCTGGCCGGTCAGGGCATCGAGCCGCGCCGAGACATTGGCAGCAATCAGGTTGCGAACGCGGCGGTTTGCCTCGTTCACGCGGCGCGCAGCCTCCAGCAGGCCGCGACATTCCTCGTCGATAGCTTCGGGCGCGGTCGTATCGAGCCGCCCGCACAGGGCGTTCTTGTCCACCGCGCAGCCCATGATCGCATCGACATCAAGCCCGGCAAGCGCCTGCCGCTCCTCTTCGAGAACGGCCAGCATCTGCCGCAAGGTATCGCGCAGCTCCAGGGGGCGGCGGATCGGCTCGACGGTATCGACTACTGCGCTCACGGTCTCGCTCACTTGGGGCTCCTCAGCAGCATCCCGGCTGCGATCATCGCATCGGCAATCTTGGCCGGGAGCACAGGGTATGTGCCGGTTTCGATGGCGTGGCGGATCGTATGCACCCGCTCCTGATCGACCGGGGCAGCCCCTGCCTTCACCGCATCGCTGGTTTCCACCTGCGGCGCAGCAGCAGCAGCAGCGGCGGCCGCCGCCTTGGGCGCCTCGGCAACGGTTTCGGTCTGGACGGGCTTGCCGCCTGCACCAACAGTACTGACCTGCCCTGCACCTGGCACCGCGCTGACCGGGCGCGATGCACCGATTTCAAAGGATGACATGATCCGCTCCTCGCGTTTCCTGCAAACCAGAACGGACGCTGAAGAGAGAGTTTAAGCGGGGGCGGAAATATTTTGCCGCAGGCGGCATGAAGCGGCAGATCGCCGCCGGTCCGCGCCTCAGTCTACCGGCAGTTCGACCAGCCCGGGCCGCACGATCCGCGCGCGCAAGGGATCGGCCTTGGCGGCAGTCCGCACGCGGATCCACGCGCCCACCGCGCCGGCATCGAGCGCCTCGCCCGGCTGCGAGACCGAGAAGCCATCGCCCGCCACGGTCACCGTGACGCCCTCCCCGCGAGCCACGACGACAGGAGCCGGCGCCGCATCCGGGGCGATCCGCGCCGCGCTGACCGGGACAAACACGCGCCAGCCGCCCGCATCGGGGCAGCGCACCAGCACGCTCGTCTGCGCATTGCCGTACCAGGACAGCGCGAGCGGGGCGCTGCAGACCGCCAGCCGCAGCCGCCGATCGACCGGCTGCGCCGCGCCGCCGGGCACACCGATCTGCTGCCCGGTAAAGGCCGCCACGGCGCGATCGATCGCAGCCAGATCGGTAAACGGCGCCGCGATTGCCGGAAACGGCGCAAGCGTCAGCGCAAGGGAGAAGGCCGTGTGGAAGAGCGGGCGAAAAGCAGGCATGGCAAAGCGCTTTCGTGAGGGGAAGCAAGGCCCGCCGCGCTGCAATCATCGTGCCACCTCACTCGGCGTCATAGGCAAGGACCACGCTGGCGGCGTCCTCGCGCCCGGGCTCGATCACGATCCGGGCCCCGGCGCCGCGCGACCCTGCCGCCAGCACCAGCGCCTGCGCGCGGGCCAATGCGGCCTGTTCGCCGCCGCTGCGGTGGCGCACCAGAATGGAGACCCTGAGGCGGGGATCGCCCGCCTGCTGCGCGAGCCAGTCGGCGAGCCTCGGCATACCCACCCCTTCGCGCCAGACACCGACCGGCTCCCCCTGCGCAGATGGTGCTGCCGGCGGGGGCAGAGGGGCTTTCACCCCCTTCTGGGCATTCGGCACCAGCGTCGCATCCGGCGCATTGGCAAGCGCTGCCGCC
>CANGJI010000147.1 GCA_947454135.1 Sphingomonadaceae bacterium
GGAACAGGGCTGCAATCCTCCGGTCGAGCCGTTCACCAAGACGGCAACTTTGGCTCAACAGCGCGAAAGGAGGTGATCCGATGTCTCATGGTTCAGCAGAGGGGTCGGCATTGCGCATCGCGGAGCATTTTCGCTAGTTTGATCATGCGATAAAGGCACCGTGGGCGGCACTTCCGGCCGCTGACCATGCGAAGGGCCGCTTCCGATTGCCGGAAGCGGCCCTTCACATTTGTTCCAAATCCCTTGCCATCTGCGCAACAATCGTTCACGGAGCGTCGCGCAACTAACAATCCACAAGGACCGCCCCGATGGCGACCGCCGATACTGCCGCTGCCTTCACTTTCGCCCACCTGCCCCATCCTTCGCCCAAGGCGGCGGACGTGCGCGCAGAAATTCTGGCCAATCCTGGCTTCGGCACGGCGTTTTCAGATCACATGGTCACCGTCACCTATGACGAGGGCAAGGGTTGGCACAGTGCCGAAGTCGCCCCCTATGGCCCGATCCCGCTCGATCCGGCGGCGGCTGTCCTTCACTACGCTCAGGAAATCTTCGAAGGCCTCAAGGCCTATCGCCTCGCCGATGGCGGGATCGCCCTGTTCCGTCCCGAGGCCAATGCCGCGCGCTTCAACGCTTCGGCCGAGCGGCTTGCCATGCCCGCGCTGCCCGAAGGCCTGTTCGTGGCGGCTGTCGAGGAACTGGTGAAGGCCGACAAGGACTGGTTCCCCACCGTCGAAGGCGGATCGCTTTATCTCCGCCCCTTCATGTTCGCGAGCGAGGCGTTCCTGGGCGTGCGCCCGTCGAAGCAGTACAAGTTCCTCGTGATCGCCAGCCCGGCGGGCAACTACTTCAAGTCCGGTGCGCCTGCGGTCTCGCTCTGGGTGAGCGACTACAGCCGCGCCGCACCCGGCGGCACCGGCGCTGCCAAGTGCGGCGGCAACTACGCAGCCAGCCTCGTCCCCACGGCCGAAGCCTTCGCGCGCGGGCACGATCAGGTGCTCTTCCTCGATGCGGTCGAGCGCAAGTGGATCGAGGAACTGGGCGGCATGAACCTGTTCTTCGTGATGGCTGACGGCTCGCTCGTCACGCCTCCGCTCGGCGGCACGATCCTCCCCGGCATCACGCGCGAGAGCCTCATCAAGCTCGCCCGCGAGGAAGGCCTCACCGTGCGCGAGGAGCGCTATTCGCTAGCGCAGTGGCAGGCGGACGCAACCTCGGGCGCGCTCACCGAAACCTTCGCCTGCGGCACTGCCGCAGTGGTCACGCCCGTCGGCAAGGTCACCAGCAGCACCGACAGCTTCGTGATCGGCAGCGGCGGCCCCGGTCAGATCACCCAGAAGCTGCGCAGCCGCCTCGTCGCGATCCAGCGCGGCGAAGCTGCGGACCCGCACGGCTGGGTCCACCGCATCGCCTGAGGCCACCTGTTGCCAAGGCCTTTGCGGCATGGCATCGCCCTCGCATTAATCGCCCGGTTAGGGCGCTAGGGAGAGGTATGCCATGAGCATTTCGTTCAAGGACAAGGTCGCGATCGTCACCGGCGCAGGCGGCGGCATTGGCCGTGAATACGCGCTGGAACTCGGCCGCCGCGGCGCCAAGGTCGTGGTCAACGACATCGGCGGCGCGCGTGATGGCACGGGCCATTCCGATGCCGCGCTCAAGGTTGTCGAGGAAATCAAGGCCGCGGGCGGCGAGGCGATGTCGAACGGCGGTTCGGTCACCGAATACGAGCAGATGGCCGAGATGGTCGCCAAGGCCAAGGAGACTTGGGGCGGCGTCCATATCCTCATCAACAATGCCGGTATCCTGCGCGACAAGAGCTTCACCAAGATGGACCCGGCCGACTTCGAGATGGTGGTCAAGGTCCACCTGATCGGCTCGGCCTTTGCCACCAAGGCCTGCTGGGACTTGATGCGCGAGCAGAACTACGGCCGCATCCTGATGACCGCTTCGTCGACCGGCCTGTTCGGCAACTTCGGCCAGGCCAACTACGGCGCCGCCAAGCTGGGCCTCGCGGGCCTGACCAAGACGCTCTACCTTGAAGGCGCGAAGAACAACATCAAGGTCAACACGCTCGCGCCAGTGGCCGCCACGCGCATGACCGAGGATATCTTCCCCGAGGAAGCCTTCAAGCTGTTCGGCCCCGAAAACGTCGTGCCCGCCGCGCTCTTCCTCGTCTCCGACGATGCCCCCACCAACGCCATCGTCGGTGCGGGCGCGGGTGCCTATCACTCGGCATGGGTCACGATGAACAAGGCCGTCGTCCTGCCGCCGAACGGGCGCACGGTAGAAGACTTCGCTGCGCACTGGGACCAGATCTCCGACCGCACCGGCGATTTCGTCCCCCAGTCGGGCGCGGAACAGAGCCAGTCGATCCTGGTGCAGCTTCAGGCGGCGATGAAGCGCTGAAGCCTCAATTGCGGGGGCAGGCGCCGCGCGTTGCCCCCGCCAATTGCATGGTCTTCAGCCGCGCCTGCACTTCGGCCTCGCTGAGCACACGCACCCCGCCGCTCTGCGCATCGACCAGCAGCGGCGCGGCGCAATCGCGCCCCACAGCCTTGAGCAGCGCCGCGCGCCCGCCCTTCTCCGGCACCATCAGCACCATCTCGGCATCGGCATCGCGGTAGACCACGCGCAGGACCGGCGTGCCTTCGCCGGGCTTGTGCTTTTCGGCAGGGGCCGCATTGCAAGCAGCAAGTGCGAACACGGCAAGCAGACCTGCACCGCGCATCAACTGCGCTGCGCTCGCGGTGACGAGAGGATGGGGCCGGGTAGCGGGCTCAGACCACCTCAATCCTCGACGATCTTGAGCAATTTCCGCTCCAGAACCGCAAGCACACCGGCCAGCTCGTGCCCGCGCTTCAACACCTGCCCGGCCTCGCCGAACAGCGTCCACATGCCCTGCTTCGCGCGCAAGGCCGGACGTTTCTCGATCCGCGCCGTGGGCCGCTCGGCAGTGCGGCGAAACGCGGCAAACGTCGCCACATCCTTGTCAAAGCCCATCGCATAATCGCGCCATTCCCCGGCGGCGACCATGCGGCCGTAGAGATCGAGAATGCGCTGGAGTTCCGCCCGGTCAAAGCCGACTTGCGGTTCATTACGCTGATGGGGAAAGGCCAGAACCGTGGGGCTGCCTGCCCCACCCGCATCGCTCGCGCCGATCACGCTCAGCTGCGGCTCCTGCGCCGGTTGCCGCCGCCAACAGGGGCGGGCGCATCACTCGGCTCTGCCTGCGAAAGCAGCGCCGCCACTTGCGCCTTCAGCAGCGCAACCTCGGCCTCCAGTTCATCCACCCGCGAACCGCCCGAAGGCTCGCACGGCTCCTTGCAGGGCGTGCCGTAGGGGATGAAATCCTTGAGCCAGGTCTCGACCGGCACCAGCGTGGAACGCGCCTTGAGGCCGACCATGGTAGCGCCTTCCGGCACGTCCTCGGTCACCACGGCATTCGCGCCGACGCGCGCGCGCGGGCCCACGGTTATGGGCCCGAGAATCTGCGCGCCCGAACCGATGATCGCATTGTCGCACAGCGTCGGGTGGCGCTTGCCGGGAACGCCATTGGCAGGATTGGTGCCGCCCAGCGTCACGCACTGGTAGATCGTCACGTCGTCGCCGATCTGCGCGGTTTCGCCGATGACGACGAAGCCGTGGTCGATGAAGAAGTTGCGCCCGATCGTCGCGCCGGGGTGGATGTCGATCGCGGTCGTCATCCGCGACC
>CANGJI010000148.1 GCA_947454135.1 Sphingomonadaceae bacterium
CGGCTGATCGCGCGGACGATATCGGTGGACTTGTCCATCACGATCACCGCCGCCGTGCCGAGGCCCGAACCGACCGCGCGCAGGCCGTCGAAGTCCATCGGCGCGTCCCAGATTTCCGCCGCCGGCACCAGCGGCACCGAGGAGCCGCCGGGGATCACCGCGAGCAGGTTGTCCTTGCCGCCGCGAATGCCGCCGCAGTGCTTTTCGATCAGCTCGCTGAACGGGATACTCATGGCTTCTTCCACGACGCAGGGCTTGTTCACGTGCCCGCTGATCTGGAAGAGCTTGGTGCCCTTGTTGTTGTCACGCCCGAAGCTCGAGAACCACGCCGCGCCGCGACGCAGGATCGTCGGTGCAACAGCGATCGATTCCACGTTATTGACCGTCGTCGGGCAGCCATAGAGGCCCGCACCCGCCGGGAACGGCGGCTTGAGGCGCGGCTGGCCCTTCTTGCCTTCGAGGCTTTCGATCATCGCGGTCTCTTCGCCGCAGATGTAAGCGCCCGCGCCGCGATGAACGAAGACGTCGAAGTCGTAGCCCGAACCGCAAGCGTTCTTGCCGATCAGGCCCGCATCATAGGCTTCCTGCACGGCAGCAAACAGCGTCTCGGCCTCACGGATATATTCGCCGCGAATGTAGATGTAGGCCGCCCGCGCGCGCATCGCGTAGCCCGCGACCAGCGCGCCTTCGATCAGCTTGTGCGGATCGTGGCGGATGATCTCGCGGTCCTTGCACGAACCGGGTTCGGATTCGTCGGCATTGATGACGAGGAAGCTCGGACGACCGTCCTTGCTCTCCTTGGGCATGAACGACCACTTCATGCCGGTGGGGAAGCCCGCACCGCCGCGACCGCGCAGGCCCGAGGCCTTGATTTCCTCGATGATCGCGTCCTGCCCGCGCTCCATCAGGGCCTTGGTGTTGTCCCAGTCCCCGCGCGCCTGCGCCGCTTTCAGGTTCCACGGCTGATAGCCGTAGAGGTTGGTGAAGATCCGGTCCTTGTCAGCGAGCATTGCCAGCTCCATTCTTCGGCGCGTCGCCGCGCGGCGCGAAGGCAATCACCACTGCGGCCAAGGCGATCGCCCAGCCGCCGAGCGAGCCATCACGCGCCAGATCGAGCATCCCGGCGAGCATGAGCACGGCGCCGATGGCGATCAGGGTCTGCTTGGAAGGCATCACCATTCCCCCCGGTAGTCGTGGTTGGCACCGACCATCGCGGTCAGCGTCGTCGGCCCGCCGAGCGGCTCGACGGTGTGGCGGCCCGGCGCCTGCGTACCGGTCTTGGGGCTCTTGCCCGCGGCCAGTTCGTCGAGGATGCGCGTCATGTCTGCCGCGGTGAGGTCCTCGTAGTTGTCGTCGTTGATCTGGACCATCGGCGCGGAGGCGCAGTTACCCATGCATTCCACTTCGGTCAGCGTGAACACGCCGTCCTCGGTCGTGTGGCCCTTCTTGAGCCCCTTGGCCTTGCATGCCGCCATGATGTCGTCAGACCCGCGCAGCATGCACGGCGTTGTCCCGCAGACCTGCACGTGGAAGCGGCCGATCGGCGCGATGTTGTACATCGTGTAGAACGTCGCGACTTCGACCACGCGGATGATCGGCATGTCGAGTTGCTTTGCCACATATTCCATCACCGGAATCGGCAGCCAGCCTTGCGTGTTCTCTTCCGCACCCACCTGACGCTGCGCCAGATCGAGCAGCGGCATCACTGCCGAGCGCTGACGACCGGCAGGATAGCGCGCGATGATCGCCTTGGCCTTCTCGGCGTTTTCCGCCGTCCACGCGAAACCGCCCCAGCGGGCGCGCAGTTCGGGGGTATCAGGTTCGATATGACGGTCAGCCATCAGCGAATGAACTCCACGCGAGAGCACTTCTCGCCTTCGAAAGAATAGACCGCGACAACGTCAAACGGCTCGACCAGCGGAGAGCCATCGGTCGCGGGCCCGCGCGTGACATGCTCGCGCATCAACACGTAGTTGCCGATGGCCTGCGCCTCGACGATCTCGGCATGGTTCTGCGGCCAGCGCGCAAACGCGGCGGCAAGGCCCGAACGCGTGCCTTCCTTGCCCTCGCGCACGACATCGCCGCGATAGTTCGCCTCGCAGGCGTCGTCGGTCATGTACGAGACGTAGGTGTCCACGTCCTGTGCGTTGTAGGCGGCGATCATGGCCTTGGCAGTCGCGAGATTGCTCACCGGTCGCACTCCCCGAACACCACGTCGATGGCGCCGATGATCGCGGTGACGTCGGGCAGCATGTGGCCCTTGGTCATGAAGTCCATCGCCTGCAGGTGCGAGAACGCGGTCGGGCGGATCTTGCAGCGGTAGGGCTTGTTGGTGCCGTCGCTCACCAGATAGACGCCGAACTCGCCCTTGGGGCTTTCGGTCGCGACATAGACTTCGCCCGCCGGGACGTGGAAGCCTTCGGTGTAGAGCTTGAAGTGATGGATCAGCGCTTCCATCGACTGCTTCATCTCGCCGCGCTTGGGCGGCACGACCTTGCGGTCCGTGCTCGAAACCGGGCCTTCGGGCATTTCCGCAAGGCACTGCTTCATGATGCGGGCAGACTGGCGCACTTCCTCGACGCGGACCATGAACCGGTCGTAGCAATCGCCGCGCGTGCCTACCGGAACTTCGAAGTCCATGCGGTCGTAAACGTCGTAGGGCTGGCTCTTGCGCAAATCCCACGGAATGCCCGAACCACGGATCATCGGGCCCGAGAAGCCCCAGGCAATCGCGTCATCGCGGCTGACGATGGCGATATCGACATTGCGCTGCTTGAAGATGCGGTTGTCGACGACGAGGCTCATCGCGTCCTCGAACAGCTGCGGCAGGCGCGTGTCGAGCCAGTCAGCAATGTCCGCCAGCAGCTTGAGCGGCACGTCCTGATGGACGCCGCCGGGGCGGAACCACGCCGCATGCATGCGCGCGCCCGAAGCGCGTTCGAAGAAGTTGAGGCAGTCCTCGCGGATTTCGAACAGCCACAGGTTCGGCGTCATCGCGCCGACGTCCATCACGTGCGAACCGAGGTTCAGCATGTGGTTGCAGATGCGCGTCAGCTCGGCGAACAGCACGCGCAGATACTGGGCGCGCAGCGGCACTTCCAAATTGAGCAGCTTCTCGATCGCCAGCACGTAGGAGTGCTCCATGGCGAGCGGCGAGCAGTAGTCCAGCCGGTCGAAATAGGGGAGCGCCTGAAGGTAGGTCTTGTGCTCGATCAGCTTTTCGGTGCCGCGATGCAGCAGGCCGACATGCGGATCGACCCGTTCGACGATCTCGCCGTCGAGCTCCATCACCATGCGCAGCACGCCGTGCGCCGCCGGGTGCTGCGGGCCGAAGTTGATCGTGTAGTTGGTGATGACCTCGTCGCCGGTGGTGGGCGACTGCTCAAGGCTCAGGCTCATGCGCCTTCTCCTTCGGTCTTGGGCTTGCGCACCCGCTTGGGCTTTTCGGCAGCAGCCTCACCCTCGGCAGGAGCAGCTTTCTTCGCGCGCGGCTTCTTTGCAGGTGCCGGTTCCTCGGCCTTCACCGGCTCGGGAGCGGGCGGCGGCGGAGGGGGCGGAGGAGGAGGAGGTGGCGGCGGAGGAGGCGTCGCGGCCTTCTCGTCGCCCGGCAGCACATAGTCCGCGCC
>CANGJI010000149.1 GCA_947454135.1 Sphingomonadaceae bacterium
ACCATGGGTCGTTTCCAGGAGAATCCTCTGACGCGTTCACGTCAGGTGGGGACCATATACCAGGGCCAGGGCCCGAGCAGGGACAGCCCCCAAGGATTTTGCTTATAGCCTCAGGGATTTCATGTGGCACGTGCCGGGCAGTACCCGTCACTCCCTATCTAGGGAAGGTGGCACGTTTTCTCAAGTGCCGGACTTAGCTCTCAGCTTATTCAAGATGCGCGGCAAGCTTCTCGACCCGAGCGGCGAGGCTCTCGATGCGGGCGAAAACCTCGGCAGAGGGCAGGGCGGGCTCTTCGGGCGCCGTTGCTGCCGGCGGCGGCATCTGGCGGTGCAGTTCGTGGAGTTCGTCCGCCAGCATCAGCGCGGCAAACAGCAGCAGGCGCGTTTCGCTCTGCCCGGCACCGCCGCCGCTGTTCGCGACCCGCTCCGCCACCATGCGGCCAAGCATCTCGATGTGCGATTCCTCGCCGTCGGGCGCGAAGACGGTATAAGGTCGACCGCCGATAGTGAGAGTGACGTTGCTCATCAGCTAGGACTCATTGCGGGAGATTGGCGAGCAGCAGATCAAGCTGCTGGATTTCCTCGCTCACCCGCTCCTTGAGCTTGCGGTGGCGGCTGCGCAGCTCGGCCACCTCGGCAGGGGCGGGAGCAGCAGCGACCGCAGCCTCGAGCCGGACAATCGCCTGCTCGATCCTGTCAAGCGCCGCATCGAGCGGGGAATCCTGCGCTTCCGTCGTCATGTCGCAATCGCTAGCACAATTGCCTATGCTCGCAAGCCGGGAAGCGCCCGCCTTTCCCCAACCTTGACGCTGGGGGGTGCCGCTACCAAAGAGAGCGCGCTGCCGAATCGGTGGTAGCCGAGCGGCCTTTGCCGCTGGATTGAAGGTCAGGATACTCAGATGGAACGGGATCAGGCCGTACTGGCGCCGATGGCAAACGCCATCCGCGCGCTTGCGATGGATGCGGTCGAAGCTGCCAATTCGGGTCACCCCGGCATGCCCATGGGCATGGCCGACGTGGCAACGGTGCTGTTCACCGAGTTTCTGAAGTACGATCCCGCCGCGCCCAAGTGGGCGGACCGCGACCGTTTCGTGCTTTCGGCCGGCCACGGCTCGATGCTGATCTACGCGCTGCTGCACCTGACGGGCTATGCCGCGCCGACGATGGATGACATCGCCAAGTTCCGCCAGCTTGGCAGCCCCTGCGCGGGCCACCCTGAAAACGACATGCTCGAAGGCGTGGAATGCACCACGGGGCCGCTGGGGCAGGGCCTTGCGATGGCGGTCGGCATGGCGATTGCCGAGCGTCACCTCAACGCGTCGTTCGGGTCGGATCTCGTGGATCACAAGACCTGGGTGATCGCGGGCGATGGCTGCCTGATGGAAGGCATCAACCACGAAGCGGTCGGCCTTGCCGGCACGCTTGGCCTTGGCCACCTCAATGTCCTGTGGGACGACAACAAGATCACCATCGATGGCGACACCTCGCTTTCGACCACGGAAGACATCCTCGCCCGCTACGCCGCGAGCGGTTGGCACACCGCCAGCTGCGACGGCCATGACTTTGCCGACATCGCCCGCGCGCTCGCCGAAGCTGCTGCCGATCCGCGCCCGTCGCTGGTTTCGTGCAAGACGGTGATCGGCAAGGGCGCGCCCAACAAGCAGGGCGGCCACAACGTTCACGGCTCGCCACTGGGCAAGAGCGAGATCGAGGCTGCGCGCGAATACCTCGGCTGGACTTCGGCGCCGTTCGAGATCCCGGCTGACATCCTTGCAAACTGGCGCGCTGCCGGTGCCAAGGGCGGCGCTGCTCGTGCGGCATGGGAAGCCCGCGCGGCGGCGCATCCGCAAGGGGCAGAGCTCGCCCGGCGCATGGCCGGCGAACTGCCCGCCGATACGAGCGCGGTCGATGCCTATATGCAGAGCCTGATCGCCACTCCGCCGACTGTCGCGACGCGCAAGTCGAGCGAGATGGCGCTGGAAGCGCTGACTGCGGTCATCCCCGAGATGGTCGGCGGTTCGGCGGACCTCACGGGTTCGAACAACACCAAGACCAAGTCGACCGGCCCGCTGACCAAGGACAGCTACGGCGGGCGCTATGTCTATTACGGCATCCGCGAGTTCGGCATGGCCGCGGCGATGAACGGCATGGCGCTGCACGGCGGCGTGATCCCTTATGGCGGCACGTTCCTCGTGTTTTCCGACTACTGCCGCAACGCGGTGCGCATGTCGGCGCTGCAGCATGTGCGCGCGGTCTATGTGTTCACGCACGATTCCATCGGCCTTGGCGAGGACGGCCCGACGCACCAGCCCGTCGAGCATGTCATGTCGCTGCGCATGATCCCGAACCTCCTCGTGTTCCGCCCGGCGGATGCGATCGAGACCGCGGAAGCCTGGAGCCTCGCGCTCGCCAATGCGCATCGCCCGACGGTGCTGGCGCTGACCCGCCAGAACCTGCCGCCGGTCCGCTTCGATGCCGAGATGAAGAGCGCCAAGGGGGCCTACCGCCTCGTGGCCGCTTCAAACCCGCGCAAGGTTGTGCTGATGGCGACCGGTTCGGAAGTGGCGATTGCCATGGACGTGGCCAAGGCGCTCGAAGCCGAAGGCGTGGGCGCGGACGTCGTCTCGTTCCCGTGCTGGGAACTGTTCGACGAGCAGGACGCGGCCTACCGCGCCGATCTGCTGCCGGCGGATGCGCTCAAGGTCTCGATCGAGGCGGGCGTGACGCTGGGCTGGCAGAAGTATGTCGGCGATGGTCTCACCATCGGCATCGACAGCTTCGGCGCGTCGGCCCCGGCGCCGGTGCTTTACGACCACTTCGGGCTCACCCCCGAGAAGATCCTGCCGCGCATCAAGGCGCGGCTTTCCTAAGCGATACCAGGAGAACAGTATCATGGCGACGAAGGTTGCGATCAACGGTTTCGGGCGCATCGGGCGCAATGTGGCACGCGCCATCCTCGAGCGGCCGGACTGCGGGCTGGAGCTGGTTTCGATCAACGACCTCGCCAGCGCCAAGGCCAACGCCCTGCTGTTCAAGCGTGACAGCGTCCACGGCGCGTTTTCGGGCACTGTCGAAGTGGACGGCAACGACCTCGTCATCAACGGCAAGCGCATCGCCGTGACGGCCGAGCGCGACCCCGCCAATCTGCCGCACGGCGCGCAGGGCATCGACATCGTGCTCGAATGCACCGGCTTCTTCACCGACCGCGCTTCGTGCGAGAAGCACATCGCGGCGGGTGCCAAGAAGGTGCTGATCTCGGCTCCGGGCAAGAACGTCGACCTCACCGTCGTCTACGGCGTGAACCACGACAAGCTCACCGCCAAGCACACCATCGTCTCGAACGCTTCGTGCACCACCAACTGCCTCGCGCCCTTCGCCAAGGTGCTGAACGACAGCATCGGCATCGTGCGCGGCCTGATGACGACGGTTCACGCTTATACCAACGACCAGAAGATCCTCGACCAGATCCACGACGATCCGCGCCGCGCCCG
>CANGJI010000150.1 GCA_947454135.1 Sphingomonadaceae bacterium
ACGTTACGCATCTTGGTGTCGTAATCGTGGTCATCGATGTTCGGACGCATCTTGATCTCCTTGATCTCCTGCGTCTTCTGGCTCTTGCGGGCGAGGTTGGCCTTCTTCTGCGCTTCGTAGCGGAACTTGCCCACATCGAGGAACTTGCAGACCGGCGGATCGGCGTTGGGGGAAACCTCGACGAGGTCGAGACCGACTTCGGCAGCCTGGTCGATCGCTTCGCGGGTGTACATGACGCCCAGATTTTCGCCGTTCTCATCAATCACGCGCACCTTGGGCACGGAGATGAGCTGGTTGTAACGGGGGCCGTTCTTGACAGGGGGCGCCATCATGCGCCGGGGTGGGGGGGCTATAGTGCTTGCTCCTGATGTTTCCAAAACGGGGGAAGGCTGCTGAACCAAGCCCCCGCGCGCTCATATCACAATGCGGCGGCAGATAAAGCGCGAAGGTTGGTTTGGGGTTAAGGTGTTTGCACCCCGCGCCACAGGGGGAAACGCGCCAGTCTGCCGGCAGCGGGGACCAGCGCGTCGATCGCGCGGGCGGGCTGGAGCGCGCCGAGGATCGCGGGGTCAGCCGCGTCCATGCCGCCCGTCAGCGCACCGAAGGCGGGCAGGATGAGGCGGCGTTCGCTGGCGACGGCGCAGGGACGGGCCACGCTGCGGCCGCGCGCGGTGACGCGCAGCTTGGGGTGGTAGTGGCCGGAAAGCTCGGCCTGCGTCTCACCGGGGCGGGCTTCGTGGCGGAGCGCGATGCCGCGCACGGTAAGCTCCGCGACGCCCTGGGCCTTGACGCTGGTGTCCCTGGTATCGTGGTTCCCGGTGATCCAGACCCAATCGACCGCGCGCATCAGGGCATCGAGCATTCCTGCGGCGTGGGGTTCGAGGCGGCTGGGGCCGTCGCTGTCGTGAAAATTGTCGCCAAGGCAGAACACGCGGCGCGCGCCGGTTTCGCGCAGGGCATCGGCGACTCGGCCCAGCGTCTCGCGGCTGTCGTAGGGCGGCAGCATCTGCCCGCGCGAGGCGTACCAGCTGGCCTTTTCGAGGTGGAGATCGGCGACCAGCAGCGCCCGTTCCTCCGCCCAATAGAGCGCGCGGCTGGGGGCGAGCGCGAAGTCCTGCCCGGCAAACTCGAAAGACGCGAACGAAACGGGAACCATGTAGAGGCCTTGCCGGATTGCGTTTCGCTTGGCAAGACTCGCCACATGAGCACTGCACAAGAGGCCTCGACGGCCGTCGCTAAAGAGGATTGGAGCGCGGAGACCGCCCGTGCCCGGACCTGGTTCGAAAGCCTGCGGGACAGGATCTGCGCGGAGTTCGAGGCGATCGAGCGCGAAGCCGGGAGCGACGCCAGCTTCACCTACACCCCGTGGAAGCGCGAGCATGACGGCGAGCCGGTGCCGGATGGCGGCGGCGGCGTGCAGGGCCTGATGAAGGGCAAGGTGTTCGAGAAGGTGGGCGTCAACGTCTCCACCGTGGGCGGCACCTTCAGCGCCGATTTTGCCAAGACGATGAACGGTGCGGACCCGGACAACCCGGGCTTTACCGCGACCGGGATCAGCCTTGTGGCGCACATGGCGAACCCGCATGTGCCTGCCGTCCACATGAACACCCGCTTCCTGACGACGCGCAAGGCGTGGTTCGGCGGCGGCGGCGATCTCAACCCGCCGATCCCCTATGACGAGGATACGGCGGACTTCCACGCCAGCTACAAGGCGGCGTGCGACAAGCATGATCCGGCCTATTACCCCAAGTTCAAGGCGTGGGCGGACGACTACTTCTATATCCCGCACCGCAAGGTCCACCGCGGCGTGGGCGGCATTTTCTACGATCATCTCGAATGCGCCGACGATGCCGGGTTCGAGGCGAACTTTGCCTTCACGCGCGACGTGGGCGATGCCTTCCTCAACATCTATCCGGCGCTGGTGCGGCGGCGGATGGGGATGGACTTCACGCGCGAGGACAAGCTGAAGCAGCTGACCTGGCGCGGGCGCTATGCCGAGTTCAACCTCGTCTATGATCGCGGTACGCTGTTCGGCCTCAAGACCGGCGGGAACATCGACGCGATCCTGATGAGCCTGCCGCCCGAGGCAAACTGGGATTAGGGTTCAGCGCGCCCCCGCGCCCCCGCGCAGGCGGGGGTCTGATGGGGTTGTTCGCTGATGGAGTTTCATGAGGCCTGAGGCCCCCGCCTTCGCGGGGGTGCGGGATCAGGCGGACTTTGCCTTTGGCGGGGCCCATGTCGTCCAGACGAGGCCGATGAGGATCGCGGCGGGGATCGGCATGAGGTTGAGCCCCAGCGGCAGCGCCGCTGCGCGCGTGGCGAGCGGGGATAGCCAGATCAGCACGAGCAGGGTCTTTTCCCAGGGCCGCCAGCCCTCGCGGCGGCCCATGCCGATGAGGAAGGCGATCGGCATGACGAGGAAGGGCAAGTCGTAGCTGAAGAGGTAGGGCGAGGCGAGCGCGGTCGCGGCGAGGAGCATCGCGCCGGCGGCTTCGTCTGACGGAGCGCGGCGCCAGTAGAGGCAGGCGAGCGCGCCGGTGGCGAGAGTGATGACGGCTTGGCCCGCCATCGCGGCGGTCTGGCCGAACAGCACGCGCAGCGCCGCGAAGGGCGTACACATGCGCAGGAAGAACTCGATCGAGCTCTGGTTCATCAGGTACTGGCTGACCTCGAAGCTCTGCGGATAGGCGCGCCAGGTATCGAGGCCGAAGACGAGCAGCGAGGCGAGGCACAGCGCGGCGGCTGAGGCGGCGGCGGCGGCGATGGCCGTCCACTTGCGCCCGGCGGCGAGCCAGAAGGGGACCAGCAGGGCGAGGTGCGGCTTGATCACCAGCAGGCCGAACAGCGCGCCGGAGAGCGCCTGCGAGCGGCGCAGCGTGAGCACGGCGGCGATCAGCAGCGCGCCGGTGACGAAGCCGTTCTGGGCGTGGCTGGCGGCGAGATAGGCGCCGGGGAAGGCGAGCACGATAAGGGCGCCGGCCGCTCCGCCATCGGGCAGGGCGCGGCGGGCGACGAGGAACCACACGGCCCAGCCGGCCAGCGCCCAGACCACCCATGCCGCCGCGTAGGGCATTAGCCCCAAGGGTGCGGCGAGGAACAGGAACGGTGGCGGATTGACGTAGGCGACCATCTGCCCGGTGCCCGCGGCCATCTGCGCGGCGTGTTCGGCCACGAGATCGTAGACGCGCGGGGCAGGGCCGCTCAGCAGCAGGCGTCCGGTGCCCCAGAACGCGAGGAAATCGCTGCCCACGGTGCCGGTCGCCTCGCGGAACACCTTCACCATCATCGGTATGTAGGCGACGAGGATCATCGCGGCGTAGACGCGCACACGGGCGGCATCGAGCCACGACAGGGTGCGCAGGTTGGCCTTCAGCCGTTCGCCCGGAGTATGATCGGTCATCCCTTCATTTCCCCCGCCCGTTCGTGGGGTGGGGAGGGGGGACAACCCCCCCCCCCCCCAGGGGGGGGCCGGAG
>CANGJI010000151.1 GCA_947454135.1 Sphingomonadaceae bacterium
GATTCCGCACTACATCGAGCGCGCCAAGGACAAGAACGATCCGTTCCGCCTGATGGGCTTCGGCCACCGCGTCTACAAGAACTACGACCCGCGCGCGACGGTGATGCAGCAGACGGTGCGCGAGGTGTTCTCCTCGCTCAAGGTCACCGATCCGCTGTTCGAGACCGCGCTGCGGCTTGAGGAACTGGCGCTCAGCGATCCCTACTTCATCGAGAAGAAGCTGTTCCCGAACGTCGACTTCTATTCGGGCATCATCCTTTCGGCGATCGGCTTCCCGACCGCGATGTTCACCGCGCTCTTCGCGCTGGCCCGCACCGTGGGCTGGGTCGCGCAGTGGAACGAAATGATCAGCGATCCTGGCCAGAAGATCGGCCGTCCGCGCCAGCTCTACACCGGCCCGGTGCAGCGCGACTACGTGCCCGTCAACCAGCGCTGAGCCTTCAGGGGCGGCGATAAGAGGATAGCAGCATGACCATGATCCTGCGCGCACTCGGCATCGCCGCCCTGCTCATGGGGCTCCTGTGGATAGGCCAGGGGGCCGGCCTCATCATGTGGCCGGCGTCCAGCTTCATGCTGGCACAGAAGGTCTGGATCCTGTGGGGCGGCCTGCTCGCGCTGTTCGGCGCGGGCCTTCTGGTGCTTGGCCAGCGGCGGCGCTGAACCTCAGACCGAAGGGTCAGGCGGCAGGGTAAGCTCGAAGCGGGCGCCCTCGCCCGCCGCGCTCGTCACGACAAGATCGCCGCGCATCGCGCGAGCAAGGTGGCGCGAAATATAAAGGCCAAGGCCTGTCCCGCCATCGCCGCTGCGGCCAAGCCGCTCGAACTTCTCGAACACGCGGACCGCCTGCTCGGCATCGAGCCCCTGGCCTTCATCCTGCACGGCAACCCACGCTCCGCGCGCGTCCTCTCCCGTTTCGAGCGTGACGGTGGAGCCCTCCGGGCCATAGCGGATCGCATTGGTGACAAGGTTGAGCAGGACCTGCAGCACGCGGCGGAACTCGCCGACCGCGGGCACGCGCACAGCAGCATCCGGCGTGACCAGCGTGATCCTGCGCTCCTGCGCACGTACCGAGAGGATCCCGGCAGCGCGGCGTGCGCAATCGGCCAGATCGATGTGATCGGGGGCCGGCGCGAAGCCCGGCGCCTCGACCGCTTCAAGATCGGCAAGGTCCTCGATCAGGCTCATCAGATGGCGGCCTGCCTCGGCAATATCGCGCGCATAGCCTGCATATTCGTCGGCAAGCGGCCCCGCGAGCCGGGTCCGGATCGTTTCGGCATTGGCGATGATACGGGTGATGGGCTGGCGCAGAGCAGGCGCGAGATCGCGGCCCAGCAGGCGGTTCCAGCCGGGCTGCGCGTCCGCCGCATTCTGCTTTGCATCAGCGGCGGGAGTGGCCGGCAGCGTCTCGATCATTTCCGGAATCGCCAGAAGCGCAAACCCGCCCTGTCCACGCGGCATGATACGCGCGCGCCAGCTGCGGGCGGAGCCTTCGACGGTAAAGGGCGCATCATCGAGCAGCCGCCAGTGCAGCGGCCCCCGCCGCGCCGTCATCAGATCGCTGACGCGGTCGATCGTCACGAAGTCGGTCCAGTAGCGGCCACGGCCCTTTTCCAGTGCGGCGGCAAGCCCGGCGAGATCGGGCGCGCGCACATGGGCCACGATCACGCGCTGCGCATCGTCGAGCAGGATTTCCGCTTCGGCAACATGGTGGAGCAGCGCTTCGGGCACGGACAGTTCGGTGTTGGCTTCCTCGCCGCGGTGCCACTGGCTGAGCTCGATCTCGGTGCCATCACCGTGCGGCGTGACCAGCGCCATTGCAGTCACCGGATGGCCCTGATCGACGGTCAGGATCGCGCGAGAGGCGGCGTGCCCGGTCCGGCGAACGCGGCGCACCAGCGCCAGCAATGCGGGCACGGCGATGGCGCCGGGGACCGTGCTGCCAGCGCGAAGCTGCAGGTTGGCCAGCGGCTCGTCTGCCTCGATCAGCCGATCTGCGCCATCGGTGCGGGCGCGGATCAAGCCGCTCGGCGTGGTCTGCATCGCCCCTTGCTCACGCAGCGCGCTCATGCGGCCGCCTCGCCAAGCAAGGCGGCGGCTTCGGCAGGAGTGATCTCCGCATAGCCGTGCGGCAGGTTCGCATGGGGATGGAATGCCAGCGCCGTGATGGAAACTGCCGTCGGCGGCAGGCCGCAGGCGCGCAGCGCCAGCACGAACCGCGGCAACTGGCTGTCGATCGCCGCCATGATCGCGGCCTCGCGGCTGAGCCCCGCCCCCCGTGCGAGCGCGGTGAAGAACAGCGCGACACCGGCCTTGTCGATATCGAGCGCAGCAGTGGCCATATCGCCCATCGCATCGAGCACGCGGCCCATCTGCGCAAGCCGCCCGCGCGCCTCGTCGATCTGATCGCGGACGCTGCGTTCCGCGATCACGGCATAGGCATCGGCGGAGGCATCCATGCCGACATGGCCGCGCAGGGTAACCAGCGCGATATGGATGAGATCGCCCGGCAATTCCGCCAGCGGCATCTGCATGCGCCGCTGGTTCTGGCAGAAGCGTGCCTGCGCGGCGAGCAGGTTCATCGCGCTGGCGGATGTCGCCCCATCGGGATCGGCCATCCGCGCCTGGATCAATGGCGAGAGCACCTGATCGACCCCGCGATTGCGCTCCAGCCGGCCGGTCCAATGCCATTCGAGCGCCAAGGTGTGGAAATGCTCGAGAAAGCCGGGATTATCGGCGAGCACATGCGCCAGTTCGTGTGCGGCTTCATGCGCCCAGCCTTCCGGCTCGCTGTGCCCCGCAGCTTCGGCCAGCGCGATCACCAATTGGCGCGCCACGTCGACAAACATGCCGCGCACGCGCGAAACGATCTCGTCGCTGAAGATCGATTTGTCGTCACTGCGCAGAAGATGGCGCAGGATCGGCACGACATTGGCCATCGCGCCGCGCGCAGTCGCTGCCTCTTCCGCCAGCGGCGAAGACGTCGCGCTTGGCGGAGCGCCGGGAGATGCGGGTATGGCAATCTTCGCCAGCTTAAGCTCTCGC